>NZ_JBEXUA010000004.1:0-509192 GCF_040614235.1 Mycobacterium sp. NPDC006124 | reverse complement strand
CACATTTGCACCCCGCGTGCACTCGCAACCACACACCGTCCACGAATCGGACAGACCACACCCCACCACCAAATAACACCAGTGGGGCACACAAATAGAGTTACGGCGGCAACAGCGGTAGGGAAACGCCCGGTCCCATCCCGAACCCGGAAGCTAAGCCTACCAGCGCCAATGATACTGCCCCATCGGGTGGAAAAGTAGGACACCGCCGAACACCCATTAACCTAAGGCCCCCAACTATGTTGGGGGCCTTAGGCATTTCAATGCCATCGTCGATTCAGGACGATGACTACGGATCAATCGAATAGCGTCGCAATTGGCGACAGTCGGTTGCGCTCCATTTCGAGCAATTGCTTCTTCTTGGGTAATCCGCCGCCATATCCGGTCAAGCTGCCATTCGCGCCGATGACGCGATGGCACGGCACGATGATGCCAATCGGATTGTGGCCATTCGCCAATCCCACCGCACGCGATGCCCCGGGTGATCCGATGTGACGCGCAATCTCGCCATAGGACCGTGTTTCGCCATAGGGAATGTCGAGGAGGGCGGCCCACACTCGGCGTTGAAACTCCGTGCCGACGAGGTCGAGATCCAGATCGAACTCGAGCAGGTCGCCGGCGAAGTACGCCGCCAGTTGATCGATGGCGTCCCCGAAGAGCGAGTCGTCGGGTTCCCAGCCGTCGCGACTGGGTTCGTGGGTCTGGTCGACCATCCTCAAATGCTGGAGTCGGCCACCGCGGCCGGCGAGCGTCAGCGGACCCACGGGGCTGTCCATCGTGCGGAAGTACACGGTCTCCATCATCTTTCCTTCGCTGTCGTCTTGGGTGGCCAATAGTTCACGTCGTGCTCGAGCGCGGTCCAAAGATGTTGCGTCGCATAGGCTCTCCATGGCCGCCAGCGACCGCTGCGTACCAACAAGGGCTTCGGATCGGCAGGCAGGCCGAGGGTCTTCGCCGCGGCGAGGACACCAAGATCGGTCACGGGGAACGCGTCGGGATCGCCGAGGCCGCGCATGGCGATCACCTCCGCGGTCCACGGGCCGATGCCGGGCAGTGACAGCAGCTGTTGGCGCGCCCTGTCCCAGTCACACCCCGGATCCAACGTGACGGAGCCGTCGGCGAGCGCACCGACCAGCGTCGTGAACGTGCGCTGTCGCGACTTCGGAAACTTGATGTGCGCCGGGTCGATGCTCGCGAGCTGCTCGACGCTGGGAAACACGTGGGTCAGCCCGCCCTTCGGATCGTCGACCGGTGTGCCGTAGGCCTGCGCGAGCCGTCCGGCATGGGTTCGCGTCGCCTTGACCGAGATCTGTTGGCCTATGACGACGCGCAGCGCCAGCTCCGTCTCGTCGACCGTGCGGGGTATGCGCTGTCCCGGCGCCTTCGCGATCAGTGCACTCAGGTCTGCATCGGCGCCGAGGGCGTCCACCACCGCCTCCGGGTCCGCATCCAGGTCGAGGAGTCTGCGGCACCTGGCGATCGCGCTCGACAGGTCGCGGAAGTCGTCCAGGACCAACTCGCACTGCACGTGATCGGGATGCGGCGTCAGGCTCGCGATCCCGTTGCCCGCGGTGAGGCGCAGAGTTCGACGGTACGCACCGTCGCGGACCTCCTCTACGCCGTGGGCGCCGCTGGCCGCGAGATGGCCGAACAGCCCCTCGTAGGCAAAGGGGGTCCGCACCGGCAGCCGCAGGCTCAGCACGCCGGAGCCCGTCGGCCGGCCGGGGCCGAACGTCGAGCTGGCGCGCTCACGAAGGGCAGTCGGGGTCAGGGCCGTCACCGACACCACCGTCTCGTTGAACTGGCGAATGCTGGAGAACCCGGCGGCGAAGGCGACGTCCCCGAACGGCAGATCGGTGGTCTCGATCAGGATCCGCGCGGTCTGGGTGCGCTGTGCGCGTGCCAGGGCAAGGGGATTGGCGCCCACCTCGGCCTGCATCAGCCGCTCGACCTGACGGGTCGTGTAGCCCAGTCGAGCTGCCAGCCCCGCGACGCCGTCGCGGTCGACCGTGCCGTCGGCGATCAACCGCATTGCCCGCGCCACCACGTCACCACGGACGTTCCACTCCGGCGAGCCCGGCGAGGCGTCGGGCCGGCAGCGCTTGCATGCGCGGAAACCCGCCCGTTGCGCCGCTGCTGCGGTCGGATGGAACCGGACGTTGTGGGCCAGCGGAGGCCGCACCGGACAGCTGGGACGGCAATAGATCCCCGTCGTGAGGACGGCCGTGACGAACCACCCGTCGAACCGTGCGTCCTTGGACTGAACGGCCCGGTAGCAGCGGTCGAAGTCGTCGTACATACCTAGACACTTACACGCTGGTGCCGACAGCACTGGCGGAAAACCGACATGTAAGTCGGGGTCGAAACGGGTAGAGATCAACCATGGCTCTCATCCCGCTGCCCTCCGCCACGATCGACGACGCCGACGTGGCGTGCGCGTTGAGCCGGGCGGTCCGTGTCATCAACCCCGTCGTCGACCTGTTGTCGCGGTCGGACCCGTTCGGTTTGAAGGATCGAAGCCACCGCGTCGGAGACTCCGCCGGTTCGGTCGACCGCGCGCTCGACGCGCTGTCGTGGGTGCTCAACACCGCCGACGTTCCGGGCACCCAGGCCTGGACGGAGATGGACCTCGACGACCGGATCGACTGGTGGGTCCACCGGGTTGGTGCCGTCGACACCGTCCTGGTGGCCTTTCCCGGGGTCTTCGGCGCCGTGGCCGACCGGTTGCCGCTGCAGGACGCGCTCGGCTTCGCCAGCCAGGCCATCGTGCTGTGCGCCGTCGCGCGGGAATGCGGCGTCGACGACTACGGGCAGCAGGTGCGGCTGCTGGCGTCGGTGATGTGCGGACGCGAGCTGCCCGCCGACGCCTACGACGACAGCGTCGCCGCAGAACCCGTGCCCGAGCCCGACTCCTCGCCGTTGGACGGTACGCCGCTGGCGCTCCTCAAGCCGCTCTGGCGGGTGGCGGGGCAGCTGCGCGCCATCGGCGGCGAACTCGGCAAGCGCTCTCGGCCGCGCCGCATCTTCCGGTATCTCGGGATGGTGCCGGCGGTGGGTGCGGTCGCCGACTATTTCGGCGAGTACGGGGCGCTGGTGCGCGCCGCCAAGGCGGGTCGCGCGTGGATCGCTCGGCAGTCGGGGTCGGTCAGCCGTGGATGACGGAGCAGGACGCGGTACCCGAGCCGTCCCCGGCTTCTAGGCCGGTACGGCCAGCCGCGTCGGCTGGTCGTAGCCACGCAGCGTCACCGAATCGCCCAACGTCCACCGGGCGGCTTCCTCGTCGCCGGCCCGGGCGACGGTGTCCGACGACGCGACGAGGTGCCCGTCGATGTCCTTGGACAGTTCACACAGCCTGGCGGCCTCGTTGACCGGCTCGCCGATCACGGTGTACTCGAACCGATCCTTGGCACCTACGTTGCCCGCCACCACCTGGCCCGCCGCCACCCCGATGCCCGCCTGACACTCCGGAACCTCCTCGCGCAGCCGCCGGGCCATCGCGCGGGCGGCGGCCAGCGCCTCCTCCTCGGCGTTCTCCAGTGCCACCGGCGCCCCGAAGACGGCCAGCACCGCGTCACCCTCGAACTTGTTGACCAGTCCGTGGTGCCGGTCCACCTCGTCGACGACGACGGCGAAGAACCGGTTGAGCAACTCGACCACCTCGACGGCGGGCCGGCTGGTCACCAGCTGCGTGGAACCGATGACGTCGACGAAGATCACGGCGGCGGGACGCTCCTCGCCACCGAGTTCGGGCTGCTGCTTCTCGGCCAGTTCGGCGACCTCGCGGCCGACGTGTTGGCCGAAGAGGGCGCGGACCCGCTCGCGTTCTCGCAGGCCGCCGACCATCGAGTTGAATCCCCGCTGCAGCTGGCCCAATTCGGTGCCGTCGAAGACCACCAGATTGGTCTTCAGGTCACCCTTCTCGACGCGGTTGAGCGCGGCGCGAACGACGCGCACCGGTGTCGCCGTCAGCCACGACAGGATCCACATCAGGATGAAGCCGAAGATCAGCGCGAACAACGCGAGAACCACGATGGCCCAGGCGAACTGGGTGGGTGTCTGATTCTTCAGCGTCAGGGCGAAGATGGCTGCGAGCAGAACGCCCAGCACGGGTACCCCCGAGCCCAGTGCCCAGACGACGATGATGCGTCCCATCACCCCTGGCGCGAAGCGACGCGGCGGAGGGCCGACCTCCAGCGCTTGCGCGGCCACCGGACGTAGGGCGAACTCGGTGAACAGATAACAGCTGGCCGAGACGACGATGCCGGGAAAGCTGATGCCCAAGAACCACTTCGGGATGAACTGGGTGTCGTGCACCCCGTACATGGTGGTGAGCATGACGGTGCCGACGCCCCAGAGGATCAACAGCACGCGCGTCAGACGCCACGGTGCGAAGAACGTGTTGCGCTGGTCGGCCTTGGTCGGTGGTCGCTCTTCGATGGCCCAGCGGACGTTCTTCATGACCCGGTAGGTGGCCCAGACCGTCCCGACGATCAGCGCACCGAAGAGGTACACCGGCACCGCGATGAACGTGATCCACCAGACATCCGAGGCGAAGACGTTGGGCGTTGGGAAGGCCACGGTGACGACGAGCGCCGTAACGCCGATGCCGATGATGTTCGCGACGATCACGAACGTCGTCAGGATGACCTGGATGCGGATACGGCGGCGGAACTGACTCTCCGAGACCCGCCCCAGGATCCACGAGCCGTACTCCGGGGTCCCCGCGACGTGACCGCTCTGGTTGGTCACCCGCTCGAGTACCCGGCCCAGGCGTTGCGCCGCGTTCTTCGTCTCCGTCATCGTGGCGTCAGCCTAGAGCCCCGCGCGCGGGCATCTATGGTGGTTCGGTGCGCCTCGTCATCGCCCAGTGCACCGTCGACTACGTCGGCCGTCTCACCGCCCACCTTCCCTCCGCACGGCGGCTGCTGCTGTTCAAGTCCGACGGGTCGGTCAGCGTTCATGCCGACGACCGTGCGTACAAGCCGCTGAACTGGATGAGCCCGCCGTGCTGGCTGGTCGAGGAGAACGGCGGCGACAGTCCCGTCTGGGTGGTGGAGAACAAGGCCGGCGAGCAACTGCGCATCACCGTCGAGGACGTCGAGCACGACTCCAGCCACGAATTGGGCGTGGATCCGGGTCTGGTCAAGGACGGCGTGGAGGCGCATCTGCAGAAGCTGCTGGCCGAGCACGTCGAGTTGCTGGGCGTCGGGTACACCCTGGTGCGCCGGGAGTACATGACGGCCATCGGTCCGGTCGACCTGATGTGCCGCGACGAGCTGGGCCGGTCGGTCGCCGTGGAGATCAAACGCCGCGGCGACATCGACGGCGTCGAACAGCTCACCCGGTACCTCACCCTGCTCAACCGGGACACGATGTTGGCCCCCGTCAGCGGCGTCTTCGCCGCCCAGCAGATCAAGCCGCAGGCGCGCACCCTCGCCGTCGACCGCGGAATACGTTGTGTGACCTTGGATTACGACCAGATGCGCGGACTCGACAGCAACGAGTTCAGGCTGTTCTGACACGAGAGGATGTGGGGATGGCCAAGCGCCGCAACCCACCCCGCAGGCCGTCGCCGTCCGTGCCCTTCGCCGCGATGCGCCGCGTCGAGGTCGGTCCGGACGGCTATGACTACGAGGTCAAGGCGATTGCCGCGTCGAGGGCCGCCAAGACCTATCGGTGTCCGGGCTGCGACCACGAGATCAAGCCCGGCGTGGCGCACGTGGTGGTGTGGCCCGCCGCGGCGGGGGAGTCCGCGGTCGACGACCGGCGACACTGGCACACGTCGTGCTGGGCCAACCGGGCGACCCGTGGACCGACGCGGACGTGGTCCTAGCGGTCAGTGGGCGTCGGCGGCAGGTTCGACGAGCTCGACGAGGACGCCACCGGAGTCCTTGGGGTGGATGAAGTTGATCCGCGAATTCGCGGTGCCGCGGCGGGGCGCGTCGTAGATCAGCCGGACGCCGTCGGCGCGCAACCGCTCGGAGAGCGCGTCGAGATCGCTGACGCGGTAGGCGAACTGCTGCAGGCCGGGCCCGCGCTTGTCGATGAACTTCGCGATGGTCGAAGTCTCGTCCAGCGGCGACATCAGCTGGACCTGGGTGCCGCCACTCGGCGCGCCCCGGACGGCCAGCATCGCCTCGCGGATGCCCTGGTCGTCGTTGACCTCTTCGTGCAGGACGATCATCCCGAGGTGGTCGTGATACCACTTGATCGCCACGTCGAGGTCGGGGACGGCGATGCCGACGTGGTCGACGGCCGTCACCAGTGCGCTGGCGAGGGCCGGACGTGCACCGACATGCTCCGTTGTCATTTAGCCACGGTAACCTTCAAGGGATTGATTGCGTAAGTGTGATAGGGCACACAGTCCTTGAATCGAAGCTCGTGGAGGTTGGACATGACGACGTCGGTGATCGTTGCTGGAGCGCGTACCCCGGTGGGCAAGCTGATGGGTTCGCTGAAGGACTTCTCGGGCAGTGACCTGGGCGGGATCGCGATCGCCGGGGCACTGGAGAAGGCCGGCGTGGACGCCTCGGCCGTCGAATACGTGATCATGGGTCAGGTGCTGACCGCCGGCGCGGGGCAGATGCCCGCGCGGCAGGCCGCGGTCGCCGGTGGCATCGGCTGGGACGTGCCGGCGCTGACGATCAACAAGATGTGCCTCTCGGGCATCGACGCGATCGCGCTGGCCGACCAGCTGATTCGCGCCGGTGAGTTCGACGTGGTGGTGGCCGGCGGCCAGGAGTCCATGACCAAGGCGCCGCACCTGTTGATGGACAGCCGCGCCGGTTACAAGTACGGCGACGTCACCGTGCTCGACCACATGGCTTACGACGGCTTGCACGACGTGTTCACCGACCAGCCCATGGGCGCCCTGACCGAGCAGCGCAACGACACCGACCAGTTCACCCGCGCGCAGCAGGACGAGGTGGCCGCCCGGTCGCACCAGCGGGCTGCCGCCGCGTGGAAGGACGGGGTGTACGCCGACGAGGTCGTGCCGGTGAAGATTCCGCAGCGCAAGGGCGACCCGATCGAGTTCACCGAGGACGAGGGCATTCGGGCGAACACCACCGCCGAATCGCTGGCCGGGCTCAAGCCCGCCTTCCGCAAGGACGGCACCATCACCGCCGGTTCGGCGTCGCAGATCTCCGACGGTGCCTGTGCGGTCGTGGTGATGAACAAGGCCAAGGCGCAGGAACTGGGCTTGACCTGGCTGTGCGAGATCGGGGCACACGGCGTGGTCGCCGGTCCCGATTCGACGTTGCAGAGCCAACCGGCCAACGCCATCAAGAAGGCGATCGCCAAGGAGGGCATCTCGGTCGACCAGCTCGACGTGGTCGAGATCAACGAGGCGTTCGCCGCGGTCGCCCTGGCCTCGACCCAGGAGCTGGGTTTGGACGCCGACAAGGTCAACGTCGACGGCGGAGCCATCGCCATCGGGCACCCGATCGGCATGTCCGGGGCGCGGATCACCCTGCACGCGGCCCTGGAGTTGGCGCGCAAGGGCTCTGGCTACGCGGTGGCCGCGCTGTGCGGCGCCGGCGGGCAGGGCGACGCCCTGATCCTGCGCCGACCCTGAGAACGAGCTCAGCGGACAACGACGTGGCGTAGTAGCCAGCGCGGCGCTCGGGCACAATGGCGATCATGAGTAGCACCGTCGACCGGCACCGCGTAGCCGGCTGGTTCCGGATCATCGCGTTCACCGAGGCCGTGACCTGGGTGGGCCTGCTGGCCGGCATGTACTTCAAGTACATCGGGTCGCCGCGTACCGAGATCGGCGTGAAGATCTTCGGCATGGCCCACGGCCTGGTGTTCATCGCCTTCGTGATCGCCGCGTTTCTGGTGGGACGGGCGTTCGCGTGGTCGGCAGGCACCTGGTTGCTGGCGTTGCTGGGCAGCATCGTGCCGCTGGGCAGTGTGATCTTCCTCATGTGGGCCGAGCGCACCGGCCGCACGGTCCCGCGCGGCGGACAGAAGCGACGCGACCTGGGACATGGGGCCGGCGCCGCCGCCACCGCTCCGCCGGCGGTCGAAACGACGTGACAAACTTGTCGACGTGACTCGTCCACGACCCTCCGTCGGCCCCGCCCTCGCGGGTGCGTTCGATCTCTCCGCGCTCAAGCAGCCCGCGCCATCGCGCGAGGCTCCCGCCGGAGCCGCGCCCGGTGGCGTCGACGTCACCGAGGCCAACCTCGAGACCGAGGTGCTGGCCCGGTCCAATCAGATTCCCGTCGTCGTCCTGCTCTGGACGCCGCGCAGCGACGCCAGTGTGCAGCTCGGTGAGGTGCTGGCGGCCCTGGCCAAGTCCGACGGCGGCTCGTGGGCCCTGGCCACGGTCAACGTCGACACCACGCCTCGGGTGGCTCAGGTGTTCGGCGTGCAGGCCGTCCCGACGGTGGTCGCCGTCGCCGGTGGGCAGCCGATCTCGAGCTTCGAGGGCGTGCAGCCCCCCGAGCAGCTACGCCGCTGGATCGACTCCCTGCTCAGCGCAACCGCCGGCAAACTCGACGGTGGGGAAGCGGGTGAGGCCGACGAGGTCGACCCCGAGTTGGAGCGGGCCCGCTCGCTGTGGGACTCCGCCGAGTTCGACGACGCGCTCGCCGCCTACCAAGCCATCCTCGACGCGCAACCCACCCACGCCGAGGCCAAGGACGCGTTGCGACAGATCGCCTTCCTGAAGCGGGCGACGGCCCAGCCGGCCGACGCCGTCGCCGCGGCCGACGCGGCCCCGACCGACGTCGAGGCGGCCTTCGCGGCTGCCGACGTCGAGGTGAGCCAGGATCAGGTCGTCGAGGCCTTCGAACGGCTCATCGCACTGGTACGGCGCACCGCCGGCGACGAGCGCACCTCGGTTCGCTCCCGGCTGGTGGAACTCTTCGAACTGTTTCCGCAGGACGACCCCAGGGTCATCGCGGGCCGACGCAACCTCGCCAACGCACTGTTCTGAGTTCCTACCGCCGTGGAGTGTGCTGAGAGATCGCGATTGCGGCGTGAATCGCGATCTCGCAGCACACTCGATGCGGGTGGGGAGTGGGGTGGGCCGGCGGGATCCGAGGCCTAGACCGGCTCGAACCAGAGAGCCGACAACGGCGGAATCACCATCTCCGCCGAGGCCGGTCGACCGTGCCACGGATCCGCGGTCGCCTCGACCGAGCCCATGTTGCCGGCTCCGGCGCCGTAGTAGATCGTCGCGTCGGTGTTGAGCACCTCGCGCCACGTTCCGGTGTGCGGCAAGCCGAGCCGATACGAGCTGTGTTCAGAGCCCGAGAAGTTGAACACGCACGCCAGCATCGAGCCGTCGTCGCCGAAGCGTAGGAAACTCAGCACGTTGTTGGCCGAGTCGTTGGCGTCGATCCACGAGTAGCCCTCGGGGCTGGAGTCCCGGGAGAACAGTGCGCGGCGGGTCTTGTAGATCTCGTTGGCATCGGCCACGAACTGCTTGATGCCACCGGAGAAGCCCTGCTCGCCGAGCTGGAACCAGTCGACGCCACGCTCCTCGGACCATTCGGCACGCTGCCCGAATTCCTGGCCCATGAACAGCAACTGCTTGCCGGGGTGGGCCCACTGGTAGGCCAACAGGCTGCGCACGCCGGCGGCCTTCATGTGGTCGTTGCCCGGCATGCGGCCCCACAGCGTGCCCTTGCCGTGCACGACCTCGTCATGGCTGATCGGAAGCACGAAGTTCTCGCTGAACGCATACAGCAGAGAGAACGTCAGCTCGTGGTGGTGAAAGCTGCGGTAGATCGGATCGCGCTGCATGAAGGCCAGCGTGTCGTTCATCCAGCCCATGTTCCACTTCATCGAGAAGCCAAGTCCGCCAAGGTTGGTCGGGCGCGTGACACCCGGCCACGACGTGGACTCCTCGGCGATCGTCACGATGCCGGGGGTGGCCTTGTGCACCGTTGCGTTCATCTCCTGCAGGAACTGCACGGCCTCGAGATTCTCCCGGCCGCCGTAGACGTTCGGCGTCCAGCCGCCCTCGGGCCGCGAGTAGTCGAGGTAGAGCATCGACGCCACGGCGTCCACCCGCAGCCCGTCGATGTGGTACTCCTGCAACCAGTAGAGCGCGTTGGCCACCAGGAAGTTGCGCACCTCGGCCCGGCCGAAGTCGAAGACGTAGGTGCCCCAGTCGAGCTGCTCGCCGCGGCGGGGGTCGGAGTGCTCGTAGAGCGCCGTTCCGTCGAAGCGGCCCAATGCCCAGGCGTCCTTTGGGAAGTGGGCGGGCACCCAGTCGACGATCACGCCGATGCCGGCCTGGTGCAGCCGGTCGACCAGGAAGCGGAAGTCGTCGGGAGATCCCAGCCGCGACGTCGGCGCGTAGTAGGACGTGACCTGATAGCCCCACGAACCGCCGAACGGATGCTCCGCGACCGGCAACAACTCCACGTGGGTGAAGCCCTGCTCGACGACGTACTCGGTGAGCTGGTCGGCGAGTTCCCGGTAGGTCAGGCCCGGCCGCCACGACATCAGGTGCACCTCGAGGGTGCTCATCGGTTCGAAGACGGGATTCTTGATGGCGCGATCGGCCATCCACGCGTCGTCGGCCCACGTGTACTCGCTCTTGGTCACCCGCGAGGCACGCTTGGGCGGCACCTCGGTGGCGAAGGCCATCGGGTCGGCGCGTTCGGTGGTCACGCCGTCGGCGCCGTGGACGCGGAACTTGTACAGCCCGTCGGCGGGGAAGTCCGGCCAGAACAGTTCCCACACCCCGGACGATCCCAGCGTCCGCATCGGGGCGTCATTGCCGCCCCAGTGGTTGAAGTCGCCGATCAGGCTGACGCCCTTGGCGTTTGGAGCCCACACGGCGAAGGACACGCCGGTGACGGGCCCGTCGGCGGTGCTGTAGGTCCGCGGGTGGGCGCCGAGGGCCTCCCACAACCGTTCGTGACGCCCCTCGGAGAACAGGTGCATGTCGATCTCGCCGAGGGTCGGCAGGAAGCGATAGGGGTCGGCCGTGGTGTGGACGTGCGGGTCGCCGTCGCCGTTGGGGTAACTGACCTCGAGGCGGTAGTCGATCAGCCCGGTGAACGGGAGCACCACCGCGAAGAGGGCGTCCTCGACGTGGGTGAAGGGGTGGCGCTCCTTGCCGATGAGCGCGACGACCTCGAGCGCGTTGGGCCGCAAGACCCGGATGACGGTGTGGTCATCGTATTCGTGGGCGCCCAGGATCGAGTGCGGGTCGTGGTGGGTGCCCCACAGCAGACGCGACAGCTCCGTCGGATCCGGTCGCACGTTCTTGGTGGTGACGTCGTTGGTGCTGGTCATGTGAATCAATCCCTCCGCAGCAGCTCGAGCCGCTTGTCGGTCGGTATGTACGGCATGTTCAGGATGTGTGCGACGGCCCGTCCCGGTTCGATGCGGACGTAATTGGCTTGGCCCCACTGGTATTCGTCACCGGTGATCTCATCGCGCACCCAGAAGCGGTCGTGGACCGACATACCCAGCGCGGCCATGTCCAGCCGCAGGGTGGCCTCCTCGGGACCGAACGCGTTGAGTGTCACCACGACCAGGACGCAGTCGCCGCTGACGGGGTCGAACTTGCTGTAGGCCAGCAGCGCGTCGTTGTCGATCTCGTGGAACGTGATGGTGCGCAGTTCGGCGAGCGCGGGGTGCAGCTTTCGGACTTCGTTGAGCCTGGTGAGGAAGGGCTCCAGCGAATTGCCCGCTGCCAGAGCGCCGTCGAAGTCCCGTGGGCGCAACTCGTACTTCTCCGAATCGAGGTATTCCTCGCTGCCCTCGCGGACGGCCCGGCCCTCGAACAACTCGTAGCCGGAGTAGACGCCCCACGTCGGGCTCATCGTCGCGGCCATCACCGCCCGGATGGCGAACATGCCCGGCCCGCCGTACTGCAGGATCTCGTGCAGGATGTCCGGAGTGTTCACCCACAGGCTCTGACGGGCGTAGTCGGCATGTTCGGCGATCTGTTCGCCGAACTCGGTCAACTCCCACTTGGCCGTGCGCCAGGTGAAGTACGTGTAGGACTGCGTGTAGCCGAGCTTGGCCAGCCCGAACAGCCGCGCGGGCCGGGTGAAGGCCTCGGCCAGGAACAGCACGTCCGGGTCGTCGTTCTTCACCTCGCCGATCAGCCAAGCCCAGAAGTTCGGCGGCTTGGTGTGCGGGTTGTCGACCCGAAACACCTTGACGCCGTGGGAGATCCAGAACCGCACCACGCGCAGCACCTCGGCGTAGATGCCAGCGGGGTCGTTGTCGAAGTTGATCGGATAGATGTCCTGGTACTTCTTGGGCGGGTTCTCGGCGTAGGCGATCGTGCCGTCGGGCAGCACCGTGAACCACTCGGGATGGTCCTTGGCCCACGGATGGTCCGGCGCACACTGCAGCGCCAAGTCCAGCGCCACCTCCAGACCCTGGTTGCGCGCCTCGGCCACGAAGTCGTCGAAGTCGTCGATGGTGCCGAGGTCGGGATGCACCGCGTCGTGCCCGCCCTCGTCGCTGCCGATGGCCCACGGCGAACCGACGTCGTCCGGAGCCGCGGTCACGCTGTTGTTGCGGCCCTTGCGATGCACCTTGCCGATCGGGTGGATCGGCGGAAGGTAGACGATGTCGAAGCCCATCCGGGCGATCCGGGGCAGCGTCTTGCTCGCGGTCGCGAACGTGCCGTGCACGGGCCTGCCGTCGCCGTCCCAGCCACCCGTCGACCGGGGGAAGATCTCGTACCAGGCGCTGAAGCGAGCCAGGGGGCGGTCCACCCAGATGCCGTACTGCTCGCCACGGGTGACGAGCTCGCGCAGCGGATACTCGTGCAACAGGGCCGTGACCGCAGGCGCCAGCGCCGCACCTGCCCTGGTGAAGGGGTCGCCGGGGGTGCGCAGGCTCTGCGCGGCCTCCATCAGGGGGTAACGGTCCTGACGGGGGACACCGGTCGAGGCGCGTTCGAACAACTGCGCCCCGATGAGCAGGTCGTTGTCCAACTCCGCTTCGCCCTGGCCGGCGTTCAGCTTCGCCGTGACGTTCTTGCGCCAAGTGGCGATCGGGTCACCCCAGCCGTCCACCCGGTAGGTCCACAGTCCGATTGCGTCGGGGATGAACTGGCCGTGATAGGTGTCGGGTTCACCGCCGGGTTCCATCGGAAGTCGCTGCGGCTTGATGCGCTGAGAGACGCCGACGACCTCCTCGATCGGCACGGCCTCCACGTGCGGGGTCGCCAGACCCTGGGGGGCGGCGGCGAGCGGCGGGTAGGCCGTGCCGTGGTAACGCACCACGAGTGTCGCCGACACCGCGTCGTGGCCCTCGCGCCACACCACCGCCTTGACCGGCATCACCTCGCCGACCACGGCCTTGGCCGGATATCGGCCGTTGGAAACTACCGGTGCGACGTCGTCGATCTCGATTCGACCGGCCACCACTGCTCCTCACGCCCGCGGTCGAACCGCAGGCTGTCATGTGCTCGATTACCTTGTCGCGCTCTATACCCACCGTAGTGTCCGACTGAACCCCGTGGGCCGGATGCGCCGATCGACGTGACCTTGAATACCGGACGCAGTGGGTAGGGTGAATCCGCGTGAAGGCACTCCGTAGATTCACCGTTCGCGCCCATCTCCCGGAACGTCTCACGGCGCTCGAGCGCTTGTCGGTCAACCTGCGCTGGTCGTGGGACAGGCCGACGCAAGAACTGTTCGCCACAATCGATTCCACGCTGTGGGAGCAGTTCGGTCAGGACCCGGTGGCGGTGCTCGGTGGCGTCAGCCCGGGGCGGCTCGACGAACTCGCCGACGACGAGGGCTTCCTGTCCCGGCTCGACCACTTGGCCGCCGAACTGGACACCTATTCGACCCGTCCGATGTGGTACCAGGAGCGCACCGCGGCCGGGGTGGCGCTGCCGACCGGCATCGCCTACTTCTCCATGGAATTCGGCGTCGCAGAGGTGTTGCCGAACTACTCCGGCGGACTGGGCATCCTGGCCGGTGACCACCTCAAGTCGGCCTCCGACCTGGGGCTGCCGCTGATCGCGGTGGGGTTGTACTACCGGTCGGGGTACTTCCGCCAGTCCCTGACCGCCGACGGGTGGCAGCGCGAGGACTATCCGTCGCTGGACCCACAGGGTCTGCCGTTGCGCCTGCTCACCGACGCAGCCGGTCGACCGGTCCTGGTGAGCCTGGCCCTGCCCGGGGGCGCCGAGCTCAACGCCCGGGTCTGGGTTGCGCAGGTGGGCCGAATTCCCCTGCTGCTGTTGGATTCCGACGTTCCCGAGAACGAGCACGAGCTGCGTTCGGTCACCGATCGACTCTACGGCGGTGACCAAGAACACCGCATCAGGCAAGAACTGCTGGCGGGCATCGGCGGGGTGCGGGCGATCCGCGCGTTCACCGCCGTTGAGGGACTGCCGGAACCGCAGGTCTTCCACATGAACGAGGGCCACGCCGGATTCCTGGGCGTCGAGCGGATCCGGGAGCTGGTCACCGACGGCGAGCTCGACTTCGACACGGCGCTGGCCGTGGTGCGCTCCAGTACGGTGTTCACCACCCACACCCCGGTCCCCGCCGGCATCGACCGCTTCCCCGTGGAGATGGTGCGGCGCTACTTCGGCGCGTCGGAGGGCTGCGCGGAACTGACGCCCGGCGTGCCGCTGGAACGCATCGTCGCGTTCGGCGCCGAGGACGACCCGTCGAAGTTCAACATGGCCCACATGGGGCTGCGCCTGGCTCAGCGCGCCAACGGGGTGTCCCTGCTGCACGGCGACGTCAGCCGCGGCATGTTCAACGAACTGTGGCCGGGCTTCGACCAGGACGAGGTGCCGATCGGCTCGATCACCAACGGCGTGCACGCCCCGACCTGGGCGGCACCGCAATGGGTCGAGTTGGCCCGCGAGCTGATCGGCAGCGAGGACCTGAGCTCGCTGGAGGAAGCCGACACCTGGCAACGGCTGCAGCAGGTCGACACGGGTCACCTGTGGTGGATCCGCTCACAGCTGCGCGGTCTGCTGATCGACGACGTCCGCCGTCGGTTGCGCCGGTCGTGGCTGGAACGCGGCGTGTCCGAGGCCGAATTGGGTTGGATCGCAAGCGCGTTCGACCCCGGCGTGTTGACCGTCGGCTTCGCCCGACGGGTTCCGACCTACAAGCGGCTGACGTTGATGCTGCGCGACCCCGAACGGCTGGAGCGGCTGCTGCTCGACGACGAGCGACCGGTCCAACTGATCGTCGCCGGGAAGTCCCACCCCGCCGACGACGGCGGCAAGGCCCTGATCCAGGAGATCGTCCGGTTCGCCGATCGGCCCGAGGTACGCCACCGGATCGCCTTCCTGCCCGATTACGACATGTCGATGGCCCGCTTCCTCTACTGGGGATGCGACGTGTGGCTCAACAATCCCTTGCGACCGCTGGAGGCGTGCGGAACGTCCGGCATGAAGAGCGCCCTCAACGGCGGGCTCAACCTCTCGATTCGCGACGGCTGGTGGGACGAGTGGTACGACGGCGAGAACGGTTGGGAGATCGCGACCGCCAACGGCCTGGCCGACGAGTCGCGGCGGGACGACCTGGAGGCCGCGTCGCTCTACGAACTGCTGGAGAAGTCGGTGACCACCAAGTTCTACGAGCGCGACGAGCATGGCGTACCCCGGCGGTGGATGGAGATGGTGCGACACACGCTGCAGGTGCTCGGCCCGAAGGTGCTCGCCTCGCGCATGGTGCGCGACTACACCGAGAAGTACTACGCGCCGGCCGCCGAATCGCTGCACCGCACCATCGAACCCGTCGACGGCGTGCCGTTCGGTGCGGCGCGCGACCTCGCCGCGTTCTGCGAACGGGCCAGGAGCTGCTGGCCCGAGGTGCGCATCGGTGACGTGGACGCCTACGGGCTGCCCGACACGCCGCTGCTCGGTTCGCAGCTCACCTTGACCGCCACCGTGCACCTCGGCGGACTGCGGCCCGACGAGGTGGTGGTGCAGGCGGCGGTCGGCCGGGTCGACGCCGCCGACGAACTCGTCGACCCCGTCGTCGTGCCGATGGCCCACACCGGTCCCACCGACGGCGACGACGCGTTCTCCAGCACCGTGGCGCTGCCGCTGGCCGGCCGCGTCGGTTACACCGTGCGCGTGCTGCCGCATCACCGGTTGCTGGCCGCCGACGACGAGCTGGGCCTCGTCACCCTCGCATGAGCCGCATCTTCGAAGTCGCCGTCGACGGCGGGCCGTATGCGTTGGCCGCCGGTTCCGACGGCGCCATGTGGGTCACGCTGGTGCATCGCGGTGCCATCGCCCGGATCGGTGCGGGCGGAGACCTCGAGGTCTACCCGGTGGCCGAGGGCAGCAAGCCCTCGATCATCACCGCCGGACCCGACGGCGCGCTGTGGTTCACCCGTGCGGGCGACGACCGGATTGGTCGGATCTCCACCGACGGACACCTCGTGGACTACGAATTGCGCAGCGGCAGTGCGCCGTTCGGGATCACGACCGGACCCGACGGCGCGCTGTGGTTCACCGCCACCGGCACCGGTGTCGTCGGCCGGATCGACGTCGACGGCGCGATCAGCGAGGAGGCCGTTCCCGGCGGCATGCCCTCGGGAATCGTCACCGGAGGAGACAACGCACTCTGGTTCACGCTGAACCGGGCCAATGCCATCGGCCGCCTCGACCGTGGCGAGGTCACGTTGCGTACGGTGCCGACACCCAATGCCGGCCCGGTGGGCATCGCCCCGACCCACGACGACGCGGTGTGGTTCACCGCGGTGTTGGCCGACAAGGTGGGTCGC
Source organism: Mycobacterium sp. NPDC006124 (assembly GCF_040614235.1). Classification (NCBI taxonomy): domain Bacteria; kingdom Bacillati; phylum Actinomycetota; class Actinomycetes; order Mycobacteriales; family Mycobacteriaceae; genus Mycobacterium; species Mycobacterium sp. NPDC006124. The sequence goes on along the minus strand of NZ_JBEXUA010000004.1, from coordinate 492,488 downwards.
ATTCCGCTCGACGAGGCGATGCAGGAGCTGGACCTGCCTGGCAAGCCGCACGCGGTGGTGGCCGATCCGTCGGGCGGGGTCTGGGTCAGCCTGTGGGGTGCCGACCAGCTCGCCCACGTCACCGCCGATGGAGAGGTCGACACGATCGATCTGCCCGCGGGCAGCGAGCCGCACGGGCTGGCCATCGGACCGGACGGCGCGCTGTGGGTGGCGCTGGAGGCGGGTTTCGTGATGCGCCTGCCGACGGTCTAGAGACCGGGTCAGTCGAAGCGCTTGAAGCACCGGTCCTGGTCACCGAGCACGCCCACCCGGAACGCGTCGATGCGGGAGAAGCCCGACGGCACCGAATCGCCGTTGACGTCGCTGGCTGCCAGGCCGTTGACGAGGATCCCCGAGACCGCCTCGTCGACGTCGCCGGCCGTGAGCTGGATCGTGTCGCCGGCGGGCGTCGCGATGCTGTCGGTCATCTTCACCGTGGCCACCCCGGTGAGGCACGCGGTGCGCAGCGCCGCCTTGGCATCGTCGAGGGCGACGCCGCCGCGCTCCTTTTGAATCGCCTGCATGAACCGCGACACCACCACCGAGTAGGCGGTGTTGTCGCCGGAGAGCGTCCCGCTGTCGTCGGCGCTCTGGGTGCCGAGTTCCTCGAGCGCCGGCAGGTCGACGGTGATGGTGTTGGTCGCCGGGCAGTACGAGGCCGGTCCACCGGAGCGGGCGTCGGGGCACGCCGACCCGTCGAAGGACAGCCTGGGCGGGTCCGTCGGGTCGAACGCGACGTTCATCGCGTCGACGATCGAGGTCACCGACTCCCGCGTGACCGGCAGCTCGCCGGTCTCGTCGTCGGGCAGCAACACGGGGAGGTCGCCCCGCCGCTGGGTGATCTCCTGAAGGTCGATCGCCTTGCATGCGTCCGCGCCGTCGGTGAAGCCGAACTGAAACGCCGACACGCGTTCGAACGCGGAGCCGTGTTCGTCGTCGCCGGCCTCCTCGTCGCTCTCGGTGAGCAGCGGGTCGCGGAACGCAATGGTCGCCGCGAGGAGGTTGTTGAGCCCGTCGCCGGTGCTGAGGGTGAAGCGCGTCGAGGACCCCTCGGCGACCGACCGCATGTACACCCCGGCAAGGCAATCGGCCTGCTGCTCGCCGACGATGGTCGGCGTCCCGTCGGACAACAGGCCGGCCTGATGGGCGACGGAGTGCCCGTACTCGTGGGCGAGCACCATCGTCACCGCCATGTCGCCGTTGGCATCTCGCAGCTGCGGCAGCAGCTCGCCGCGGTCCCAGCCGATGGTGTTCTGGTCCAGGCAGTAACCGGCGTTGACGAGCCCCACCACGCTGTCGCCACAGAAGTCGACGTCGTCGTAGGAGGTGGAATCCCAGGAGACGAGTTCGTCGACGGGGGTGAATTCGCCGTCGAACGTCGCGCCGTAGTGCGCCGTCCAGAACTCCTCGATGTCGCTGACCGCGCTGCCGGCGAGTTCGTCGATCCGGCCGCCGTCGGTGTTCTCGACCTCGCGCGAGGGCGGTTCGGCGTCGTCGCGCAAACCCGTCGGGCCGTCGACCGCAGGCATGCCCGCGACGCTGAACGGGTTCGCGAACACCGACACCGGCGTGCCCCGAAGCGTCGTCGTGCACGACGTGAGGACCAAGATGGCGGCGGCTGCGGTCATCAGGGTCACCAGGTGCGGTCGCGTCATCGACCTCGCCCCTTCTTCTCCGCCCGGCGCCGGATCGGCGCGCTGGTCCACGTGCAGGCCAGGATAGAGATCTTCCGGTGACCCCGATCCCAACTTCGGGTTCGGCCTATCCGTCGCGCAGGCGTTCCAGTGCCCGCCGCACCTGGCTGGGGTCGGTGGTCGCCCAGAACGGCGGTAACGAGGCGCGAAGGAACCCGGCGTAGCGCGCCGTCGCCATCCTCGAGTCCAGCACCGCCACGACGCCGCGGTCGTCGACGCTGCGCAGCAGTCGTCCGGCGCCCTGGGCCAGCAGCAGCGCCGCGTGGGTGGCGGCGACGGCCATGAATCCGTTGCCGCCGTGGGCGGCCACCGCGCGCTGGCGGGCGGTGACGAGCGGATCGTCGGGGCGGGGAAACGGAATTCGGTCGATCAGCACCAGCGACAGTGACGGCCCGGGGACGTCGACGCCCTGCCACAGCGACAGCGTGCCGAACAACGTCGTGGCGTCGTCGGCGGCGAAGCGGCGCACCAACGCCGTGGTGGTGTCCTCACCCTGGCAGAGCACGGGCGTGTCGAGGCGGTCGCGCATCACCTCCGCGGTCGCCTTGGCGGCGCGCATCGAGGAGAACAGGCCCAGCGTGCGGCCTCCCGCCGCGGTGACGAGTGCTTCGATCTCGTCGAGTTGCTCGGCCGACCCGGTGCCGTCGCGGCCGGGCGGGGGGAGGTGCGCGGCGACGTAGAGGATGCCCGACCTGCCGTGCGCGAAGGGCGATCCGACGTCCACGCCCTTCCACTTCGGCGCCTCGTCGCCGGCCAGACCCCAGGACCGGGCCATCGAGTCGAACGTGCCGCCGATGGTCAGCGTGGCCGAGGTGAGGATCACGGTGGACTGCTCGAAGAGCCTGTTGCGCAACAACATCGCCACCGACAACGGGGCCACTCGCAGGATCGAGCGCTTACCCGTGCGGTTCTCCTCGTGATCCAGCCACACCACGTCGGTCCGGTCGGGTATCGCCGGTCCATAGGAGGTCAGGATGCGCGACGCGGTGTCGCTGACGTCGTTGAGTGCCGTCACGGCCTCGTTGCGCGCCGCCGCGGCCTTGGGGTCGCTCGGTGCCGTGTCGATGGCCGTCCGCACCCGGTCCGCGGCATCCCGCAGCGCGGTCAGGTAGGTGGCCATCTCCTCGTCGAGGACGTCCTTGCGGCCGGGTTCCCAGTCGTAGAGCGCGGAGGTGAACGTCGCGATCGTCGCCTCGAAGCGTTCGGCGGTCTCGGGGTCCACCAGCCGTGAGGACCGCCGGTGCGCGACGCCCAGCATGGTCGCCGACAACTCGCCGGTGGCGACGCTGGTCACGCGGTCGACGAGTTCGTGGGCCTCGTCGACGACGAGCAGCTGGTGCTCGGGCAACACGTTGATCTCGGAGATCGCGTCGATGGCGAGCAGAGCGTGGTTGGTGACGACGATGTCTGCCGTGGCCGCGCGGCCCCGGGCCTTCTCGGCGAAGCAGTCCGCGCCGTAGGTGCAGCGGGCCGCGCCGACGCACTCGCGAGCAGACACGCTGACCTGGCGCCAGGACCGGTCGGCGACGCCGGGCACCAGTTCGTCGCGGTCGCCGGACTCGGTGTCCGAGGACCACTGGATCAGGCGCTTGACGTCGCGTCCGAGCGCCGTCGACGCGACGGCGTCGAACAGTTCGTCCTGGGGGAGATCGTCACCGGATTCGGCCGCGCCATTGTGAATCTTGTTCAGGCACAGATAGTTTCCGCGACCCTTCAGCAACGCGAACTCCGGGCGGCGCGGGACCTCGCCGGCCAGCGCGTCGGCCAACCTGGGCAGGTCGCGGTCGAAGAGCTGTCGCTGCAGCGCGATGGTGGCCGTCGAGATCACCACCGGTTCGGCGCGCTCCATCGCCCGCTTGACGGCCGGCACCAGATACGCCAGCGACTTGCCCGTGCCGGTGCCGGCCTGCACCGCGAGGTGCTCGCCGCTCTCGAAGGCGTGGTCGACCGCCTCGGCCATCTCGATCTGACCGCTGCGTTCGGCGCCGCCGAGTGCGGTGACGGCCTTGTCCAGCAGTTCCTTGACGTCGCCCGTGACTCCCCCTCAGGCCCGGCGCGTGGCGTCGACCATGCGGGTGGGGATGGCCGGCTCCCCGCTGGAGAGCCCCAGCCCGTCCCAGGGCAGGCTGACCAGTCCCGCCGCCACGCGGGCGCGCGCCGCCTGCAGGTCGGGGTCGGCGAGGACCTCCCCGGCGCGCGCCAGCGGCTGGGCCAGCGCGGTGGCGATCAGGCCATCGACCTCGACTGCGGGCCGGTCGGCCAGTTGCACGACCTCCTCGACGACGGTTCCCGTGGGCTTGGCCAGGCGGTAGGCCTGCTTTCGGCCGCCGTGGGACTCCTTGTGGCTGCTGCGCTTCGCGACCGGGACGCCGTCGACCTCGACGAGCTTGTAGACCATGCCCGCGGTGGGCGAGCCCGACCCGGTGACCAGCGAGGTGCCGACCCCGTACGAGTCGACCGGTTCGGCGCGCAGGGCGGCGATCGCGAACTCGTCGAGGTCGCTGGTCACCACGATGCGGGTGTTGGGCGCGCCGAGCTCGTCGAGTTGGGCGCGGACCTGTCGCGCCAGCACGCCGAGGTCACCGGAGTCGATGCGGACCGCACCCAGGTCGGGGCCCGTCGCCGCGACGGCGTTGGCGACGCCCGCGGTGATGTCGTAGGTGTCGACGAGCAGCGTGGTGCCGACGCCGAGCGCGTCGACCTGGGCGCGAAAGGCCGCCCGCTCGTCGGGTCCGTCGGGAGAGGTGTGCAGCAGCGTGAACGCGTGCGCGCTGGTGCCGAGCGCCGGGACGCCGTAGCGGCGCTGCGCCTCGAGGTTGGAGGACCCGGTGAACCCCGCGACGTATGCCGCCCGCGCCGCGGCGACGGCCGCCATCTCGTGCGTGCGCCGGGAACCCATCTCGATGAGCGGCCGGCCCTCGGCGGCAGTGACCATCCTGGCCGCCGCCGAGGCGATCGCGCAGTCGTGGTTGAAGATCGACAGCGCCAGGGTCTCCAGCAGTACGCACTCGGCGAAGGTGCCGTGTAGTGACAGCACCGGCGAACCCGGGAAGTACAGCTCGCCCTCGGGATAGCCGTCGACGTCGCCGGTGAAGCGGTAGTCGGCCAGGAACGCCAGGGTCGTCTCGTCGAGGAAGTCGGCCACCAGGGCCAGTGCGGTGTCGTCGAACCTGAAGCGCGGCAGCGCTTCCAGGAAGCGTCCGGTGCCGGCGACCACACCGTAGCGACGCCCGTCGGGAAGTCGCCGGGCGAAGACCTCGAACGTGGTCCGGCGATGCGCGGTGCCGTCACGCAGCGCCGCGGCAAGCATCGTCAGCTCGTACTTGTCGGTGAGCAAGGCCGTCGCCGCGCACTCCTCGGCAGCGCGCTCGTGGGAAGTCACAGCGTCAACCGTAGGCCAACCGTAGCCGTTCGGACCGTCTCCGAGACGGGTGTCTATTCTGGGCGGCATGGTTACCCCGGCGCGAACCAAGCCAGGGACTCGCGTGGAACGCGACGTGGAGACCACCACGGACGAACGGGCAGCCACCGAGAGTCCCTGGGTCACCCTCGTCTGGGACGATCCGGTCAACCTCATGTCGTACGTGACTTACGTGTTCCAGAAGCTCTTCGGCTACAGCGAACCGCACGCGACCAGGTTGATGATGCAGGTGCACGAAGAGGGCAAGGCCGTGGTGTCGGCGGGGAGTCGGGAAGCCATGGAGATCGACGTGACCAAACTGCACGAGGCCGGGCTGTGGGCCACCATGCAGCAGGATCGCTGAGCCCGGCGCCGTGCGGAAGTGGAAGCGCGTCGACACCGCGGAGGGCACCCGGTTTAAGTCTGCCCTGGCGGCGCACGAGGCGACGTTGCTGCAGAGCCTGGTCAACTCCCTGACCGAAATGCTCGACGATCGCGAAACGTCCTCGCCCACCGACGAACTCGAAGAACTCACCGGTATGCGAACCGGTCACTCGACCCCACCCGAGGACGACACCATGCTGCGGTTGCTGCCGGACTTCTTCCGGCCGCAGCACGACCATCCGGCGGGCTCGCGCACCGCCGAGAGTCTCAACAGCGCACTTCGCAGTCTGCACGAGCCCGAGATCATCGAGGCCAAACGTCATGCGGCCCAACGGCTTCTGGACACGCTGCCCGCCGGCGGCGGTCGATTCGAGATCACCGAGGACGACGCGCACTGCTGGGCCGCCTGCGTCAACGACGTCCGGTTGGCGCTGGGCACCATGCTCGAGATCGGCGCCGACGGCCCCGACCACCTGCCTGCCGAGCATCCGATGGCGGGCCACCTGGACGTCTACCAGTGGTTGACCGTCCTGCAGGAGTACCTGGTGCTGGGATTGATGGGCAAGCGTTCTTGACGGGCTCGATCACCGACGTCGCGGGCATTCTCGTCGGCAACCACCAGCGCCTGGACCCCGACGCGACCCTCGGGACCGGGTGGGCGTGCGGAACGACCGTGGTGCTGGTGCCACCGGGGACCACGGGTGCGGTCGACGTGCGCGGCGGTGCTCCCGGCACGAGGGAGACCGACCTCCTCGACCCGGCCAACAGCGTGCGCTACGTCGACGCCGTCGTGCTGACCGGTGGCAGCGCCTACGGACTCGCCGCCGCCGACGGAGTGATGGGCTGGCTGGAGCGCCACGACCGGGGCGTGGCCATGGACGGCGGCCTCGTGCCGATCGTGCCCGCCGCCGTCATCTTCGACCTTCCCGTCGGCGGTTGGCAGCACCGCCCGACCGCCGAGTTCGGCACCGCCGCGGCCGACGCCGCCGGTGTCGAGGTGCCGATGGGCAACGTCGGCGCCGGGGTGGGCGCCCGGGCCGGCATCCTCAAGGGTGGTCTGGGCACCGCGTCGGTGACGCTGGAGGACATCGGCGTCACCGTCGGCGCCGTCGTGGTGGTGAACTCCGCGGGCAACGTCGTCGACCCCACGACCGGACTGCCGTGGATGGCCGATCTCGTCGCGCAGTGGGGGCTGACCCCGCCGCCGTCGGACCAGATCGCGGCGCTGCTCGAGCGGGAGGCCGAACTGTCGCCCCTGAACACCACCATCGCCGTCGTCGCCACCGACGCCGCGTTGAGCAAGGCGGCCTGCAAGCGCGTGGCCGTCGCCGCCCAAGACGGCCTGGCCCGCACCACCAGGCCGTCGCACACGCCGCTCGACGGCGACACCGTCTTCGCGCTGTCCACCGGCGCCGTCGAGGTCTCACCCCCGTCCGACGTCCCGGCGGCGATGTCACCGGAGACCAAGCTGGCCACCCTCGTCGGGGCGGCGGCGGCCGACTGCCTGGCCACCGCGGTGCTGGCCGCGGTGGTGGCCGCCGACACCGTGGCCGGCGTCCCGAGCTACCGCGACCTGGTGCCCGGGGCGTTCACGGCGTAGTGGGTCCCGGCGCACGACGGTAGCCTCGAGGGGGCAGGACGACGCGTCGGAAGGGGCGGCAATGGCGACCAGTGGACCGGGCCTGTCGGCCGACCCGAAGAAGCCGGGCTGGATGGTCGGCGGCACCACCGTCCTGGCCTTCGTCGCGTTGCTATACGTGGTGGAGGCCGTCGACCAGGTGTCCGGCAGCCGCCTCGAACAGGACGGCATCCGGCCGCTCGAGGTGGACGGACTGTGGGGAATCCTGTGGGCTCCCCTGCTGCACGCGAACTGGGCGCACCTCGCCGCCAACACCGTGCCTGCGCTGGTGCTCGGCTTCCTGGTCTCCCTCGCCGGAATGGCCCGGTTCGTCTACGCCACCGCCATCGTGTGGATCCTCGGCGGTCTGGGCACGTGGCTGATCGGCAACATCGGCGCGCCCGCCGGCGTCGAGACCAACCACATCGGCGCCTCGGGGCTGATCTTCGGATGGCTGACGTTCCTCATCGTCTTCGGGTTCTTCACCCGCCACGCCTGGCAGATCGTCGTCGGGATCGTGGTGTTCCTCGTCTACGGCGGCGTGCTGTGGGGCGCGTTGCCCGGCACGTTCGGCGTGTCCTGGCAGGGCCACCTGTGCGGGGGCATCGCCGGGGTCGTCGCCGCCTACGTACTCTCCGGCCCCGAGCGCCGCGCCAGAGCGCGGCGCCCGTCGATGCCCCGCACGGCGGTCTGAGCCTGCCGTGGGCTTTGCTGAAACGGGACCTGCCTGGCGAGCGCGGCGCGCCGCGCACGCCGTCCGGGTACCCGTCGGGCCAGTTCGGAGGTCACGATTCGACGACTTCGCGAATCCGAGAACGAATTGCGGTGATGTCTTCGTCACGGGCAGATCGGGCATGGCAAGCTGATGGGCGTGCGAGTCACCGTACTGGGCTGTTCCGGTAGCGTCACCGGGCCGGATTCGCCTGCTTCGGGGTACCTCGTCACCGCGCCCGACACCCCTCCGCTGGCCGTCGACTTCGGCGGCGGCGTGCTCGGCGCGCTACAGCGCTACACCGACCCCGGCACCGTCGACGTCCTGCTGTCGCACCTGCACGCCGACCACTGCCTGGACCTGCCCGGCCTGTTCGTCTGGCGGCGCTACCACCCGACGCCGCCCGAGGGTCGAGCGCAGATGTACGGCCCGGCCGACACCTGGTCGCGCCTCGGCGCGGCGTCCTCGCCGGAGGGCGGCGAGATCGACGACTTCACCGACATCTTCGACGTGCACCAGTGGGTCGACGGCGAGGCCGTCCAGATTGGCGCCCTGAACGTACTGCCCCGCAAGGTCTGCCATCCGACGGAGTCCTACGGCATGCGCTTCACCGATCCCTCGGGCGCGACCCTGGTCTACAGCGGCGACACCGGCTACTGCGACCAGCTCATCGAACTGGCGACCGGCGCCGACGTGTTCCTGTGCGAGGCGTCGTGGACGCACGCCGCCGATCGGCCGCCGGCGCTACACCTGTCCGGCACCGAGGCCGGCCGCGTCGCCGCCAAGGCCGGTGTGCGCGAGCTACTGCTGACCCACATCCCGCCGTGGACCTCACGCGAGGACGTCATCAGCGAGGCCAAGGCCGAGTTCGACGGTCCGGTGCACGCCGTCGTGTGCAACGAGACCTTCGAGGTGACGGCGCACTAGCCACCGCAGCGCAACGGTTAGGGTTGGCGGGTGTCCAGACGAGAAGACGGCCGCCTCGACGACGAGCTGCGCCCGGTAACCATCACCCGCGGCTTCACCAAGCATCCGGCCGGATCCGTCCTCGTCGAGTTCGGGCAGACGCGCGTGATGTGCACCGCCAGCGTGACCGAGGGCGTGCCGCGCTGGCGCAAGGGTTCGGGGCTGGGCTGGCTGACCGCCGAGTATGCGATGCTGCCCGCCGCCACCCACACGCGCTCGGACCGCGAATCCGTCCGGGGCAAGGTCGGCGGCCGCACCCAGGAGATCAGCCGGCTCGTCGGTCGGTCGCTGCGGGCCTGCATCGACCTCGCCGCGCTGGGGGAGAACACGATCGCCATCGACTGCGACGTGCTCCAAGCCGACGGCGGCACCCGGACCGCGGCGATCACCGGCGCCTACGTCGCGCTTTCGGACGCCGTGACCTATTTGTCGGCCGCCGGGCGGTTGTCGGACCCGCGGCCGCTGTCATGCGCCATCGCAGCGGTCTCGGTCGGCGTCGTCGACGGTCGGGTGCGCACCGATCTGCCGTACGAGGAGGACTCCCGCGCCGAGGTCGACATGAACGTCGTCGCCACCGACACCGGAACCCTGGTGGAGATCCAGGGCACCGGCGAGGGAGCGACGTTCCCCCGCACGACGCTGGACAAGATGCTTGACGCCGCGCTGGCCGCCTGCGACCAGCTGTTCGTCGTGCAGCGCGAAGCGCTCGAACTCCCGTACCCCGGAGACCTGCCGGAGCCGACGACGCCGCCGAAGAAGGCGTTCGGGAGCTGACCCGGCCGTGACCGATCTGTTGGTGGCCAGCCGCAACCCGAAGAAGCTGGCCGAATTGCGCCGCGTGCTCGACGACGCGGGCGTCTCGGGTCTGCGGCTGCGCTCGCTCGACGACGTCGCCCCGTTCGAGGAGGCACCCGAGACCGGCGCCACGTTCGAGGAGAACGCGTTGGCCAAGGCGCGCGACGCTTACGCGGCAAGCGGGATCGCGGCGGTCGCCGACGACTCCGGGCTGGCGGTCGACGCGCTCAACGGCATGCCCGGCGTGCTGTCGGCGCGGTGGGCGGGCGCTCACGGCGACGACGTGGCGAATCTCGAACTGCTGCTCGGCCAGCTGCGCGACGTCCCCGACGACCGGCGCGGCGCGGCGTTCGTCTCGGCATGCGCGCTGGTGTCCTCGGCGGGGGAGACCGTCGTGCGCGGGGAGTGGGCCGGGCACGTCGCCCGTGCTCCGCGTGGCGACGGCGGCTTCGGGTACGACCCGATCTTCGTGCCGACCGGGTCGGACCGCTCGGCGGGCGAATTGACCCCGGCCGAGAAGGACGCGGCGTCTCACCGCGGGCGCGCACTGGGCCTGCTGCTGCCCGCGCTGCGTGCAATGGTCTGACCGACCGTGGGTCGACGCGTGCCGGGGTCAGAGAGTGTGCCGTCGTCCACGGCGCACCCCGGCATCCTCGTCGCCGTGCTGGCCGCGGCCGGCATCGGCGTCTCGCTGATGCAGACCCTGATCATCCCCTTGCTCCCGGAGCTGCCAAAGCTGTTGAACGCCAGCGCGTCCGACACCTCGTGGGCGATCACGGCGACGTTGTTGACCGCTGCGGTGGCCACGCCGGTCTTCGGCCGGCTCGGAGACATCTACGGCGCGAAGCCGATGCTCGTCACGTGCGCGCTGCTGTTGATCTGCGGGTCGGTGCTCGCCGCCTCGACCAATTCGCTGATGCCGCTGGTGCTCGGCCGGGGCCTTCAGGGATTCGGCTTCCCGATCATCCCGCTGGGCATCAGCGTCCTGCGGGCCTGCGTACCGGCCGAGAAGGTCGGTGCGGCAATGGGTCTCATGAGTGCCTCCCTTGGCGTCGGTGGAGCCCTCGGGTTACCCCTGTCCGCGGTGATCGCCCAGCACTACGACTGGCACATGCTGTTCTGGTTCGCCACCGGTCTCGGGGTGGCGGCCCTGCCGATGTTCGTCTTCCTGGTGCCGCACGTGCCGCCGCGCACCGAGGGTCGGCTGGATCCGCTTGGGGCGCTGCTGCTGGCGGGTGGACTGGTCGCGCTGCTGCTCGGCATCTCCAAGGGACAGAGCTGGGGCTGGCTGAGCGCGTCGACGCTGTCGGCCGTCGGGGCCTCGGTGCTGATCTTCCTGGTCTTCGGGTGGTGGGAGCTGCGGGTGCCCTCGCCGACGGTGGACCTGCGCACCACCGTCCGGCGACCGGTGCTGGCCACCAACGTGGCGTCGGTCGCGGTGGCGTTCGGCATGTTCGGTTTCTCGTTGGTGGCGCCGCAGATCATGGAGATGCCGCGGGAGACGGGATACGGCCTGGGGCAGTCGATGCTGGAGACGGGGCTGTGGTTGGCGCCCGGCGGCCTGGCGATGATGGTGACCTCACCGCTGGCGGCCCGGATCGCCGAGGCCCGAGGCCCGCGGTTCACGTTCGTCACCGGCGCGCTGATCATCGCCGCGTCCTATGCGGCCGGCATCGCGTTCCTCGCCGCGCCGTGGCAGCTCATGCTGCTCAACGTGGCGGTCTCCGGCGGCGTCGGCTTCGCGTACGCCTCGATGCCCGCGCTGGTCAACGCGGCCGTGCCGATCTCGGAGACCGCGGCCGCCAACGGCATCAACGCCTTGGCGCGGTCGTTGGGCACGTCGATCTCCAGCGCGGTGATCGGCGCGATCCTGGCGGGGATGACGGTGTCGTTCGCCGGCCGGGCGGTGCCGTCGATGGTGGGTTTCCAGACCGCAATGGCGGTGGCGGCCGTGGTCGCCGCGCTGGCGGCGGGTCTCGCGCTGCTGATTCCCGTCGCCTCGGCCGACGTCATCGAGGAGCCGGTCGAGGTCGCGCGTCAGAGGTCGTAGGTCGCCTTGATCCGCTTGGTCTGGAAGTGCTCCACGATGACGCCGAGCAGCGGGATCGTGCCGGCGAGCAGCACGCCGACCGTCTTGCCGATGGGCCAGCGCACCTTGGTGGCGAGGTTGGCCGCCGACAGCAGGTACGCGAAGTAGACCCAGCCGTGCACGACGCCGATCCAGCTCGGCGGATTCTCGACCTGCACGACGTACTTGAGCACCACCTCGTAGCAGAGTGCGATCAGCCACAGACCCGTCGTCCACGCCAGGATGCGGTAGGCGGTCAGCGCCTTGCGAATGGTCTCGACGGGCGTCCGCGACACGGGTGCGGCTTCGCTGGGTGCTTCGGGTTCGGGGGTGCTCATCGGGATGTCCTGTCGTCGGTGTCGGGTCGGCCGTCGGCCCGGGCGAGCTCGGCCAGATAGGCGTTGTACTCCGAGAGCGTCGAATCCTCGTCGTGAGGCGCGGCCGCCGTCGGGCGTTCGGGCAGCAGTCCCTCGGGTATCTCGGTCGGCTTGTCGTGGTCCGCCGGCGGTGGCGGCGCCTCTTCGTAGCGCACGAACTTGTAGTAGGCGTAGAAGCAGAAGCCACCGAACATCGGCCACTGCAGGGCGTAGCCGAGATTCTGGAACGAGCCGGATGCGGATTCATAGCGCGTCCACTGCCACCAGGCCAGCACCATGCAGCCGGCCGCGGCGACGAAGACCAGCGCGATCAGCGCCGGCCTCCTACGCCGTGTAGTGGACATTCGTCCACGGTACCGCGACCGACCTGGGTCCGATGAACCCGTTGAGGCGGGTGGTGGCGGCTGATGATTGGGCAGCGCGCGACGGTACGATTTCACCCACTGCGGGCGTGATGGAATTGGCAGACATGATGGCTTTAGGTGCCATTGCTCGGAAGAGCGTGGGGGTTCGAGTCCCCCCGCCCGCACTCATACCGGTCGAGACGTCGCGAACCGGTGTCGGTAGGCGCTCGGGGTGATCCCCAGTTCGCGGTGGAACAGGCGTCGCAGCGACTCACTCGATCCCAGCCCAGTCCGTTCGGCGATCTGGTCCAGCGTCGCGGGACCACCGGTGAGCATCGCGCAGGCGGCCTCCAGCCGGGTGCGGTCGACGAAATGCTGTGGCGTGTGGCCGGTCTCGGCAAGGAACAACCGCGACAGATGGCGCGCGCTGACACCGGCGACGGTCGCGAGGCTGGCCAGCGTGTGCGCCCGCGCGGGCTCCGCGGCGACGGCATCCATCACGACCCGCACCACGGAGTGGGTGGTGGGCAGCGCCTCGAGTCGGACACTGAACTGCGACTGGTCACCGGGTCGTGCCATGAAGACCACCAGGTCCCGGGCGACGTCGCGGGCCACGGCCGGCCCGTGGTCATGTTCGATCAGCGACAGCGCGAGGTCGATGCCCGCGGTCACCCCGGCCGAGGTGACGAACGTGCCGTCGGTGACGAACAGCGCAGCCGCGTCGACGGCGACCCTTGGAAAGCGCGCCGCCAGTTCCCGGGCGAGTTTCCAGTGGGTTGCCGCCCGACGCCCGTCGAGCAGACCCGTCGCCGCCAGCGGAAAGGCCCCTGCGCAGATGGACACGGTCCGTCCGCTGCGCCGGGAGAGGTCGCCAATGGCGTCGACCAGGGCGGTGTCGGTGATGCTGGCTTGCCACCGGGGAGAGCCCGGCACCAGCAGCGTGCCGATGCGCGCGGGCAGGTCGCCGACGGCGGCGTCGGCGCCATGGCGGGCACCCGAGCTGGCGACGACGTCGGCCCCGGTGAGCGACGCGTGGGTGATGCGGTACGCCCCGCCGAGGGCGTTGGCCGAGGCGAACGCGTCGACGGGGCCGGCGACGTCGAGCATCTGAACACCGTCGTACAGAACGACGACGACGTCATGGGGTGCGATGTCCACATCTGAGGTTTTCATGGCCGTCGATGCCCTGCTCCGTGTACTCGCCCGAGAGCAGAGTCGAGGTAGCCCGCCCAGCGGGACCTCATGCAGGGAAAGGCACGAATCATGACCGAGAACATCGCCGGGGTCGACATTCCGGAAGGCGCGCTGGCCACGGCCGCGACCGAACTGATCCGCGACACCACCACCGAGTTGATCTACCACCACTCGCGCCGGGTGTTCCTCTTCGGCAGCCTGCAGTCACGGAAGTTCGGCATCGACCCCGACGCGGAACTGCTCTACGTCGCAGCGCTGTTCCACGACACCGGCCTGGTGGCACCGTATCGGGGGACCGCTCAGCGTTTCGAGATGGACAGTGCCGACGCGGCCAGGAACTTCCTCGTCGAGCAGGGGTTCTCGCGCGCGGAGACCGACGTCGTCTGGACCGCGATCGCGCTGCACACCACCCCCGAGGTGCCCTACGGGATGAACCCGGTGATCGCGGCGACCACCGCGGGCGTGGAGACCGACGTCCTAGGGCTGCGATTGGACGCCATCGACGCAGCCGACCTCGACGCCGTCACCGCCGCCCATCCCCGCCCCAACTTCAAGAACGAGATCCTGCAGGCCTTCACCGACGGCTTCTCCTACCGCCCGGACACCACGTTCGGCACGGTCAACGCCGACGTCCTCCAACACTTCGTACCCGGCTTCGCGCGCGCCGACTTCGTCGAGATCATCCAGAACTCGGCCTGGCCGCAGTGATGACGGCTAGGGCTTCAACTTGCCCAGCGCCCGCCGGACGAGTCCGTTCGACGTACCCGTCGGTGGACGGCGCTCGGCGTAGGGCCAGGGCCGGTTGCGCTCGGGCACCGAGGTCGCCCGCGCCTGCTTGAGTTGCGTGCGCAGGTATGCGCGCACGTCGTACAGACCCGGGTCGTCCCAACGGTTGTCGGCCTCGACCGGATCGTCACTCAGGTCGTAGAGCTCCCACTGGTCGTCGAGCGGATCGGTCCGGTAGGCCTCGCCGCCGAATCCGTTGGCGGCGAGGTGGCGCACGCCTGGTTCGGTCCACGTCGCCGGATCGTCGAAGGTTCGCACCAGCTTCCACAGGTGCCCGGCACCGCCGGCGGCGTCCGCGTCGTCGACCCGAACCACCAGACCCTCGAAGTTCGACGCAACGTGGGCCGGCACCCGGATGCGCAGTGGTGCAGGCGGATTGACGGTCATCCCCATTCCGCGGGCGGCTGCCGAGGCGCCGGTGTCACCCTCGAGCACGTTGTCGCGTGTCATCAGGTACACCGCCCTGCCCTCTTCGGCGGGTGCCCCGTCGACCACCGGCATCAGGTCGCGGCCTGGCAGGGGATGGACCTCGGAGAAGGATTCCGAGAGTGCGTCGGCGAGCACGTCGACGTCGACCCCCGCCGCACCGAGCAGGGTGGGTACCAGGTCGACGTGCGACGTCGGCGCCGAGACGATCCGCGGTTCGGTTGCCTTCTCGCCGATTCGGGCGACGACGAACGGCACCCGGGTGGCCTCGTCATAGAGGTTGAACCACTTCTGGTGCAGGCCACCGTGCGCGCCGAGCAGATCGCCGTGATCCGACGTGCGGACCAGCACCGCGTTGTCCGAGCCGCCCTCGGTGACCGCGCGGCGCACCCGGTCGAGCGGTTCGTCGACCTGGGCGTGCAGACGGTAGTAGAGGTCGCGGTACTGCTGGGCATTGCGCTCGTAACCGCGGCCGATCGCCGGGGCGGGCCCGTACCCGGAGTAGTACGCCTCGCGAAACGCAATCTGCGCGGCGGGTTTGGTGCGCAGGTCCTCCTCGGCCGTCGGTGCGGCCGGCACGTGCGGTGGGTCCAGCGACGGCGACGGCGACAACGGGCTCCGGCGTTGCCAGGCTGGGAACAACACGATGTCGTGCGGGTTGACGAAGCTGGCCACCAGGAGGAACGGGCGTAGCGCGGCCTCGTCGCCGGCGCGGCGGCGCTCGTAGCGATCGGTCAGCCAGGCGACGATCCGGTCGGCGAACAGCGGGTCGCGACGAAAACCGCTGTTGGACAACGCCGCACCGTGCGGCTCGGGGCCAACCCAGCCGGAGAATCCGAACGGGCCCAACGGGTCGGCGTCGAGGTAGCGCTGCACGGCGGCCTCGTCGACGGTGCCCTCGTCGTCGTTGGTGGCCAGTGGTTCGCCGGTGGCGATGTCCTCGATATCGGCGTGCGAGATGTGCCACTTGCCGTCGTAGTGGGTGTCGTATCCCGCGGCGCGGAACCAATTGCCGAGCGTCGGCACCTCGCCGGGTCGCAGCCACCTCAGCCGCGAGTCGTCGAAACGCTTTCCGATGCCGTCTGTTTGGGTCACCCCGTGCAGGTCCGGAAACTGACCCGTGAAGATCGTCGGGCGGCTCGGCACGCACGCCAGTGACCCGGTGTAGTGCCGCTCGAAACTGACTCCGTGCTCGTCGAACCACCGCCGTCCCGCGAGGGCACGGCGACGCCAGGCCAGCAGTTCGGGCGCTTCGTACGGTGGGATGGCACGTTCCTCGTCGGTCATCAGGATCACGACGTCGGGTCGCTCAGACATGGGACTTCTCCGTTCGTCGGGCCAAGCCGGTGAGCATCGACTCGGACAGTTTCGCCATGCCGCGGCACACCGCCCACTCGGCGGCGCCTGCGACCGGGCCGGCCCCGATCTCGACGGTGCTGGTCAGGGTTACCTCCGTCGCGTCACCGATGGGCCGCAACGTCCAGTGGTTGGCGACGTGGCGCAGGCGGCGAGGCAGGCCCTCGACGTCGTAGCCGAGCGCCGCGGTCGGGGTGAACTCGGTGATGCGCTCCACCAGTACGTTGCGGCCGACCTGGACCCGGCGCGTGGTGCCGACGCCCATGCCGTGCGGCCCGTGGCCGAGGATGCAGGAGTGGTCGACGTCGTCCACCCACGCACTGAGGGAGCCGAAGTCGGCGAGGACGTCCCAGATCGACTGCGGCGGGGCCGTCATCGTGCGACTGCGGCGGATGTCTGCCACCCCGTCATCAAACACCATCGACGACGGGCCCGCCCCGTTACCAGAATTCGCGTTGGCGCGCTGAAACCATCCACGGGGCTGTGTCGTCGAAATAGCATGTGTCACATTGGTTTCAGGTCGGAATTCTTGTCCGTGGGCCGTACTAGTGTTCGAGTATGAGTTCGGCTCGGGTCATCGCGGCGGTCGCCTCGCTGGTGGCCGCCGTCGCCGACCTCGCCGCCCTGGAGTGCGACCAGTTCACCCACCACGAGTTGGTGCAGCTGCTCGGTGAACTCGAGACCGCGGCTTGGCAGCTGCCCGCGGTGGGGCACCGGGTGATCGCCCGGCTGCAACGCGAAGCCTCCCCGGTGGAACTGGGCGCGAAGTCGTTGGGGTCGGTGCTCACCCAACGGTTGCGGATCTCCGGTCGCGAAGTCCGGCGCCGGCTCGCCGAGGCCGAGGACCTCGGACCCCGCACCACTTTCACCGGAGCACCCCTGGAACCGACGTTGGCACCTACCGCCGACGCGCAAGCCCGCGGAGCGGTGGGACCCGAACACGTCCACCGTCATCACGGGGTTCCTGGACCGGCTGCCGACCTGGGTGGACCCAGAGGTTCGGATGGGGTGGTGCAGTGGATCCCACCCCCGCAACTCGACGTCGGCCAAACCCGAATCAACTACCTCCACCACCGGAGAGCGACTCCTCGTCGAACCGGGCCGTTAGATCATGTCGCGGCGGGTCAGCCACCGCATCACCGGCCAGCCGACGAACACGGGCAGCCAGCACGTGAGCACCCGGTAGAGCAGGACCGAGGGAACGGCGACCGCGGCGGGCACCCCGAACGCGGTGAGCCCACCGATCAGCGCGGCCTCGACGGCGCCGACACCGCCCGGGGTGGGTGCGGCCGAGGCCAGCGTGCCGCCGATCATCGTGACGACGGTGACGGTGACGAAGGTGGTGCCGCCGCCGAATGCCCCGACGCTGGCCCACAGTGCGAGTGCCGCACCGAGAGTCGTCGCCGCGCAACCGGCCACGATGATCGCCAGGCGCTTCGGTTCGCGGGCCAGTTCGGCGAGTTCACCGCCGAGTTCCTTGATCCGGGGCCGCAGTTCGGTGCCCAACCACCGCCGCAGCTTGGGCACGAAGGTGAACACTCCGACGATGCCGAGGGCCACGCCGCCGAGCAGATACAGCACCGTGGTCTTGGGGACGAAGTGGGACAGGTTGGCCGACGTGCCGGCGATGACGCTGAAGAAGATGAGCAGCCCGACGTGGGTGATCACCTGCACCGACTGCTGAAGCGCCACCGCGGCGGTGGCGCGCAGCGCGCCGAGCCCGCCCTTCTGGAGGAACCTGGTGCTCAACGCGAGACCGCCGACACCCGCGGGGGTCGTGGTGGCGGCAAAGGTGTTGGCCACCTGCATGATCGTGAGGTTGACGAAGCTGACCGCGCCCGAGGCGCACGCCCACAGGGCCGCGGCCGCACCCACGTAGGTCAACGCCGACACCGCGAGACCGAGCAGAGCCCACCACCAGTTCGCGGTCCTCAGCTCGGAGAAGAACGCGGGGACCGTGCTGATGAAGGGATAGGCGACGTAGACCAGCGCAACCAGCAGCACCAGCTGAATCACTTGAATCCTGGTGAAGCGGGTGATGGTCTCGGCCTTGATCTGGTCGGCGCCGGTCTGGTGCATCACCTCGTCCCGGGCTTCCGACATGGCGGTGTCCGGGTCGAGCACCGACGCCCGAATATGCTTGGGCAGAGCGGCTTTGGTGAGCCGGCGGGATGCGTTGAGCACGGTGTCCCGGTCGAACTCGTCGATGGCGGCGCGGACCGCCGCCTTCGCGCCGAAGATCGCCGTCGTCGTCATCAGCAGGGCGGCGATGTCGGCCTGCAGCAGCACGTCGGTCGCGCCGTACTCGGCGCTGCCGAAGCCGCCGAAGAGCGCCATGGGCTCACCGTCGGCGACGTCGACGGTGATCTCTTTGCCCCGCAGATCGCCATGGGAGATTTGGTGGGCGTGCAGCTTGGCCAACGACCTCCAGACCGGTGCGACGAGGGACTCCTCGGCGGAGGTCTCGTCGAGTGCCACGCCCCGGGTTGGAGTGTGCGCGTAGAGCGTCCAGCCGCGGTCGAGAGCCGACAGCGCGACCGTCGTGCTGTTGGCGACGCCGAGGTCGCCGATCGCGATGGCCATCAGACCGCGGTGCTCGACGGCGCGTCGCATCGAGGCGTGCAGGGGAGCGGTCTCGCTGTTGCGCAACCTCGCTCGGCGCCAGATCTGGCTCATGATGCCGCCGCTGCGTTGGTTGGGCCCGTACATCTCGACGAGCGCGCGCGAACCCGGCTCGTCCTCGGGGTCCTCGGTCGCCGCCCAGAGCACCAGCGGTCCGGGACCGGCGGGCCTGATCACCGTCAGCCCGGTCACGGGGAACCCCCGGCGGACCAGTGCGCGCACTGCGCCGTCCAGCGGCACCTCGAGCGCGGGAGTTCCGACGACGAGCACCGTCAACGCACCGACGAACCACCCCACCGCCAGCCCCAGCAGCGACCGGGCGGGCACCACGGCGCTGACGACGAGGTGAATGGGCACGAAGGCGAGCAGCAGCGTCCACCACCAGCGGCGCCACCGGGCCTCCAGCCACGGGCCCGACACCGTCAGCATCGCGGCGAGCATGGCGATCCAGCGGGGGTCGTCGAGGAACTGTGACAGCAGGGTCTGTAGCCGGTCGTCGAGGTCGAAGTGCCAGCGTGGTGCCGCAAAGCCGCTGGAGTTGACCGACAGCGCGACCACGGCGATCGCCGCGGCCGTGGCGTAGGCACCGAGCAACCGCCATCGCCGGGCGGTGACGAGCCCGATCAGGATCGCGAACGGCAACGCGAGGATGGCGACGCCGTAGGCCAGGTAGACCAGATTCGACTGCGTCGGGGTCAGCAGCGCGACGATCCCCGAGATGGACCGTTCCAGCGCCACCCAATCCCGGCGGGTGATGAGCGAACCGGTGATGACCACGACTAGGAACAGCGCCGCCAGCGCCAGCCGGAAGATGTCGTTGGTGCGACGAACGAGAGGCTGCAGCAACTCGCCGGAAACGGCGACGTCCCGCCCGTCAACTCGCATGCCTGAAGAGTGTCTTCCAATCGAACGTCGTGCCGCCTGATCGGCGGCCCGCGGCCAACCTATCCCAGCCAGCATCCGGTTCCCTGGATTCGCGGGCCCGCGCTACATGTGGGTGCCGCCGTCGACCCGCACCTCGGTGCCGGTCACCCAGTACGCATCGGGGGAGCCGAGCATCGCCACGACGCTGGCCACCGCGTCCGGCCTGGCGAACATCGCGCCTCCGTCGAGCGGCAGCACGGACATGATCTTGCCCATCAGCCCGAAGTCCATGTCGTCCGGCAGACCCGGGCCCACGCTCTGCTTCGACTCGCCGACGCCGTCCGTCATGCCCGAGGAGACCGAGCCGGGCTGCACGCAGTTGAAGCGGATGCGTTCCTTGCTGTACTCCAGCGCAAGCGCATGCGTCATGGCTTGCACGCCGCCCTTGGATGCGGCGTATGCCGCCATGTAGGGGTGTGCGAAGTTCGCCGACGTCGAGCTGAAGTTGACGACGGCGGCCGCGGTGCCGCCTCGTAGCGCGGGTATTGCCTCGCGCGTGACGAGGAACGTGCCGAACAGGTTGACCCGCACCACCTTCTCGAAGTCGGCGAGGGTCATGTCGGCGAAGTGCGCCGAGCGCAGGATGCCCGCGGCGTTGACCAACGTGTCCAGACCGCCGAGCGTCGCGACGGCCCCGGCCACCCCGGCCCGGACCGACGCCTCGTCGCCGACGTCCATCAGCACGGTCGACAGCCGGTCGAGGGGGATGTCGGCCTTGGCCACGGTGTCCTGCAGGCCGGCGGCGCTGACGTCGGCGGCGACCACGGTTCCGCCCTCGTCGAGGATGCGCAACACGGTGGCCTGTCCGATGCCCGAGCCGCCCCCGGTGATCAGGACCCGACGGTCGGCGTAACGCTGCAGTGACGTCGGCATGGGCGCCAATGATGCCCGTCGCCGACGCCCGTGTCAGGCAGTCGCGCGATCGGCCATGTGCAGCGCCGCGAGATGGCTGAACAACATCGACGCGCCGATCGGGTTGCCGCCGCCCGGATAGACGGTTCCGCTGACTGCGGCCATCGTGTTGCCTGCGGCGTAGAGCCCGGGGATCGGCCGGCCCGTCACGTCCAGGACCCGTGCGTCGCAGTCGGTGCGCAGACCGCCCTTGGTGCCGAGGTCGGACAGGCCGAAGGCGGCCGCGTGGTACGGCGGCCGGGTCAGCGGCACCAGGGGTGACGCACCACCGGTGAACGCGCGGTCATACGCCTCGTCGCCCCGGCCGAAGTCGCGGTCGACGCCCTCGGCGGCCAATTCGTTGAAGCGCGAGACCGTTTCGGCGAGCTCCGCCGGCGGCACGCCGATGGCCGCCGCGAGACCGTCGAGGGTGTCGGCGGTGTGCCACCACCCCGCCTCGCGATAGCGCTCGGGTTCGACGAGCGACACGCTCGCCGACAGCAGCGGCGGAACCTCACCGGTGGCGTCGTCGTAGACCATCCAGAACGGCAGTCCGACGGCACCGTCGGCGTGGTGCGCCACCACGTCGCGGCCCAGCCGGTCGTACGGGGCGGACTCGTTGACGAAGCGCCGGCCCCGGGAGTCGACGAAGATGCCACCCGTGGCGCCGAGCGAGAACGTCGACCGCCCGTCGGGGTGCACGAGACCCGGGGACCACCAGGCCTGGTCCATCAAATCGGTGGCCGCCCCTATCCGGATGGCCGCCCGGTGGGCGGCGCCGGTGTTCTCCGCCGCGCCCATCGAATCGGCCGAACGTCCCGGCACGCCGTGGGTTTCGCGCATCTCGTCGTCGTGCTCGAATCCGCCGGCGGACAGCAGCACGCCTCGGCGTGCCCGAATCCGTGCCGCGCCGCCGGCTCGCTGGACGACGACCCCCGTGACGGCACCGTCGGAGACGACGAGGTCGCTCAGCGGTGACTCGAGGTGGACCGAGGCGTGCGGGTGGCGCAACAGTCCGGCCAGGAGGCGTCCGACGAGAGCGCGGCCGCCGGTGAGCACTTCGGGTGCGGGCACGCCGAGTCGCTCGTTGTCCAGCGGTCCGCGGATCCGGTCGGCGTACGGTCCGAGGACCTCGGAATGCACTGCCCGCGAGACGATGTGGCGCATGCCGTCCAGGCGCGCGCTCGGCGCCGACCCGAAGTAGTCGGGCCACGGCAGCACCTTGAACGCGAACGACTCGTCCTGCTCGAGGTAGTCGATCAGGCGGCTGCCACCCTCGACGTAGGTCTTCTGCAGGTCCTGCGGCGTGCGATCGCCGACCACCGCGTGGAAGTAGGTCAGGGCGTCGGCGATCGTGTCGTCGACCCCGGCCCGGCGCAGCACGGGGTTGCACGGAAACCACATTCCGCCGCCCCCGGAGAACGCCGTCGTGCCCCCGAACTTGTCGGCGGCCTCGACCAGCACGACGGAGAGGCCCTCGCGGGCGGCGGTGTAGGCGCCGGTGATACCGCCGCCCGAGCCGACGACCACCACGTCGACGGTCTCGTCCCAGTGCTCAGGTTCATCGGTCATGGCCAATCCTCAACTGCGAAGGGTGAATCCGGCGTCTAACGGCCACGAGGTGCCGGTGATGAACGACGCTTCGTCGGACACCAGCCACGCCACCGCGGCTGCGATCTGTTCGGGTCGAAGCAGTGCGATGGGCAGCGCGTTGCGCTGGGCGAGCAGCCAGGGGTCGCCCTCGGCGGCCAGCTTCGCGGTGGTCTCGTTGAGGATCATGTCGGTCGCGACGCCGCCGGGGTGGATCGCGTTCACCCGGATCGAGTGCTCGGCAAGTTGGTCGGCCCACACCTGCATCAGCGCCACCAGCGCCCGCTTGGAGGCGGCGTACCCCTGGATGCCGGCCCGTCCGGTGCCGGCGGCCCTGACGCCCTGGGTCGAGCTGACCAGCACGACGGAGCCGCCGCGCCCGCCGGCGACCATCGCCGGAATGGCGGCGTCCACGGTGTTCCACGCCCCGATCAGGTTGACCTCGACGACGTCGCGGAACGTGCGGGCGCGCCGATCGGTGTCGCTGACCCGGATGATGCCCGCGTTGGCGACGACGACGTCGAGGCGGCCGAACTCGTCGAGACCGTCGGCGACCACGGCGGCGACCGCCTCCGGATCGCGAACGTCGGCCTGCCGGGCCAGGATTCGTCGCCCGTGGGACCGCACCAGCCGTGCCGTCTCCGCCAGGTCCTCCGGCGTGGAGCCGGGGTAGTCGGTGACCTCGACCTCGGCGCAGAGGTCGAGGGCGATCACGTCGGCCCCGCGGCTGGCCAGGGTGACGGCGTGGGCGCGGCCCATCCCACGGGCGGCGCCGGTGACGAGGGCGGCCCTGTCGGCCATGGTGTCCATCAGAACTTCAGATGCCGGCTGACGTCGCCGATCTGGTCGACGAACATGGTGCGCGTGTCGAACCACCAGGTGCCGTCGACCAGATGGAACGTGTCGCGGTAGCGGCCCGTCACGATCACCTGCAGCGGCAGCTCGGGGGTCGCCTGCGTCACGCAGTAGTAGGCGCTCGAGCGCGCGGTCCCGGCGTCGTCGTCGACCTCGACCCGCACGTTGGTGGTGAGGTGCTTGGTCAGCGGCGTGCCGTCGGCGTGGAAGCGGACCGCCATCTCGTACATGCGTCGTACGCCTGCGCTGCCGGTGAAGACCGTCTCCGGCCCGCCGCCGTCGACGCCGCAGATGCGCCCGTGGGCGAACAGGCCGGCCACGGCGTCCAGATCGCCGGCGTCGAAGAGTTCCGCGTAGGCGTAGACCAGGTTCTCGACGTGCCGGGCGCTGTCCATCACGGCCGACATTACGGTCGTCGAGCCGAATTGGTCACCGGTTCAGCGCAGCTGGTTAACCTGACGACCGTGACATCTCATTGGTCGGCGAACCGACTCGGCAATCTGACCGGCAAGCGCATCATCGTCACCGGGGCCACCAACGGCGTCGGCCTCGCGACGGCCGGTGCGCTGACCCGGGCCGGCGCCCACGTCATCCTGGCGGTTCGCAACGTCGAGTTGGGCGCCCAGCGGGCCGCCGAGATGGGCGGTGACACGGCCGTGGTCGAGCTCGACCTCGCGGATCTGTCGTCGGTGCGGGCCTTTCCCGACCGGCTCGACGGTGAGGTCGACGTGCTGGTCAACAACGCGGGCGTGGTCGCCCAGAGCCGCTCCGACACCGTCGACGGTTTCGAGATGACCCTGGGTACCAACTTCCTCGGGCCGTTCGCGCTGACGAATCTGCTGCTTCCGCGGGTGCGTTCCCTGATCGTCAACGTCGCCTCCGACGCGCACAAGACCGGCAAGATCGCTCTCGACGATCCGCACCTGCGCACCCGGAAGTGGTCGGCCTTCCCGGCCTACGCCCGGTCGAAGTTGGCGGTGATGCTCTGGGGCCTCGAACTCGACCGGCGACTCCGGCAGGCGGGCTCGCCGGTGACCAGCCAGCTGACCCATCCTGGCTGGGTCGCGTCGAATCTGACGAACCTCTCCGACACCGGGGTGATGGCCGTGTTCCACTCGGTGGCCAAGACGGCGGCCTCCGTGCTGGCCAACGACACCGACGCGGGCGCGGCGCCGACGCTGTACTGCATCAGCGAACCCATCCCGCCCGGCAGCTACGTCGGCATCGACAGCCGGCTGGGGCTCAAGGGCGCCCCGACGCTCAGCGGCCGCTCGGCGCAGGCGTGCGACTACGAGGTGGCCGCCCGGCTGACGGCCTTCGCCGAGGGCGAGACGGGCACGTCGATTCCCGTGTGAGCGGTCACCCGCGGGCGAGCGCCCAGCGGATCCCGCCCACCAGGGTGCGGCCCGCCACCCGGACGGCCGTGGCCTCCAGCGGCGGCAGGTACGGCAGTCGCAGAGGGAGTCGGGCCCACGCCGGCAGCATCGCCACCGAGGTGGCGGCGAGCACCGCGTACGGCGGTTTGGCCAGCAGCGGCAGCGGGGGCGTCAACAGCAGGAACTTGGCGGCCTCGCGGGCGGCGGCCGTCCCCGCGAGCTCCGGACGATAGTCCGAGATGCGTTGTCGCAGTTGTTCTTCGGTGCGTGGTGGGTCGATGACGCCGAGCGCGGAGGCGACCCTGGCGGTGTCGGCGACGTAGCCGTCGCGGCCGTCCTGGTCCAATGGCTCGGCACCGTAGAGCTGGTGCGCGCGAAGGAAGCTGTCGACCTCGGCGACGTGCACCCACTCCAGCAGGTGGGGATCCGACGCCTCGTAGGGGCGCCCGTCTGCGGCGACGCCGTGCACGCGACGGTGGATCCCGCGGACCTTGTCGACCGCGCGCTGGGCGTCGTCGGCCGGGCCGAACGTCGTGACCGCCAGGAAGGTACTGGTGCGCTGCAGCCGGCCCCATGGATCGCCGCGATAGTCGGAGTGTTCGGCGACACCCGCCATCGCCAGGGGGTGCAGCGACTGCAGCAGCAGGGCGCGCAGACCGCCGACGAACATCGACGCGTCACCGTGCACCCGTCTGATGGGACGGTCGTCGCCGAACCACCGCGGGCCGGGGGTGTCGTGGATGCGCGCCCGGTTTTGCGGACCCTCGGGGCCCGCGACCATGCCGAACAAACGCTGACCGAGACCGTCGCGCACCGTCGTCAATCCAGGCAGGGCCACGTATTCGACAGTACGCCGGGCCGGGCCGGGCTATCTTCCTGACGAAGGCGACGGAAGGGTGACGGCGATGGCCGAGCTGATCTCGCTGAACGTCGGTCTTCCCGCCGACGTCGACTGGCACGGCCGGGTGGTCCACACCGGCGCCTGGAAGGCCCCCGTCGACGGACCCCGAATGGTGCGGCGGCTCAACGTCGACGGTGACGGCCAGGGCGACCTCGGCGGACACGGCGGCGAGAACCGGGCCGTGCTGGTGTATCAGCTGGACTCCTACCGGCACTGGAACGCCGAATTCGGTCGCGACGACCTGAGGCCCGGCCACTTCGGCGAGAACTTCACCGTCGACGGTCTGCCCGACGACGAAGTCTGCATCGGCGACCGCTACCGCATTGGCGACGCGGAGTTCGAGGTCACCCAGCCGCGAGTCACCTGCTACCGCGTCGGCATGCGGGTGGGCGTGCCGAGCATGGCCGCGCTGTTGGTGTCGCACCGTCGGCCCGGTTTCTACCTGCGCGTGCTTACCGAGGGCGAGGTGTGCGCCGGCCAGGAGGTCGAGAAGATCGCCTCGGGTCCGCAGGAGGTGACCGTCGCCGAGATCGACGCCCTGCTGTACCTGCCCGGACATCCCCGGGACGGCCTCGACCGCGCGCTGCGGGTGCCCGCGCTGAGCCCGGGGTGGAAGACCTCGCTGCAGAGCCTGGCCGCACAGACCGACGGGGCGGCGGGCAACACCGGGCTGAGCGCGGTGGCCAGTGCCCCGCCGCCGGCGTGGACGGGCTTTCGGCCGCTGCGCGTGACGGCGATGCGCGAGGAGAGCACCGACGTCCGCTCCCTGACACTCGCCGACCCCGACGGCGGCCGGTTGCCGGCGTGGGCGCCCGGGCAGTCGATCACCGTGCGTCTGTACCCCGATCCCACGGGCGGGGCGGTCCTGCGCAACTACTCGCTGTCCAACCCGCCCGGTGCGGGGAGCTACCGGATCGGGGTCAAGCGGGAACCGCAGGGCCGCGGCAGCGGGTTCCTGCACACCGGGGTGCGGGTGGGCGACCTCGTCGACGTCGCCGCCCCGCGCGGCACGTTCGCACTGCCCCCGGCCGAGGATCCCGACGGGCCGCCGGTACTTCTGGTCTCCGCGGGCGTCGGCATCACCCCGGTGCTCTCGATGCTGCACGCGCTCGTCGCGGCACGCTCGACCCGCGAGGTGTGGTGGTTGCACGGCGCGCGGGACGGCGCGGCCGACGCGTTCGCCGCGGAATGCCGCGAGCTGATCGGCACGCTGCCCGGTGGCCGGTCACACGTGTTCTACAGCCGGCCGACCGACGCCGACCGGATCGGCGTCGACTACACCGGCGCCGGCCGGATCTCGGCCGAGGCGGTCGAGACCCTCGGACCGCCCAGGGGCGCCGAGGCCTACCTGTGCGGTCCGGTCGACTTCATGACCACGCTGACGGCCGCGCTGGCCGCCTACGGACTGGCGCCGAGCCGCATCCACAGCGAAACCTTCGGTGCCACGGCGGCTCTCACGCCGGGCATCGCCTCTGGCCCGTCGGTGCCGCCGCATCCGCCGGCGGGCGAACCGGGCCCGGGACCCGACGTCGGCTTCGCGCGCAGCGGTCTCACCGTGCCCTGGGGGCCCGACTACCCAAGCCTGCTGGACTTCGCCGAGGCGTGCGACGTGCCGACCCGGTGGTCGTGCCGGACGGGCGTCTGCCACAACTGCGAGACGGCCGTGATGTCGGGTTCGGTGCGCTACGACCCCGAACCACTCGAACCGCCCGCCGAGGGCAACGTGCTGATCTGCTGTTCGACGCCCGACGGTGAGCTGGTGCTCGACCTGTAGTCGTGGCTCACGTTCGGCGCAGCGTGTCCCAGTCGTGCTCGTCCTCCAGCGCGGCGATGGCCTTGCCGGTGCGCTCCTTCATCACGAGGGTGAAGACCACGCCGATCACCACGGCGAGCAATAGCGCGACCCAGGAGAACCGGGCCAGCCACTTCTCGGCGGCCAAGCCGAGGTAGTAGACGACCGCCGTCGTGCCGCCCGCCCAGACCACCGCCCCGGTGGCGTTGGCCGCCAGGAACTTTCGGTACGGCATCTTCAGCGCCCCGGCCAGCGGTCCGGCGAAGATGCGCAGTAGCGCGATGAAGCGACCGAAGAACACCGCCCAGACGCCCCACCGGGTGAAGAGTTGCTTGGCCAAGGCGACGTGGCCGGGGCCGAAGTGCTTGGGAAACCGACGGCCCAGCCGCTCGAACAGGCCCATGCCGTAGCGGTGCCCGATCGAATAGCCGATGGTGTCGCCGACGATGGCACCGATGGTGGCGGCCGCCGCGACGCCGACGGGGTTGACGTCCAGGGTGTGCCGCGAGGCCAGCAACGCCGCGCTGACGAGGGCGATCTCGCCGGGCAGCGGGATGCCGAGACTCTCCAGGCCGATCACGAATCCGACGACGAGGTACACCGCGATCGGCGGGATGGTTTCCAGCAGGGCGTCGACGCTCACGCGCCTAGGATGCCCTACCGCGATGCGGGGGGAGGGACGATCGCGGGGCGAATAGAGTCGCGAGGCATGGCCGACTACCGCTTCGTGACGTACGAGACCTTCGACGAGGGCACCATCGCCCGGATCATGCTGAACCGACCCGACCAGCGCAACGCCCAGCAGCGCGGCCTGCTCGTCGAACTGAACGAGGCGTTCCTGGCGGCCGAGGCCGACGACGACGTCCGCGTGGTGATCCTCGGCGGTCACGGACCCATGTTCTCCTCCGGTCACGACCTCGGCTCCAAGCAGGCGCTCGCCGAGTACGCGCCGGGACCAGAGCAGCACCCCAGCTTCGGCTCCGGCGGCGCCACCCGCCAGGGCGCGGAGAAGCTGATGCTGCAGGAGTGGCACCACTTCTTCCAGAACACCCTGCGGTGGCGGAACCTTCGCAAGATCACCGTGGCGCAGGTGCACGGTGACGTCTACGCCGCGGCGCTGATGCTGATGTGGTCCTGCGACCTCATCGTCGCCGCCGAGAACACCAGATTCGCCGACGTCGTCGGCACCCGGCTGGGCATGTGCGGTGTCGAATACTTCGCCCACCCTTGGGAATTCGGGGCCCGCAAGACCAAGGAGCTGATGCTGACCGGGGACACCCTCTCGGTCGACGAGGCCTACGCGCTCGGCATGGTGTCCAAGGTCTTCCCCCAGGACCAGCTCGCCGACCGCACGCTGGACTTCGCCAGGCGCATCGCGAAGGTGCCGACGATGGCGGCGCTGCTGGTCAAGGAGTCGGTCAACCAGACCCAGGACAACCAGGGCTTCTACAACTCGCTGAACGCGTGCTTCACGATGCACCAGCTCAACCACAGTCACTGGACCCAGCTGCACGGCGGCGGCTTCCCCGTGGCCAACGAGTCCGACGGCGTTCCCAACTGGCGGGCGGCGCCGCCGGTGGTGCCCTCGGTCAAGGACCAGGTGCGCTACGAGGGAACCGAGCAGATCGATGCGTGAGACCGTGCGTGAGACCGTCGTCGTCGGAGCCGTCCGCACGCCGGTGGGCAAGCGCAACGGCGGCCTGTCCGCCCAGCACGCCGCCGACCTGTCGGCCGTTGTGCTCACCGAACTCGCCGAACGCACCGGCGTCGACCCGTCGGTGGTCGACGACGTGATCTGGGGCTGCGTCTCCCAGGTCGGCGACCAGTCGAGCAACATCGGCCGCTGGTCGGTGCTGGCCGCGGGCTGGCCGGAACACATCCCGGGCACCACGGTGAACCGGGCCTGCGGATCCAGCCAGCAGGCCCTCGACTTCGCGGTGCACGCGGTGATGTCGGGTCAGCAGGACGTCGTCGTCGCAGGCGGCGTGGAGGTGATGAGCCGCGTACCGTTGGGATCGGCACGGGCCACCGGCCAGCCCTATGGGCCGAAAGTGCTTGCCCGCTATGACGACTTCGCCTTCAACCAGGGCATCTCGGCAGAGCTGATCGCGGCCAAGTGGGACCTGTCCCGCGCCCGTCTGGACGAGTACTCCGCACGGTCGCACGAACGCGCCGCCGCCGCGCAGGACGCGGGCGCGTTCACCGATCAGATCGTGCCGGTGTTCGTCGACGGCGACGTCATCACCGCCGACGAGGGCATCCGCCGCGGCACCACGGTGGAGACGCTGGCCGGGCTGACACCCGCCTTTCAAGACGACGGCGTCATCCACGCGGGCAACTCCTCGCAGATCTCCGACGGCGCAGCCGCCTTGCTGGTGACCACCGCGGAGAACGCCGTCGCCCTGGGCCTCACCCCGCTGGTGCGCTACCGGGCGGGCGCGGTGACGGGGGCCGACCCGGTGCTGATGCTGACCGGTCCGATCCCGGCGACGGCGAAGGTGCTGCACAAGGCGGGCGTCGGCGTCGACGAGGTCGGCGTGTTCGAGGTCAACGAGGCGTTCGCGCCGGTGCCTCTGGCGTGGCTGGCCGAGACCGGGGCCGACGAGGCCCGCCTCAACCCGCTCGGGGGCGCGATCGCCCTGGGTCACCCGCTCGGCGCCTCGGGGGCGGTGCTGATGACGCGGATGATCCACCACATGCGCGACAACGGAATTCGCTACGGGTTGCAGACCATGTGCGAGGGCGGCGGTACGGCCAACGCCACCCTCGTCGAACTCATCGGCTGAGCGTCACCCGTTGCCGACCTCCAGTTCGATGAACTCGGCGTACTTGGCGCGCGCGGCGTCGCGCCTGCGCGGGATCCACTGCGTCGGCCAGACGTCGTCGCTGGCGCGGTAGTCGCGCAGCACCTGCTTGGCGACGGTGGTGCGGTGCACCTCGGTGGGGCCGTCGGCCAGCCCCATCACGCCCGCGGCGGTCACCATGGCGAGGAACGGCATCTCGTTGGTGACACCGAGGGCACCGTGGACTTGCATTGCGCGCCAAGCGATGTCGTGCAGCACCGTCGGCATCACCACCTTGACTGCGGCGATGTCCTTGCGCACCACCTTGTAGTCGTCGAACCTGTCGATCCGCCACGCGGTGTAGAGGACCATCAGTCGGAATTGCAGCAGCTGGGCATAGGAGTCGGCGACGTAGCCCTGGACGGCCTGCTTGTCGGCCAGCAGGCTGCCCGCCGTCTCACGGCTCAGGGCGCGCTCGCACATCATGTCGAGAGCCCGTTGCGCCAGGCCAATCGTGCGCATGGCGTGGTGGATTCGGCCCCCGCCCAGGCGGGTTTGCGCGATGGCGAAGGCCTGTCCCTCGCCGCCGAGGAGCGCCGAACCCGGCACCCGCACGTCGTCGTAGTGAATCAGGGCGTGTGAGCCCTCACCCTCGGGTTCGCCGTGCAGGCCGGCGTTGCGCACGATCTTCACGCCGGGGGTGTCGGTCGGCAGCAGGAACATCGACATGCCTTCGTACGGGCTGACGTCGGGGTTGGTCACGACCATCACGATCAGGAAGGCAGCGGTACTTGCGTTGGAGGAGAAGTACTTCCAGCCGTTGATGACCCAGTCGTCGCCGTCGCGCACGGCGCGGGTGGTGAATCGGGTCGGGTCGGCGCCGCCCTGCGGTTCGGTCATCGAGTAGCTCGAGAACAGTTCGCCGTCCAGCAGTGGCCGCAGGTAGCGCTCCTTCTGCTCGGGTGTGCCGAACTGCGCGATGATCTCGGCGTTGCCGGTGTCGGGCGCTTGGCAACCGAAGATGACCGGCGCCCATTGCGACCGGCCGAGGATCTCGTTGAGCAGGGCGAGCTTGAGCTGACCGTGGCCTTGGCCGCCGTACTCAGGTCCGAGGTGGGTGGCCCACAGGCCTCGTCGACGCACCTGCTCCTTGAGCGGGTCGACGACCTTGCGGCGCGTCTCGTCGAGTGGGGTGTACTGCAGATGCGGCCAGATCAGGTCCAAGGGTTCGACCTCGTCGCGGACGAACGCGTCTGCCCAGTCGAGCGATTCCTGGTATTGCGGGTCAGTCTCGAAGTCCCACACGGGGTCACCTCGCCCATCTTGGATTGGGGTGGTCGAACCAGGGGCGAGCATAGCGCCGGGCGGCACACTGGAGCCATGACCGGACGCCGCGCCGCCGCCCTGGCCTTCGGTCTGTTGGCGCTGTGTGCCGGCGGGTTGCAGCTGTGGGCGTTCGCGGCCGGCGGCTCGCCGCGGCACCTCGTGCTGGGGCTGTTCGCGGCCGCGGTGGGCGTCACCGTGCTGGCGGTGGCGGTCTCGCGCGGAGGTCCCCGCTGGCCGGGCGAGCGCCGTTAGCCGTCCTCGGGTTGGGACAGATAGGCGACCAGGGCCGAGGTCAGGGTCTCGCGGGCCACGTCGAGATCGGCGTAGGACCCCAGGCGGCGTTCCGACGCCAGCCCGCGCATCGCGCCCGGGATCAGGGTGGCCACGCCGCGCACGCGGTCGGGTGCGAGTTCGAGATCGGCGAACGCGCGCTGACACGTCTCGAGCCAGCTCTTCTCCCACGAGGCGAGTTCCGCGGCGGTGAGCGGGTAGAGCCGCTCGAGTTCGGCGGGCTCCCGGGGGAGCGCGGCCCGCAGGTTCTCGATGGCACGCGAATCCGTGGACGACAGACCGCGATACAGCACGTCGACGATGTGGCCGACACGGACGCGCAGCGACGTGTCGGGCTCCACCGGCCCGCCGAGCAGGCCGGCCCGTCGTTCGGCGGTGCGGTGCAGGACCGCGGCCCAAAAGCCGTCGACGTCACCGAACTGGTACTTCACGGTGCCCCAGGTGGCGCCGACGTCCTTGGCGATGCGGTTGGCCGACACCGACCCGGGTTGGCCGGAGGCCAGCGACGTCAGCGCGGCCTCGAGGATGTTCTCGCGGGTGGCGAGGCCGCGGCGGTTGGTGCGCCGCCCCAGACTGCCCGCGTCGGTCACCCGGAAATCATAGAACCCTCTATTAATCTTTGATAGAGCCATCTATCATTCTGCGTCGAAGGAGGCGCCATGGCGAAGCCGCCGCTGTCGATGAAGCCAACCGGCTGGTTCCAGGTGGCCTGGTCCGACGAGATCGCCGTCGGCGAGGTGCGGACCATGAAGTACTTCGACCAGGAATTGGTCGCCTGGCGGGCCGAGTCCGGCCGGCTCACCGTGATGAACGCCTACTGCGAACACCTGGGCGCCCATCTCGGTTTCGGCGGCACCGTCGTCGGCGAGGTGCTGCAGTGCCCGTTCCACGGCTGGCAATGGAGCCAGGAGGGACGCAACGTCTGCATCCCCTATGAGGATCGACCCAATCGCGGCCGCCGGATCACCTCCTATCCGGTCACCGAACGCAACCAATCCGTCTACGTCTGGCACGACGTCGAGGGTCGTGCCCCGTTCTTCGAGGCGCCCGACGTGTTCGCCAGCTTCGGCGGTGGCGCCACGCAGGACCACTACTACCCCCAGCAACGGCTGTTCCGGCCGGGCCTGGAGCTGCATCCGCAGTACGTGCTGGAGAACGGCGTCGACTTCGCGCACTTCAAGTACGTCCACGGCACGCCGATCGTCCCGGTGTTCACCCGGCACGACTTCGCCGACGCGGTGTCCTACGTCGACTTCACGATCACCTTCGAAGGGGACGACGGACAACGGATCGAAGACGTCGACAGTGGTGTCGAGGCCGTCAACGGCGGGCTCGGAATCGCGGTCACCAAGAGCTGGGGGATGATCGACAACCGCACCATCTCGGCGATCACGCCGGTCGACGAGTTCACCTCCGACGTGCGGTTCATGGTCTACATCGGCCGGCCCACCAAGGTCGTTCGCGATCCTGACCGGGCCCGCGTGAAGGCCCAGGAGTTCGGCGACGAGGTGATCCGCCAGTTCAGCCAGGACGTCCACATCTGGGCTCATCAGCGGTATTCGGACCCGCCGGCGCTGGCGAACTCCGAACAGCAGGGGTTCACGGCGATCCGCACGTGGGCCAAGCAGTTCTACCCCGACGGCAGGGGCGGCAGCGCCGCCGAGTTGAACGCAGCATTGGCGGCCGCAGACGAAAGGCACACGTCATGACCACTCCCATTACCGTCTTCCAGGTGGCCACCGGCAACGTGGGCAGCGAGATGATCAAACGCATCCAGACCCGCGACGACCTGAAGCTCGTTGGCGTGCATTGCTATTCGCCCGACAAGATCGGTCGTGACGTCGGCGAGCTCGTTGGCATCGGGCCCGTCGGGGTCACCGCCACCGGCAGCGTCGACGACATCATCGCCGCCAAGCCCGACGTGCTGACCTTCCACGGGGTGTTCCCCGACGAGGAGCTCTACCTCGCGGTCCTCGAGGCCGGCATCGACGTCGTCACCACCGCCGACTGGATCACCGGCTGGCACCGCGACCACAACCATCCCCACCCGTCCGGCCGGCTGGTGTCGCAACTGCTGGCCGAGGCGTGCGAACGCGGTGGTTCGACGTTCTACGGCACCGGCATGAATCCCGGCGTGAATCAGATTCTGGGCGTTGCCTGTTCGGCCGACGTCGCCGACATCGAGAACGTCACCACGATCGAGTCCGTGGACGTGTCGTGCCACCACTCCAAGGACACCTGGATCGAGGTCGGCTACGGCCTGCCGGTGGACGATCCGTCGATCCCGGCGAAACTCGAGAAGTACACCCGCGTCTTCGCCGACAGCGTGCTGATGATGGCCGACTGCTTCGGCCTGGAACTCGACGAGGTGACCTTCAGCTACGAACTGGGTGCGTGCACCAAGGACGTCGACCTCGGCTGGTACACCCTGCCCAAGGGATCGCTCGGCGGCAACTACCTCAAGTACCAGGGCATGGTCGACGGCGTCCCCAGGGTCGAGACCCACCTGGAGTGGCAGATGACACCGCACACCGATCCCAGTTGGGACATCAAGGGCTGCTACATCACTCAGATCAAGGGTGACCCCTGCATCTACAACAAGCACATGATCTTCCCGAAGCCCGGCGTGGACCTGTCGGACCCCGACAGCTTCGCCTCGATCGGCATGACCGTCACCGGGCTGCCCGCGCTCAACGCCATCGCGTCGGTGGTCGCCGCCCCACCGGGATTGCTCACCAGCGCCGACCTGCCGCTGCGGGGATTCGCCGGCCGCTTCCGGCCGTAGCCGGGTGCGCTGTCAGGCGGTGCCCGTACCGTCGGCGGCATGACTGAAGCCAAGCGCGCCGACCTGGTGCTCTCCGGTGGCGGCGTCAAGGGCGTCGGGCTGGTGGGCGCCGTCGTCGGACTCCTCGACGCCGGATACCGCCCGCAGCGCATCTCCGGCACGTCGGCGGGATCCATCGTCGGGGCCGTGGTGGCCGCCGCCACCCACACCGGGGCGATGACCGGAACCCAAGTCAAAGAGCTTGCGCTACAGATCGACTACTCGAAGTTCCTCGACCCGGGTCCGGTGGAACGGGTGCCCCTTCTCGGGCCGTCCCTGGCCTTGCTGCGCGGGTCGGGAATCTACCGGGGCGACTACATCCACGACTGGATTCGCGCCCACCTGGCCGACCTTGGCGTGCGAACCTTCGGCGATCTGGCCGTCGACGACGCCGAGTTGCCCCCGGAACAGCGGTACCGCCTCGTGGTGACCGTCGCCGACGTCACCACCGGGCAGTTGGTGCGTCTGCCGTGGGACTACCGCAGGGTCTACGGCCTCGATCCCGACGAGCAGTCGGTGGCCGACGCCGTCCGGGCGTCGATGTCCATCCCGTTCTTCTTCCGCGCCGTGGAGTTGACCGCCGCGTCGGGACTGACCTCGACACTGGTGGACGGCGGCCTGCTGTCGAACTTCCCGCTCGACTCGCTGGACCGCACCGACGGCTTGGCGCCGCGATGGCCGAGCTTCGGCGTCACGCTCCTGCCCAACCTGCCCATGGGCAACGACAAGGCCATCCCGGCGCTGGCCGCGCTGCGGGTGCTGAACGCGCCGCACCTGCTGGAGGAGGTCATCACCACCATGCTCGTCGGCCGCGACCAGGCCTACCTGAACCAACCGTGGGTCAACGCGCGCGCCATTCGCGTCGATTCGACCGACGTCGGCTTCCTCGACTTCGACATCACCGACAACGAGGTGGAGGCCCAGTACCTCAAGGGTTACGCGGCGGCGGAGGACTTCCTCGCCACCTGGGACTGGGCGGCGTATCTGCGTCGCTTCCGCTGATCGTCGCTACTGTCTCGACGATGAGCTCGACGACGAAGCAGTACGCACTGGTGCCGCTGGTCCAGGCCGAGGACGTCGCCGCCGCCACGACGCCGGTGGCGGGGGAGGCGCCACTGGCGCGGGTCGTCCGGTCGGTGCACCACGCGGTGGCCCAGGAAGACGTGGTGGTGGCGACGTCACCCGCGCTGGTGACGGCCGTCGAGGAGTGCCTACGAGTGGCGGACCTGGCGACGGGGGTCGCCGTCACCCGCGGGCCGGGGTCGCGCCGTCACGTGATCCGGGCCGGTCTGGAGTATCTCGACGTCGCGCCGCACGCGTCGGCGTCGGTGTTGATCTGCGATCACCGGTATCCGCTGTCCTCGGGCGTGGTCGCGGACGCGGTGCTCACCGCGCTTGCCGGCGGCGGTGAGGTGGTGGTGCCCGTCCTGGCGGTCACCGACACGGTCAAGACCGTCGACGAGCTGGGCTCGGTGCTGAGCACGGTCGACCGTGCCTCGCTGCGGACGGTGCAATACCCGCGGGGCTTCACCGCCGTGACGCTGTGGCAGCTGGTCACCGAAGTCGAGCCCACCGCACTCGAGGGTCTCGACGAGTTCGAGGCGGCCCTGCGTGCGGGGCTCGAGGTGGGTGTCGTCGCCGGCGACCCCGGCGCGATCCGGGTGGAGCTGCCGCGCGATGCGCACCTGCTCGAAGCCGTCATCGCGGGCCGCTGCGACTGATCCTGTCCTGCAGGAGGCGCTCGGCGAGCTGAACGTCGGGGGCGAAGGTGACCTTGAGATTGGTTGCGGCCCCGGGAAACACGTGAACGTCGACGTCGGTGTAGTTCTGCACGCACGACGCGGTGTCGGTGCCGTCGAAGCTGCCGCCCGCCGCGGCGAGGTAGGCCGCCAGCAGCGGCCGGGCCCGAAATGCCTGCGGTGTCTGAACCCGGACGAGCGTGCCCTTGGCCGCCGACAACCGGCCGTCCGCGTCACCGGCCACCACGTCGGCGGCGGGGAGTACCGGGATCGCGCCGCCCCGGGCGCGGGCCGTCGTCACCGCGGTGTCCATCATCGCCGGCGTCGCCAGCGGGCGCGCGGCGTCGTGCACGAGGACGACGTCGACTGCGCCGGCCTCGATGTCGGATGCCAAGTGGTGCAGCACGTTCTCCTCCGAACCGTGGCGGGTGTCGCCGCCCTCGACCAGTTCGACGTCGAGCTGGGGCACCTCAGCGGCGAGGGTCGCGGCGGCCAGGGCGCGTTCACCGCGCCGGAACACCAGAATCGTGCGGGTGACGGTCGTGGCGCGGGCCACCGCCTCCACCGACCAGGCCAGCATGCTGCGCCCCGCCAACGGCAAATAGGCCTTGTTGCCGTCGGCGCCGACCCGCGCCCCCATGCCCGCGGCGAGGACCACCCCGACGGCGGCCTGCGTGGGCTCCCGCATCGGGATCATTCCGCGAGGTCGAATGCCTTGACCACCTTCGTCGGTCGGACCCGCACCACGAGCTCCCCGGGCACGCCGTTGCGGCGCCCGTATTCCTGCGCCTTGTCGGCACCCATGTAGCGGCCACCGGTACGGGTCGCGACGGCGACCAGGTCGTCGGGATCCTCGCTGATCTCCGCGACG
Organism: Mycobacterium sp. NPDC006124; assembly: GCF_040614235.1. Taxonomy (NCBI): domain Bacteria; kingdom Bacillati; phylum Actinomycetota; class Actinomycetes; order Mycobacteriales; family Mycobacteriaceae; genus Mycobacterium; species Mycobacterium sp. NPDC006124. Next base: position 455,544 of record NZ_JBEXUA010000004.1, on the reverse strand, counting down.
CCCTGCACCTGGACGAACGAGTACGGCGGATGCGGATCGTCGACGCACAGCACCACCCTGGGGTCGCGTCCCAGCGCGCGGCCCTTGGCGGTGTCCTTGCCGGTGTTGAAGACCAGGGCCCCGTCGTCGACCACGAACCACACCGGCGCCACCAGCGGCCGGCCGTCGGCCGCCACGAAGCCGAGCATCGCGGTGCGGGTGCCCTCGGACAGGAAGGCGATCACGTCATCGGAGAGTTCGTCCACGGTGACCACGGTAGGCGTCCGCCCTGAAATTGACAGGAACAGTTTGACGGCCTACATATATTGAGCGCGGCGTTCCGCCCGCATGTGGCGTCACTCGTGCCGACGACGCCCGGGCATTCGACATCAAATGGGGGGCCGGTGACCTCGAATGAGTGAGACGGGCCCGGCACGCTCGAAGATCGCCCACTTCATCCGCGCGTTCGCCCCGTTCATCGTGCTCGGCTGGTTCGCGCTGACGGTGGTATCCAACGTGGCGGTGCCGTCGCTGGAGACCGTCGGCGAGGCGCACACGGTGTCGATGAACGCCAAGGACGCGCCGTCGATGCTGTCCATGCAGGAGATTGGCGCGACATTCAAGGAGTTCAGCTCCGACAGCAACGCGATGATCATCCTGGAGGGGGACGAGCCGCTCGGCGCCGACGCCCACCGGTACTACGACGAGCTGGTCAAGAAGCTCGAGGCCGACACCGCCCACGTTGAGCACATCCAGGACTTCTGGGGCGACCCGCTGACCGCGTCGGGTGCGCAAAGCAACGACGGGCTGTCCGCCTACGTCCAGGTCTACCTGCACGGCAACATGGGCGAGACCCTGGCCAACGACTCGGTGAAATCGGTGCAGAAGATCGTCGCCGACACCCCCGCCCCGCCGGGGGTGAAGACCTATGTCACCGGCGGGTCGGCGCTGGTGTCGGATCAAACCGAAGCCGGCAACACCAGCATCCTCATCGTCACGATCATCACGCTGGTGGTCATCGCGCTGATGCTGGTGCTGGTCTACCGCTCCGTGGTCACCATGCTGCTGGTGTTGTTCATGGTGTTCATGGAGCTAGGTGCCGCCCGCGGCATCGTCGCCGTCCTCGGCTACTACCAGATCATCGGGTTGTCCACGTTCGCGACGAGCCTGCTGACCCTGATGGTCATCGCCGCCGGCACCGACTACGCGATCTTCCTGATCGGCCGCTACCAGGAGGCGCGGGGCACCGGTGAGGACCGGGAGGCGTCCTATTACTCGATGTTCCACGGCACCGCGCACGTGGTCCTGGGGTCCGGTCTGACCATCGCCGGGGCCATGCTGTGCCTGAGCTTCACCCGGCTGCCGTACTTCCAGACCCTCGGCGTGCCCTGCGCGGTCGGCACCGTCGTGGCCGTCATCGCGGCACTGACACTGGGGCCCGCCGTGGTCACGATCGGCAGTCGGTTCCGCCGCATCTTCGAACCCAAGCGGGCGATCCGGTCCCGCGGCTGGCGCCGGCTCGGCACCGCGATCGTGCGCTGGCCCGGTCCCATCCTGGCCGCCACGATCGCCCTCGCGCTGGTTGGCCTGCTGGCCCTGCCGAGTTACAAGACCAGCTACGACAACCGCAGGTATCTGCCCGCCGACATGCCGGCGAACGTCGGCTACGAAGTGGCCGACAAACACTTCAACGCCGCCCGGATGAACCCCGAGCTGCTGATGATCAAGAGCGATCACGACCTGCGGACCTCGGCGGACTTCCTCGTCATCGACAAGATCGCCAAGGCGATCTTCCACACGCCGGGCATCTCGCGGGTGCAGACGATCACCCGCCCCGACGGCAAGCCGATCAAGCACAGCACCATCCCGTTCCAGATCAGCATGCAGGGCACCGCCTCGAAGCTGAACGAGAAGTATCAGCGGGACTCGTTCGCCAACCTGCTGCAGCAGGCCAACGACATGCAGACCATGATCGACACGCTGACCCGCATGCTGGCGCTGATGGACGAGCTCTCGGCCAACATCAACGAGATGGCCACGAAGATCACCGAACTGGCCGCGACCGTCGGTGAGCTGCGCGACAGCATCGAGAACTTCCAGGACATGTTCCGGCCCCTCAAGGCGTACGTGTACTGGGAGCCGCACTGCTACGACATCCCGCTCTGCGTCACCGGGCGGGGGATCTTCGACGCGCTCGACGGCACCAGCTCGCTGACCGATCAGATCGGCGGCCTGGTCACCGACACCCAGAAGCTCGCCGCGCTGACGCCGCAGCTGGCGGCGACCCTGCGCCCACAGCTCGAGCAGCTGCGGTCGGTCAAGCAGATGCTGCTGACCACCTACCAGGTGCAGATGGGCTTCCAGAACCAGCAGTCGGCGATGTCGGAGAACGCCACCGCCATGGGTGACGCGTTCGACGCCGCCCGCAACGACGACACGTTCTATCTGCCACCAGAGATCTTCTCCAACAAGGACTTCAAGCGGGGGATGAAGAACTTCATCTCACCCGACGGGCACGCCGTCCGCTTCATCATCAGCCACGAGGGCGACCCCGCGACGGTCGAGGGCATCTCCCACATCGACGCCATCAAGCAGGCGGCCAAGGAAGCCATCAAGGGCACCCCGCTGGAGGGCTCCTCGATCTACCTGGCGGGTACCGCGGCCACCTACAAGGACATGCGGGACGGATCGTTCTACGACCTGCTGATCGCCGGGATCTCCGCGGTCACGTTGATCTTCATCATCATGCTGATCATCACCCGGGCGCTGGTGGCCGCGGCGGTGATCGTCGGTACGGTGCTGCTGTCGCTGGGCGCCTCGTTCGGACTGTCGGTGCTGCTGTGGCAGCACATCCTCGGCCTGGAACTGCACTGGATGGTGCTGGCGATGTCGGTGATCCTGCTGTTGGCCGTGGGGTCGGACTACAACCTGCTGCTGGTGTCCCGGATGAAGGAAGAACTGCACGGCGGGTTGAAGACCGGCATCATCCGCTCGATGGCGGGCACCGGGTCGGTCGTCACCTCGGCCGGGCTCGTCTTCGCCGCGACGATGGCCACGTTCGCCTTCAGCGATCTGGTCGTCATGGGCCAGGTGGGCACCACGATCGCGCTCGGCCTGCTCTTCGACACCCTGATCGTGCGTACGTTCATGACGCCGGCGATCGCCGCCCTGATGGGCAAGTGGTTCTGGTGGCCGACGATCGTGCGCTCCCGGGCCGCCATGCGCGTTCCGCCGCCGCCGGAGCCCGCGCCCACGCACTGACGATCTGGCGCCACCTGCGGAGTTTCGATACGGTCAACCGCCGTCGGAAGGAGCACCCCTGGTGAACGAGCCGGAACCGTCGCCCGCAGTGCGGGCCCACCGTGTCCGGCCGATGGCCGGCCGTGACCCCCACGAGCGTCACCGCGTCGCCACCCCGCTGGAACTGCTCTTCGACCTGACGTTCGTCATCGCGTTCGGCGTCGCAGCCTCGGAGTTCTCCCACGCCCTGGCCGCCGGTCACGTCGGCGTGGGCTTCACCGGCTTCATCTTCGCCACGTTCGCCACCTGCTGGGCGTGGATCAACTTCACCTGGTTCGCCTCGGCCTACGACACCGACGACTGGGTGTACCGGTTCCTGACGATGCTGCAGATGGTCGGCGTGCTCGTCCTGGCGCTCGGCATTCCGCCCTTCTACGCCTCCATCGAGCACGGCGGCCATCTCGACAACGAACTGATCGTCGCGGGCTACGTCGTGATGCGCGTGGCGATGCTGGCGCAGTGGCTGCGGGCCGCACGTCAGGATCCTCGGCGCAGGTCGGCCAGCCTGACGTATGCGACGGTCATCACCGTCGTCCAGGTCGGGTGGATCGCCTCGATCTTCCTGCCGCTGTCGGTGACGTTCGGACTCGTGGTGTTCGCGCTGCTCGCGGCCGCCGAGATGGTCGGCCCCTGGCTGGCCGAGTCGCGCCGAGGCGGCACGCCCTGGCACGCCCACCACATCGCCGAACGGTACGGCCTGCTGGCCATCATCGCCCTCGGCGAGGGCGTCGTCGGCACCGTGGCGTCCCTGACGGCCGTCGTCGGCGAGCACGGCTGGACGCCGGACGCCGCGATCCTCGCCATCTCGGGCACCGGGCTGACGTTCGGAATGTGGTGGATCTACTTCGCGGTCCCCACCGCCGATCTGCTGCACCGTCACCGCGAGCGTTCCTTCGGCTTCGGCTACCTGCACATCGCGGTGTTCGGGGCGATCGTCGGCACGGGCGCCGGGTTGCACACCGCGGCGTACTTCGTCGAGGGACAGTCCACCCTGGGCTCGACGGGGACGGTCGTGTCGGTGGCCGTGCCCGTAGGCGTCTTCGTCGGGTTGGTCTACCTGCTCTACGGGCTGATGGTCCGCTCGTTCGACGCGCTGCACCTCGTGCTGCTGGTGGTGACCGTCGGTGCGCTGGCGGGCGCGGTGATCGCGGCCTGGGCCGGTGTCCCGATGACGGCCTGCCTGCTGATCGTCACGCTGGCCCCGCTGGTCAGCGTCGTCGGCTTCGAGCTGATCGGGCACCGGCACATGGCCGCCGCCCTGGCCAGGGAGGCATAGCCGCCGAATCGCCGGGGTACCCGAACCGTCGAGAGACGGGAGTCACCATGGCCAAGGTCGGGAAGAACGGGCGAGCGAAGAAGTCGGAGCTGCCCAGCACGCTGCAGAGGTCGCCGGCGAAGGCGCAGCAGACGTTCGCCGAGGCTCACGACGCGGCCGCCGATCAGTACGGCGACGAGGCACGGGCTCATCGGGTCGCCTTCAGCGCGGTCAAGCACTCCTTCGAGAAGGTGGGCGACCGGTGGGAGCCCAAGGAGGAGAAGGGCCCGTCCGACGAGCGCGCCGAGATCGGCGGTCTCAGCGGCAAGGGCAAGGCAGCCGAGGGCGTCAACGCCAACGCCACCAAGAAGCATCTGATGGGCGTCGCACGCAAGCTGGACGTGACCGGCCGCTCGACCATGACCAAGGACGAACTGGTCGAGGCGATCATGAAGGCCAACCGCCGCGCGTCGGCGAAGAATTAGCGGTCGGCGTCCACCTCGAACGACTCGAGCAGGGAACGCTCCTGTTCGGCCGCCATCAGCCGCCTCGTCTTGCGGCGGGTGATCAGGATGCCGACCACGGCCAGCGCCCACACCGCGTATTGCACCGTCCACGCCTGCCGGAACGAGTCGAAGGAGTAGCCGCCCGCGGCGCCGAGGAGCACGCCCATCGCCTGCATCACCAGCAGCGACGCGATGAACCCGCCCATGTTGACCATCCCCTGGGCGGTGCCGAGGGTGGCACTCGGGTTGAAGGTCCTAGCGAAGTCGAAGCCGACCATGGAGCCTGGCCCGCCCGCCGAGATCACGACCACCAGCACGATCAGCAGCCACAGCGGTGCCCGACCGGGAAGCGCCAGGACGACGGTCCAGATCACGGCGTTACTCGCGATGATCGCCAGCACGATCCAGGACCGCCGGTGCGGATAGCGGCCGGTGAGGATGCCGATGAAGACGCCGGCACAAATGGCGGTGATGACGGAGACCGTCAGCAGCGCCCCGGCGACGTGCGCGGACTGGCCCTGGGCGACGGTCAGGTAGGGCACGCCCCACATCAGACAGAACACGGTGACCGAGAACTGGGTGCCCATGTGGGTGAAGAAGCCCAGGCGTGTGCCTGGGCGCAGCCAGACGGTCTTCACACTGGAGAGCACGGCGCCGACGGACAGATTCTCCGAGGCGAGGACCCGTCCGTGCGGAGTGTCCTTGACCAGGGTCAGCGCCAACACCATCGCCAGCACGCCGAAGGACGCCACCGACACGTAGGCGGTCGCCCAGGTGGTGCCGGTCAGCAACGCCAGGAAGGGCAACGCGGACAGCACCTGACCGAGCTGGCCGAAGATGCCGGTGAGCTGCGTCAGCAGCGGCACCCGTTTGGGCTCGAACCAATGCGGCACCAGCCGGAGCACCGAGATGAACGTCAGGGCGTCGCCGAGCCCGACCACGGCCCTGGCGCCGATCGCCAGCGGCAGCGATTCGGTGAGGGCCAGCATCAGTTGACCCGTGGCCATCAACGCGGCGCCGGCGACGATCAGCACGCGCGAGCCGTACCGGTCGAGCAGGATTCCGGCAGGTACCTGGGCGCCGGCGTAGACCACGACCTGCAGCACGACGAACGTGGACAGCACGCTGGGACTGGCGTCGAATCGTCCGGCGGCTTGCAGCCCCGAGACCCCTAGCGTGGTCCGGTCGAGTACGGCGACGACGTAGGCCAGCAGCCCGGTCGCCCACACCATCCATGCACGCACTCTGACAATCGTCGCGCACCGACGTGCCCGCTGGCGAATCGATTTCAAAACATGACGCGAGCGTGCAAATCTCGCAAACTTCTGAGAAGGTCTACAGTAGTCCAATGGCTCGTTGCGGACATGCGTTGACAAAGGCCGTGACCGGCTGTTTGAGGGAGTATTCAGGTGGTTGAGTATCGGCTCGGCGAGTTGTCCGAACTCTCAGGGGTGAGTATCCGCAACATTCGCGCCTATCGTGAGCGAGGTCTCCTGGACCCGCCGCGCCGCGAGGGTCGCTCGGCGTTCTACGACGACCGTCATCTGTCCCAACTGGGCACCATCAACGAACTGCTCCGCAAGGGCTACACCTCGGCACACATCGCGGAGTTCCTCTCCAGCATGCGCGAGGGCCACGACCTCGCCGACCTGCTCGGGTTGCAGCACGCGATCTTCGGGCCACCCCGCACCGCGACCCTCGACATCGATCCCGACGGCGACGAGGCTCGACGCCTGGTTGGCCACGGGCTGGCCGAGGTCGTCGACGGACGCGTCACGTTGGTTGACCCCAACATCGCCGAGGTGGTGGTCGCCGCCGACGAACCGCTGCGCTACGTCCAGACCATGCTGCGCGTGGCCGACGGCGTCGCCGACCAACTCGACGAACTGGCGCAGTCGGTGGTGGAGTCGCTGGAGGAGAGCCTGCAGGCCGGCGACGGACGCAGCCGGGTACCTCGCCGCGCCGACGAGGACGTACTGCGCCGGCGGGCCGTCGACTACCGGACCTTGGGACGCCGGGTCGTCACCGATCGGCTCGAGGACGTCCTGAAGCGCTACCTGGCCGCCGCCGAGTAGCGCCTGCGGCCCTCACACCCTCGTGGTGGCCGGGTCTCCACCAAACCGCTGGGCCAGCCACACCGGGATCACGGCGAGCACGGTCAGCGCCGCCGCGACGACGTTGATGACGGGGGCCTGGTTGGGCCGGAACAGGTTCCCGAAGATCCAGATCGGGAGCGTCTGGACGGCGGGTCCTGCGGTGAACGTGGTCACCACGATCTCGTCGAAGCTGAGCGCGAACGCCAGGATCGCGCCGGCCACCAGCGCACCGCGCATCATCGGGAACGTCACGAAGCGGAACGTCTGCCACGACGACGCCCCCAGATCCGACGACGCGTCCTCCAGATCGGTTCCGAGACGCCGCAGCCGGGCCTGGGTGTTGTTGAACACGATGACGATGCAGAAGGTGGCGTGCCCGACGATCACCGTGGCCAGGCCAAGCGTCACCCCGAGTGCGGAGGTGAACGTGGCGTTCAGGGCGATGCCGGTGACGATGCCGGGCAACGTGATCGGCAGGACGACGAGGAAGCTGATCGTGTTGCGGCCGAAGAACTGATGCCGCTGCACCGCGAAGGCCACCATCGTGCCCAGGACGAGCGCGATCGCCGTGGCACCGAGACCGACCACCACGGAATTGGCCAGCGAGGTCCACATGCCGTCGCTGTTCCAGGCGTCGGCCCACCAGCGAAGCGTGAAGCCGCTGGGTGGGAAGGCGAAGGTGCGCGAGGCGTTGAACGCGTTGACGACCACGAGAAGCAGTGGCGCATACAGGAACACCAGCACCAGGACGGTCCACGTCCGGACCGCCGCGCGGGCACCACCGGAGAGCATCAGACATTCTCCAGGGCGCCGGTGCGTCGCATCGCGAGCAGGTAGAGGATCACCGCGACGAGCGGGATGACCGACAGTGCCGCGGCCAGCGGCTGGTTGTTGGCCGTCACGAGTTGGCCGTAGATGATGTTGCCCAGCATCTGGGTCTTGCCGCCCACGATGGTGACGGCGATGTAGTCGCCGAGCGACAGCGAGAACGTGAAGATGGATCCGGCGGCGATGCCCGGAAACACCAACGGCGCGACCACCATTCGCAGGGTAGACAGGTCCGAGGCACCCAGGTCCGAGCTGGCGTCGACGAGGTGGTCGGGCACCCGGTCGAAGGCCGCGAACACCGGAATGATCATGTACGGCAACCACAGGTAGGTCAGGGTGACGATGGTGGCCACCAGCCCGTATCCGGGGCTGTACCCGGTGGCCCACGACATGGGACCCTCCGGGGACAGCATCACGCGCCAGGCGTAGGCCTTGACCAGGTAGCTGGCCCACAACGGCGTCGTCACCGCCACCACCAGGGCAAGTCTGGTGCGCGGCGAGGCGACCTTGGCCATGTAGAGACCGAGCGGCACCGCCAGCACCGCGCAGAGCACCGTGACCACCAGGGCCACCCCCACCGTGCGCAGGGTGACCGTCCGGAAGACTTCGTCGGTCACCACGCGGATCACGTTGTCGCCCGTGACGGTGTGCACCACCGCCCCGGTGAAGGAGTTGGTGGTCCAGAACGCCGAGACCAGCAGCACCGCAAGCGAACCGAGATAGGCCACCACCAGCCAGGCCATGGGTGGCACCAGCAGGAAGAGCAGACTCAGCCGTCCCGTCCTGGTGGTCGGGGCGGTCGCCGTCACCCCTTGATCTGCTGCCACTTGCTGACCCACTCGTCGTAGGCCGTGCAGTCGGTCCCGCTGCCGTCGACGCACTGCTTCTGCGGCGTGGTCCAGTAGTGCAATCCGGACGCATACGCCTCGTCGGTGGCGTGGTAGATGTCGCAGAAGTCCTTCTGGGAGGTGAATTCGCACGCCTTGGTCTGCGCGGGCGCCTCACCGAAGTACTCGGCGACCTGGGCGTTGACCTTCGGCGAGGTGATCCAATCCATCCACTGGTACATGCAGTTCGGGTGGGCCGCCTTGGCCGAGACCATCCAGGTGTCCGACCAGCCCGTGGCGCCCTCCTTGGGCAACACGGTGTTGACCTGAACCTTGTTCTCGCTGCCGATGGTGTTGGCGATCACCTGCCACGTGGTGCCGATGACCGACGTGCCGGACTCGAAGGCCTGGACTTCCTTGGTGTAGTCCGACCAGTACTCGCCGACGTTCTCGCGCTGCTTGGTCAGCAGCTCGACCGCGGCGTCGAGTTGATCGGGCTTGAGCGAGTACGGATCCTTGATGCCCAGTTCCGGCTTGGTCTTCATCAGGTAGAGCGCTGCGTCGGCGATGTAGATCGGCGAGTCGTAGGCGGTCACCTTGCCCTTGTACTTGCCGGCGTCGTCGAACACCGCCCCCCACGAGTCGGGCGCGTCGGTGACGTCGGCGACGTTGTACATCAACAGGTTTGCGCCCCAGCCGTGCGGGATGCCGTACATCTGGCCGTCGACGGAGTTCCACGGCTTGTTCTTCAGGAAGCCCGAGATGGTCGAATAGTTGGGCACCAGTGAGGTGTTCACCGGCGCCACGTCGCCGGCGTAGATCAGCCGAAGCGTGGCGTCGCCGGAGGCGGAGACCCCGTCGTACTGGCCGGTGCGCATCAGCTGCACCATCTCGTCGGAGGTGTTGCCCACCTTGACGTTGACCTTGCACCCGGACTGCTGCTCGAACGGGGTCACCCAGTCGACCGTCTTGTCGTTGGACCCGTTCTCCGCGTAGCCCGCCCAGGCGATCAGGTTGAGCTGGCCCTCGCCCTTGCCCAGCGCGCCGAGTGCCTCCATCTTCGGCGGCGCGGTGCCGGCGTCCCCGCCACCGGACTGGGAGCTGGAGCATCCGGTGAGCGTGCCGACCACCAGGGTCGTACACGCGGCGACGGTCAAGCCGATCCTCGGCGCGTTGAGTTTCATGGGTCTCCCTTGGTTTCCGTGGGTGGTTCAGTTGGAGAGATCGTGGACGGCGCCGTCGGGCCACGCCAGGGTGACCGCGCTGCCGTGGCCGAGGTCCTCGGGCAGGGACGCCGCGGTGTTCAGCACCGTTGCGGTCAGAGTGACACCCGGCTGCGCGCCGACCCGGGCGACCGCGGCGACGCGGGTGGTGGGCCCGGCGTAGATGACCTCGGCGACGGTGGCCTGCACGGTGCGGTTGCCGGGCAGGGCGGCCGTGCCGGTCGGCAGCACCGCGACGCGCTCGGGCCGGACGGCGAACAGGCCCCGGCGGCCGACGAGCGCCTCCGCGGCGTCCCCGTCGAGCACGTTGGAGGTGCCGACGAAGTCCGCCACGAACCGGTTGACGGGGTTCTCGTAGACGTCGCGCGCCCTGCCGGTCTGCTCGATGCGACCGTCGTTGAAGACCGCGAGCCGGTCGCACAGCGTCAGCGCCTCGTCCTGGTCGTGGGTCACGATGACGAAGGTGATGCCGACCTCGCGTTGAATCGCCTTGAGCTCGACCTGCATCCGTTCGCGGAGCTTGAGGTCCAGCGCGCCGAGGGGTTCGTCGAGGAGCAGGACCTTCGGCCGGCCGACGAGGGCGCGGGCCAGCGCGACCCGTTGGCGTTGACCGCCGGAGAGTTGCGCGGGTTTGCGGGGTCCGTAGTCGTCGAGGCGCACCATCTCCAGCGCCTCGGCCGCACGGCTGCGGCGCTCGCCCTTGGGGACGCCCCGAACCCGCATCCCGTACTCGACGTTCTGCGCGACGGTCATGTGGGGGAAGAGGGCGTACTCCTGGAACACGGTGTTGACGTCACGCCGCCGGGCCGGCAGGGCGGTGACGTCGACGCCGCCGAGTCGGATGGTGCCCGCGGTCGGCTGCTCGAACCCGGCGATCATCCGGAGCACGGTGGTCTTCCCCGATCCCGACGGCCCGAGGATGGCGAACAGTTCGCCGTCCTCGACGGTCAGGTCGGCGCCGGCCACGGCCACGATCGAGTCGCCGAACACCTTGCGAACGCCGTCGAGTTGGATCCGAGGTCCGCCGGGGCCGGTTGGCATGGGCTGAATCGTATGGATCGGTCGTTCGTGGCGCAGCGCAACACACGGAATCCGCGCACACGTGCTCTCGGACCGACGTTTTTCGTCGTGACGCCCCGCGTCGGCCGCTGGGTCGGCCGAGAGGCCGAATCGCCGTCGACGAGCCCGACCAGCTACCGAGGTCGGTGGCCCGTGGCCGCGTGGGTCGGCTCTCGAGTGCCGTCTCCGCTTCGGCGAGGCTCGTGCGGGCGGCCGGCAGACCCCGGCGCCACGTCGAAGCGCTGGGAGTAGCCGAGGCCGCACCGCGGCGCCGGGTCGGGCGGGCTGCGTCGACGCCGGCGGTGAGCCCGCCCTTTGGCCCGTCGCGGGACCGGTCCGGCCCATCGGCGCTAGTCGGAGGCGGTGCGGGGCCTTCGTCGCGCGGCTGGGCCCGAGTACCGGGGTCGTCGACCCGGATCGGTGCGACGGGGTCGTGAGGCGCCTACGCCGTCGCCGGGGTGTTCGCCACGAGGCGTCACCCGTCCCACGGGTCGATCGCGCCGCCACCGGCACGATCGGCTGCGAGCGGCGGAGAAGGCGTCGACGGCCTCGAACCGGGAGAGGTAGACGCCAGCCAGGCACCGCGAAGTTACCGATCAGTAAGGTTTCCCAGCAAACTCTTTTACGTTTTCGAGAATGGCGACTGGACATTTTCGTCGCCCGTGTCGACCCATTCGCAAATCAAGCCGACCCGACCGGCGCCCGCGGATTCAACATAACGATTCGATAACAATACTGCCTTGATCTGCGATGTTGTAGCTACTCAACCGTAACCACCTGCCAACAGGACGTTTGTCCCGGGAGCGACTCGGGCGCGCGCAGGCTCGTGTTACCCGCGGCACGGTTACCCGTGCGTAGAACTCGCCAGTAACCATTTTCGGGCCGAAACTGGCCCTAGCTCTTATGACACTCTTAGTACGGCTGCCCGACCGCCAGGACGGGCCGAAGACGACTTGAGCCCGCCGGGCACGGACACCCGGCACGGAACCCGCAGGGGCGCGGGCCTCACCGCCGAGGACGCAGTAGACGCACGCGACGACGTGCAGCCCCGGACACGTGCAGGACGAGAAGCGATACGCGCGAGAGAGCGCACCGAGGAGATGGCAAGACGTGACGATCAACGAACACGACAGGGTGACCACCGGACGCACGGGCGGGTCGGTCTCGACGTCCTCTGGCGCGCACGCGCTCGTCGACCTCCTCAACGCGGGTGAACCGTACGCCGTGGCCTTCGGTGGTCAGGGCGGCAACTGGCTGGAGAACCTCGAGGAACTGATCAGCTCCGCCGGCATCGAGTCCGAGCTGAGCGAGGTCATCGGCGAGGCCGCCCTGCTGCTGCAGCCCGTCGCCCGCGAGCTCGTCGTCGTCCGCCCCATCGGCTTCGAGCCGATGCAGTGGGTGCGCGCACTCGCCGCCGACGAGCCGTTGCCGACCGCCAAGCAGCTCACCACCGCCGCGATCTCCGGACCCGGCATCCTGCTGACCCAGCTGGCGGCCATCCGCGCGTCCCTGCGCCAGGGTCTCGACCTCTACGGCACGCCGCCGGTGGCGATGGCTGGACACTCCCAGGGCATCGTCGCGTGCGAGGCGCTCAGGGCCAAGGGCACGCGCGACGCCGAACTGCTCGCCATGCTGCAGTTGATCGGTGCGGCCGGCTCGCTGGTCTCGCGCCGGCGCGGCATGGTCGGCCGCGGCGACAAGTCGCCGATGGTATCGGTGACCAACGTCGACCCCGCGCGCATCGCCGAGCTCCTCGAGGAGTTCTCCACCGACGTTCGCACCGTCCTGCCGCCCGTGCTCTCCATCCGCAACGGCCGGCGCTCGGTCGTCATCACCGGCACCCCCGAGCAGCTGTCCCGCTTCGAGCTGTACTGCAGCAAGATCACCGAGAAGGAAGAGGCGGAGCGCAAGAACAAGCTGCGCGGTGGCGCGGTCTTCAGCCCGGTCTTCCACGGCATCCAGGTCGAGGTCGGCTTCCACACCCCGCGACTGGCCGACGCGATCGACGTCGTCGACGGCTGGGGCGCCAAGCTCGAGATCGACTCGGAGCTGCTCCACCACTTCGCCAAGGCCATCTTCACCGACCCGTTCGACTGGGTCGACGAGGTCGAGCGCCTGCACGACTCCGGCGCCCGCTGGATCGTCGACCTCGGCCCCAGCGACACCATCACCCGCGTCACCGCACCGGTCATCAGGGGCCTGGGCGTCGGCATCGTGCCCGCCGCCACCCGCGCCGGGCAGCGCAATCTGTTCACCGTCGGGGCTGCCCCCGAGATCGTCCCCGCGTGGTCGAGCTACGCGCCGTCGGTCATCTCGCTGCCGGACGGCTCGGTCAAGCTCTCCACCAAGTTCACCCGGCTCACGGGTCGTTCGCCGATGCTGCTCGCGGGCATGACGCCGACCACCGTCGACGCCAAGATCGTCGCCGCGGCCGCCAACGCCGGTCACTGGGCCGAGCTCGCCGGTGGCGGCCAGGTCACCGAACCCATCTTCGAGCGGCGCGTCGCCGAGCTGACCGAGCTGCTCGAGCCGGGCCGCGCCGTGCAGTTCAACACCCTGTTCCTGGACCCCTACCTGTGGAAGTTGCAGGTCGGCGGAAAGCGCTTGGTGCAGAAGGCGCGTCAGTCCGGCGCCCCGTTCGACGGCGTGGTCGTCAGCGCGGGCATCCCCGAACTCGACGAGGCCGTGGCCATCATCTCCGAGCTCAACGAGGTCGGCCTCGCGTACGTGTGCTTCAAGCCGGGCACCGTCGAGCAGATCAAGTCGGTCATCAAGATCGCCGCCGAGGTTCCCGACCGCGAGGTCATCGTGCACGTCGAGGGTGGTCGCGCCGGCGGGCACCACTCGTGGGAGGACCTCGACGACCTGCTGATCTCGACCTACGGCGATCTTCGCAAGCTGTCCAACATCACGCTGTGCGTCGGCGGCGGCATCGGCACTCCCGAGCGGGCCGCGCAGTACCTCTCGGGTGAGTGGGCCAAGGCCTACGGCTACCCGATCATGCCGGTCGACGGCATCCTCGTCGGCACCGCGACGATGGCCACGCTCGAGGCCACCACCTCGCCGGCGGTCAAGCAGCTGCTGGTCGACACCACTGGCACCGAACAGTGGGTCGGCGCCGGAAAGGCGCAGGGCGGCATGGCATCCGGGCGCAGTCAGCTCGGTGCCGACATCCACGAGATCGACAATGCGGCGTCGCGCTGCGGTCGTCTGCTTGACGACGTCGCCGGTGACGTGGACGCGGTCGCCGAGCGCCGCGACGAGATCATCGCCGCGATGGCCCTGACCGCCAAGCCGTACTTCGGCGACGTGGCCGACATGACCTACCTGCAGTGGGTGCAGCGCTACGTCGAGCTCGCCATCGGCGACGGTGACAGCACCGCCGACACCAAGCGGCCCGATTCGCCGTGGCTCGACGGCAGCTGGCGCGACCGCTTCGCCGAGATGCTCAAGCGCGCCGAGGCCCGCCTGCACCCGCAGGACTCCGGCCCGATCGACACCCTGTTTCCCGCCACCGCCGAAGGCGATGCGCTGCTGGAGGATCCGCAGCGGGCGCTGGCCGAACTGCAGTCGCGCTACCCGGACGCCGGCGAGGTCAAGCTGCACCCCGCAGACGTGCCGTTCTTCACGACGCTCTGCAAGACGCTGGGCAAGCCGGTGAACTTCGTGCCCGTCATCGACAAGGACGTCCGCCGCTGGTGGCGCAGCGACTCGCTGTGGCAGGCGCACGACGCGCGCTACACCGCCGACCAGGTGTGCGTCATCCCCGGTACCGAAGCCGTCTTCGGCATCACCCGCGTCGACGAGCCCGTCGGCGATCTGCTCGACCGGTTCGAGAAGGCCTCGGTCGACGAGGTGCTCGCCGCAGGCGCCGAGCCCACCGCGGTGGTCTCGCGTCGTCAGGCCCGGGCCGACGTCACCGGCCCGTTGGCGGTCGTCCTGGACTCGCCCGACGTGCTGTGGGCCGGTCGCGCCGCGATCAACCCGGTGCACCGCATCGGTGCACCAAATGAGTGGCAGGTCAACGAGAATCGGGCCGCGACGCATCCGTCCACCGGTTCGCGCCTGGAGCTCGACGGCGAGTGCGTCGTGCTGAGCGTGCCGCTGTCGGACATCTGGATCACCATCCGCTTCACGTTGCCGTCCACCACGGTCGACGGTGGCATGCCCGTCGTCACCACCGAGGACGCGTCCGCCGCAATGCGTGCCGTGCTGTCCATCGCCGCGGGCGTCGACGGGGTCGACGCGTTGCCCGAGGTGCGGGACGACAGCACGACGGTCACCGTCCCCTGGGATCCCGAGGAGGTCGCCGACCACACCGGCGTCACCGCGACGTTCGGGGCGCCCCTGGCGCCCGGGCTCACGCTGGTGCCCGACGCGCTCGTCGGCCGCTGCTGGCCCGCCGTGTTCTCCGTCATCGGAGCCGCGGTCACCGAGACCGGATTCCCCGTCGTCGAGGGTCTGTTGAG
This sequence comes from Mycobacterium sp. NPDC006124, assembly GCF_040614235.1. NCBI lineage: Bacteria > Bacillati > Actinomycetota > Actinomycetes > Mycobacteriales > Mycobacteriaceae > Mycobacterium > Mycobacterium sp. NPDC006124. Next base: position 440,002 of record NZ_JBEXUA010000004.1, on the reverse strand, counting down.
CCTGGTGCACCTCGACCACGCGGCACACCTGCTGGCGGCGATGCCGACCACCAAGAGCGAATTGACCGTCACCGCAACGGCTTCGGCCGCGGTCGACACCGAGGTCGGCCGCGTCGTCCCGGTGTCGGTGACCATTCGCGACGCCGAGGGCACCGAACTCGCGACCTTGGAGGAGCGGTTCGCCATCCGGGGCCGCACGGGTGCCGTTGCGCTCACCGACCCGCCCCAGGCCGGCGGCGCCATCACCGACAACGCCACCGACACCCCGCGTCGTCGCCGTCGTGACGTGTCGGTCACCGCACCGACCGACATGAGCGCCTTCGCCGTGGTCTCCGGTGACCACAACCCGATCCACACCGACCGCGCCGCCGCACTGCTCGCCGGGCTGAAATCGCCCATCGTGCACGGCATGTGGCTATCGGCCGCCGCGCAGCACGTCGTCACCGCCACCGACGGCCGCGCCACCCCGCCCGCCCGCCTGGTCGGCTGGACCTCGCGCTTCCTCGGCATGGTCATGCCCGGCGACGAGATCGACTTCCGGGTCGACCGGGTCGGCATCGACCGCGGCGCGGAGATCGTCGAGGTCACCGCCAAGGTCGGCACCGACCTGGTGATGTCGGCGACCGCCCAGTTGGCCGCGCCGAAGACCGTCTACGCCTTCCCCGGCCAGGGCATCCAGTCCAAGGGCATGGGCATGGAGGTCCGCGCCCGGTCCAAGGCCGCCCGCAAGGTGTGGGACATCGCCGACAAGTTCACCCGCGAGACGCTCGGCTTCTCGGTGCTGCACGTGGTGCGCGACAACCCGACCAGCCTCATCGCCAGCGGCGTGCACTATCACCACCCCGAGGGTGTCCTCTACCTGACGCAGTTCACCCAGGTGGCGATGGCCACCGTCGCCGCGGCCCAGGTCGCGGAGATGCGCGAGCAGGGTGCCTTCGTCGAGGGCGCCATCGCCTGCGGCCACTCCGTCGGTGAGTACACCGCGCTGGCGTGCGTCTCCGGCGTGTACCCGCTCGAGGCGCTGCTCGAGGTGGTCTTCCACCGCGGCAGCAAGATGCACGACATCGTCCCGCGCGACGAGAACGGGCGCTCCAACTATCGGCTCGCCGCGATCCGCCCCTCGCAGATCGATCTCGACGACGACGACGTCACCGACTGGGTGGCGGGCATCGCGGCGAATACCGGAGAGTTTCTACAGATCGTGAACTACAACCTGCGTGGCTCGCAGTACGCCATCGCCGGTACCGTTCGCGGTCTGGAGGTCCTCGAGGAAGAGGTCGAGAAGCGTCGCGAGATCTCCGGCGGCAAGCGCTCGTTCATCCTGGTGCCCGGCATCGACGTGCCGTTCCACTCCGAGGTGCTTCGGGTCGGCGTCGCCGACTTCCGCCGCTCGCTGGAGCGGGTCATGCCGCGCGACGCGGACCCGGCGCTGCTCGTCGGCAAGTACATCCCGAACCTGGTGCCGCGGCCGTTCACCATGGACCGCGACTTCATCCAGGAGATCCGCGATCTGGTGCCCGCCGAGCCGCTCGACGAGATCCTCGCCGACTACGACACCTGGCGCACCGAGCGGCCACACGAGCTGTGCCGCAAGGTCGTCATCGAGTTGCTGGCATGGCAGTTCGCCAGCCCGGTGCGGTGGATCGAGACCCAGGACCTGCTCTTCATCGAGGAGGCCGCGGGAGGTCTCGGCATCGAGCGCTTCGTCGAGATCGGTGTCAAGAACGCGCCGACGGTCGCCGGCCTGGCGACCAACACGCTGAAGCTGCCGGAGTACTCGCACAACACGACCGAGGTGCTCAACACCGAGCGTGACGCCGCGGTGCTGTTCGCGACCGACACCGACCCGGAACCGGACATGGAGCAGGACAGCGCGCCCGCTGCCGCCTCCGAGGCGGCGCCTGCCGCAGCCGTTCCCGCGGCCGCACCGGCCGCAGCTCCGGCCGCACCGTCGGGAGGCCCACGCCCCGAGGACATCTCGTTCGGTGCCGACGACGCGACCCTGTCGTTGATCGCCTTGTCGGCCAAGATGCACGTCGACCAGATCGAGCCGCTGGACTCCATCGAGTCGATCACCGACGGTGCGTCGTCGCGACGCAACCAGCTGCTCGTCGACCTCGGCTCCGAGCTCAACCTCGGTGCCATCGACGGTGCCGCCGAAGCCGACCTGGCCGGACTCAAGGCTCAGGTCAGCAAGCTCGCCCGGACCTACAAGCCGTTCGGCCCCGTGCTCTCCGACGCGGTCAACGACCAGCTGCGCACGGTGCTCGGCCCCTCGGGCAAGCGCCCCGCCGCGATCGCCGAACGCGTGAAGAAGGATTGGGAGCTCGGCGACGGCTGGGTCAAGCACGTCACCATGGAGCTGGTCCTCGGCACTCGCGAGGGCACCAGCGTTCGCGGCGGCAACCTCGGTCACCTGCACGAGGGCGCCCTGCCCGACGCGGCCACGGTCGACCGGGTCGTCGACGCGGCCGTTTCCGCCGTCGCCGCGCGCCGCGGCATCGCGGTCTCGCTGCCGTCGGCCGGTGGGGCCGGGGGAGGCGTCGTGGATTCCGCGGCGCTCACCGAGTTCGCCGAGAAGGTCACCGGCCGCTACGGCGTGCTGGCCTCGGCTGCCAGGCTGATCCTCGGTCAGCTCGGCGTCGACGCGCCGGTCAACGTGGACGAGACGGTCAGCGACGCCGACCTCATCGACCTGGTCACCGCCGAACTCGGGTCGGACTGGCCACGTTTGGTCGCACCGACGTTCGACGGCCGCAAGGCGGTGCTCTTCGACGACCGCTGGGCAAGCGCCCGTGAGGATCTGGCCCGGCTGTGGCTCAAGGGCGAGGACGAGATCGACGCCGACTGGTCACGGCTCTCGGAGCGCTTCGAGGCTGCCGGTCACGTCGTCGCCAGCCAGGCGAGTTGGTGGCAGGGCAAGGCGCTGGCCGCCGGACGCAACGTGCACGCGTCGCTCTACGGCCGCGCGGCCGCCGGTGCGGAGAACCCCGGCACCGGTCGTTACAGCGACGAGATCGCCGTCGTCACCGGCGCGTCCAAGGGCTCCATCGCGGCGTCGATCGTGGCGCAGCTGCTCGACGGTGGCGCCTCGGTCATCGCGACCACCTCGAAGCTGGACGACGATCGGTTGTCCTTCTACAAGGAGCTCTACCGCGACCACGCCCGCTTCGGCGCCACGCTGTGGGTGGTGCCGGCGAACATGGCCTCCTACAGCGACATCGACGCGCTCGTCAGCTGGGTTGGCAGCGAGCAGTCCGAGAGCCTCGGGCCCAAGTCGATCCACCTCAAGGACGCCCTGACCCCGACGCTCCTGTTCCCCTTCGCGGCACCGCGGGTGGCCGGTGACATGTCCGAGGCGGGGGCCCGCTCGGAGATGGAGATGAAGGTCCTGCTGTGGGCCGTGCAGCGGCTCATCGGTGGGCTCTCGCACATCGGCTCCGAGCGCGACATCGCGTCGCGTCTGCACGTGGTGCTGCCCGGCTCGCCCAATCGCGGCATGTTCGGCGGCGACGGTGCCTACGGCGAGGCCAAGTCCGCCTTGGACGCACTGGTCACGCGCTGGAAGGCCGAGACCTCCTGGTCGCAGCGAGTGTCGTTGGCCCACGCCCTCATTGGCTGGACCAAGGGCACCGGGCTGATGGGTCACAACGACGCCATCGTCGGCGCGGTCGAAGAGGCCGGCGTCACCACGTACTCAACCGAGCAGATGGCCGCCATGCTGCTCGACCTGTGCGACATCGAGTCCAAGGTGGCGGCGGCCAACGCGCCGATCCACGCCGACCTGACCGGTGGACTCGGCGAAATCGACATCGACATGGCCGAATTGGCTGCCAAGGCCCGTGAGGACATGGCCGCCGAGAGCAGTGCGAAGCCGTCCGAGGACGACGACTCGAGCACCATCAAGGCCCTGCCGTCGCCCCCGCGCGGATACACCGCGGCGCCGCCGCCGGCATGGGACGACATCGACGTGGACCCCGCCGACATGGTGGTCATCGTCGGTGGCGCGGAGCTCGGCCCGTACGGTTCCTCGCGGACCCGCTTCGAGGCCGAAGTGTCCGGAGAGCTCTCCGCCGCAGGCGTTCTCGAGCTCGCCTGGACCACCGGTCTGGTCAAGTGGGAGGACGACCCGAAGCCAGGTTGGTACGACACCGCCTCGGGCGACCTGGTCGACGAGGGCGAGCTGGTGGAGCGTTACCACGACGCCGTCATCGAGCGGGTGGGCATCCGGGAGTTCGTGCCGGACGGTGCCATCGACGCGGATCTGTCTGCGCCGCTGCTGGTCTCGGTCTTCCTCGACAAGGACTTCACCTTCGTGGTGTCGTCGGAGGCCGACGCCAGGGCGTTCGTCGGATTCGATCCGGAGCACACCGTCATCTCCCCGGTCCCCGGTGGCGGTGACTGGCAGGTGACCCGCAAGGCGGGTACCGAGATCCGGGTGCCCCGCAAGGTCAAGCTGTCGCGGACCGTCGGCGCTCAGATCCCGACCGGGTTCGATCCGACCGTGTACGGCGTCAGCCAGGACATGGTCAACTCGATCGACCGGCTCGCACTGTGGAACCTCGTCACCACCGTCGACGCGTTCCTGTCCTCTGGCTTCACGCCGACCGAGCTGATGCGGTGGGTGCACCCGAGCCTGGTGGCCAGCACGCAGGGCACCGGCATGGGCGGCATGACGTCGATGCAGACGATGTACCACGGCAACCTGCTGGGCAAGAACAAGCCGAACGACATCCTGCAGGAGGTCCTGCCGAACGTCATGGCGGGCCACGTCGTGCAGTCCTACATCGGCAGCTACGGCGCGATGATCCATCCCGTCGCCGCCTGCGCGACGACCGCGGTGTCGGTCGAGGAGGGTGCCGACAAGATCCGGCTCGGCAAGGCCCAGTTCGTGGTCGCGGGCGGCTATGACGACCTGACGCTGGAGGCCATCATCGGCTTCGGTGACATGTCGGCGACGGCGGACACCGAGGCCATGCGCGCCAAGGGCATCAGCGACGCCAAGTTCTCCCGCGGCAACGACCGGCGGCGCCTGGGCTTCGTCGAGGGTCAGGGTGGCGGGACCATCCTGCTGGCCCGTGGCGACCTGGCGCTGGAGATGGGTCTGCCGGTGCTGGCGGTGGTCGGCTACGCCTCGACGTTCGGCGACGGTGTGCACACCTCGATCCCGGCACCGGGTCTCGGCGCGCTGGGTGCGGGGCGCGGCGGCAAGCAGTCCGAGCTGGCCAGGTCACTGGCGAAGCTCGGGGTGGGGGCCGACGACATCGCCGTGATCTCCAAGCACGACACGTCGACCCTGGCCAACGATCCCAACGAGACCGAGTTGCACGAACGGCTCGCCTCGGCCATGGGGCGCTCACCGGGCAACCCGTTGTTCATCGTCAGCCAGAAGAGCCTGACCGGTCACAGCAAGGGTGGTGCTGCCGCGTTCCAGATCATGGGCATGTGTCAGATGCTGCGCGACGGCGTCATCCCGCCGAACCGAAGCCTCGACTGCGTCGACGACGAGATGGCCCACGCCTCGCACTTCGTGTGGGTTCGCGAAACCCTCGACCTGGCAGGTCAATTCCCGCTCAAGGCGGGTCTGATCACCAGCTTGGGCTTCGGTCACGTCTCGGGTCTGGTTGCCCTGGTTCACCCGCAGGCGTTCCTGACTGCGCTGAGCCCGGAGCAGCGGGAGGACTACCAGATGCGTGCCGGAGATCGCGTGCTGAACGGACAGCGGCGACTGGCTTCGGCCATCGCCGGCGGACCCGCCATGTACGAGAAGCCCGCCGATCGCCGCTTCAGCCACGACGCGCCGGAGAAGCGCCAGGAAGCGAACATGCTGCTCGATCCCGCGGCGCGGCTCGGCCAGGATGGCCGGTATGGGGCGTGAGGCCCTTCGAGAGGCTCTGGCGGGCTCGGCTAGCGTTCCTGGCATGAGCATCGTCGGGGTCGGCATCGACCTGGTCTCCATCTCGGAATTCGCCGAACAGGTCGACCAGCCGGGCACGGTGTTCGCCGAGACGTTCACCCCGGGTGAGCGTCGGGACGCCGCCGACAAGAGTTCGTCGGCGGCGCGGCACCTGGCGGCGCGGTGGGCGGCCAAGGAGGCCGTGATCAAGGCGTGGTCGGGGTCGCGGTTCTCCAAGCGGCCCGTGCTGCCCGAGGACATCCACCGCGACATCGAGGTGGTCACCGACATGTGGGGTCGACCAAAGGTGCGGTTGTCCGGCGACATCGCCGAGCACCTCAGGGAGATCACCATCCACGTGTCGTTGACCCACGACGGCGACACCGCCGCCGCGGTGGCGATCCTGGAGTCCGCCGGCTAGCTCCGCACTACGCTCGGTCCCATGAGCGACATCGTCTCCCGCGTCCACTCGGTGCTGCCCTCGGTGCGCGCCGACCTCGAAGCCCTCGTCCGCATCGAGTCGGTGTGGGCCGACCCGGACCGTCGCGACCAGGTTCATCGCACCGCGGAGATGGTGTCGAAGTTGTTGGCGCACGCCGGTTTCGACGACATCCGCACCGTCAGCGAGGGTGGTGCGCCGGCTGTCATCGCGCGTCGGCCCGCACCCGAGGGCGCGCCGACGGTGCTGCTGTACGCCCACCACGACGTGCAACCAGAGGGCGACGCGACCCAGTGGGCGTCGGCACCGTTCGAACCCACCGAGCGCGACGGCCGGCTCTACGGCCGCGGCACCGCCGACGACAAGGCGGGCATCGCCACCCACCTCGCGGCCATCCGCGCGTTCGACGGCGACCTGCCGGTGGGCGTCACGGTGTTCGTCGAGGGTGAGGAGGAGTCGGGGTCGCCGTCCCTGGGTGCCCTCTTGGCCGCCCACCGGGACCTGCTGGCCGCCGACGTCATCGTCATCGCCGATTCGATGAACTGGACCACCGAGATCCCGTCGCTGACGGTGTCGCTGCGCGGGTTGGCCGACTGCGTGGTCGAGGTGGCCACCCTCGACCACGGATTGCACTCGGGGATGTGGGGCGGCGTGGTGCCCGACGCGGTGAGCGTCCTGGTACGCCTGCTGGCCAGCCTGCACGACGACGACGGGAACGTCGCGGTCGAGGGCCTGCACCAGGGTTCGGCCGCCGACGTGGAGTACTCGGACGAGCAGGTGCGCGAGGAAACGGGAATGCTCGACGGCGTCACCCAGATCGGGACGGGGTCGGTCGCCGACCGGTTGTGGGCCAAGCCGGCGATCACGGTCATCGGCATCGACGCCACGTCCGTCGCGAAGTCGTCGAACACCCTGATTCCCCGCGCCCGCGCGAAGGTCAGCATGCGGGTGGCGCCCGGTGGCGACGCCCGGGCCCACCTCGAGGCGCTGACCCGCCACCTCGAGGCGAAGGCGCCATGGGGCGCCCGGGTGACCGTCACGCCGGGGGACATGGGTCAGCCCTACGCGATCGACGCGACCGGACCGGTGTACGACGCCGCCCGCGCGGCCTTCGGACGCGCCTGGGGCACCGATCCGATCGACATGGGCGTCGGCGGGTCGATTCCGTTCATCGCCGCGTTCGCCGACGCCTTCCCGGAGGCCAAGATCCTCGTCACCGGGGTGGAGGATCCGGCGACGCAGGCGCATGCCGTGGACGAGAGCCTCGACCTGGGGGTGCTGGAGCGGGCGGCGACCTCGGAGGCGTTGCTGCTGGAGGCGCTGGGGGCGCTAGACCGCTAGCTCGCGGCGCAGCTTCGCGACGTGGCCGGTGGCCTTCACGTTGTACTGCGCGACCTCGATCTTGCCCTCTTCGTCGACGACGAACGTGGAACGGATGACGCCCTGAACGGTCTTGCCGTACATGGACTTCTCGCCGAAGGCGCCCCACTCGGTGAGCACCGTTCGGTCGGGGTCGGACAGCAGCGGGAACGTCAGCCCCTCGGCGTCACGGAACTTGACGAGCTTCGCGGGCTTGTCGGGGGAGATGCCGACGACGTCGAGGCCCGCCCCGTTCAGTTCGGCCAGGCTGTCTCGGAAGTCACAGGCCTGCTTGGTGCAGCCGGGTGTGGAGGCGGCGGGGTAGAAATACACGACGACCTTGCGCCCGGCGAAGTCACCGAGTGAGACGGTGTTGCCGTCGGCGTCGGGGAGGCTGAAGGCGGGGGCGTCGTCGCCCGCCGAGAGGCGGGGAGTCGGTGGCATCTGTCAATGTCCCTTCGGTCGACCGGTGCGCGACTGCGGTGTCGGTCGCGTCGCGTGGCTGCTCTAGGGTAATTCCCCAAGACCGCACCGCGATTGAAGGGGCTGACGTGGCCGACCGGGATCCCGACAAGATCAAGAAGGACATCGACGTGGCGCGCGAGCAGCTTGCGCAGACCGTGGATGCCCTCGCCGAGCGGGCCAACCCGGCTCGGATCGCCGACGACGTCAAGAGCGGCGTGGTGCAGTTCGCCAAGAAGCCCGCGGTGGCGATGACGCTGGCGGCGTTGGGCACGATCGTGGTGGTCCTCGCCATCCGGCGGGTCACCAACCGCTGAGACGCCTTAGCGACGGCGGAAGCGGCCGAACCGGAAGAAATCCAGGAACGAGTATCCCGGCGGGTTCGCGGTGAGCCCCAACCGGGTGCAGCTGCGCACCACGACCAACCGATCCTCGGCGTCGTCCCCCTCGGCGGGGGACGCGGCGATCGGCGGGGCCGCACCGGCGGTCGACATCAGCTAAGTCCTCGTCACTTTCTCGGATATCGGGCCGATCGCCCGCGTCTCCGCATGTAGCTAACCCGATGGTAGCAGGTGTACCCCATCCTGTGCCTTTCGTATTGGATCTGTTTGCGCTGGTTGGAGCTTTCGGTACCGCGGGTTTCGGTTCACGGCGGCTCGGCGATTCGTCGGCGGACGGCGATTCCAGCACACGATGGCGCCTGATCGCCGAAATCGCATAGTTAATGTTCATTGGACGTGATCGCTATCGGAGTCGCGGTGTCCGCGCGGCAATCCCGGCCGACGGCCGCCCCACGCGTCACCCATGTGTGGGTTGACCTGGCAATCAGCGGGACCACGCCGTCCGAGCCGGTGAATTGCATTCTTTTGGGCGATGACCGAATTCGGGGCGACGACGACCCTTCGGCAATTCACGGGAGGCACGTCGTAGGCGTCGAAATTGCCTGCCATGGAATTCCCATTCCTGGGAATCTTCGCGCATATGCGGCCGCTGGACACAGGACCGGCCGAGACCCGAAGGTGCCCCGGAAACCAAGAATCGGGCCGTTGCCGACCCGATCACGTGGTGCGCCGTCAGGGTTTCGAACCCCGGACCCGCTGATTAAGAGTCAGCTGCTCTACCAACTGAGCTAACGGCGCGCGTGGAAGACGATAACAGTCTCCGACGCCTGGGGTGAAATCCGGTCGGTCGAGCCGTGGGAGCCGGGTGCGACGACCGCCCTCCTGTCGCCGGCCTCGCCTAGACTGCTGGCAAGTAGGTGGGAAGAACTCGTGAATGTCGGGGAAGGTGTATGAGCATGTGGCAGGCCCGATCGGCGACCCGCACGCGGCGGATGCGCAACTGGTGGGCGGCCGCGGTCATGGTGCCGGCCGTCGTCCTCGGGGTCAGCGGGTGCAACGGCACGCCGGCCCCCGCGCCGCAGCCTCAGACCATCGAGGACAAGGGCACGCCGTTCGGTGATCTCCTGGTTCCCAAGCTCACCGCCTCGGTGACCGACGGGGCAGTAGGAGTCACGGTCGACTCGCCGGTGACGGTCAGCGCGGAGGACGGCGTCCTCGGTGCGGTGACGATGACCAACGAGGCAGGTTCGACGGTCGCCGGCCGGCTCAGCCCCGACGGCCTGCGCTGGATGACCACCGAGCCACTCGGCTACAACAAGACCTACCGGCTGAGCGCTCAGTCGTTGGGTCTGGGCGGCGTGACGAGCCGTTCGATGACCTTTCAGACGCACTCGCCGGAGAACTTGACCCGGCCCTACCTCCTGCCGGCCGACGGCGACGTCGTGGGCGTCGGACAGCCCATCGCCATCCGGTTCGACGAGAACGTGCCCAACCGGCTCGCCGCGGAGAAGGCCATCACGGTCACCACCAATCCTCCCGTCGAGGGGGCGTTCTACTGGCTGAGCAACCGCGAGGTGCGGTGGCGCCCGCAGGCCTACTGGCAGCCGGGGACGACGGTCGACGTGGCGGTGAACACCTACGGGGTGGACCTGGGCGACGGGCTGTTCGGTCAGGAGAACGTCACGACCCACTTCACGATCGGCGACGAGGTGATCGCGACCGCCGACGACGACACCAAGACCCTGACGGTTCGGCGCAACGGCGAGGTCGTCAAGACCATGCCGATCTCGATGGGCAAGAACAGCACCCCGACCAACAACGGCGTCTACATCATCGGCGACCGTCTCTCGCACATGGTGATGGACTCCTCGACCTACGGGGTGCCGTCCAACTCGCCGAACGGTTATCGCACCGAGGTCGATTACGCCACGCAGATGTCCTATAGCGGCATCTACGTGCACGCGGCGCCGTGGTCGGTCGGCAGCCAGGGCTACAGCAACGTCAGCCACGGCTGCCTCAACGTCAGCACCAGCAATGCCAAGTGGTTCTACGAGAACACCAAGCGCGGCGATCTCGTCCTGGTCACCAACACCGTGGGCAGCGTGCTGCCCGGGGTGGACGGACTCGGTGACTGGAACGTGCCCTGGGACCAGTGGAAGGCCGGCAACGCGAACGTCTAAGCGTTTGATCGTCCTCTGCTAGGGCCGCTCCGTTCGCCGCCGTCCGTTGTCGACACCCCCGCTCACCGGAGCGGGATCCTCGCCGTCGCCGACCGCGCCGGGCGGAGGATTGGATCACTAGAGTTGGTGCAATGGCGCAGCAAGGTAAACCAGGCTTCTCGGACAACGCGTTCGTCCGCACGGTCAACAAGGTGGCGGTGGCGACGATGAAGCTGCCCGTCGTAGGTGGTCTGGTGCGCCGCGGGCTCGTCGAGATCCGCTACGTCGGGCGCAAGTCCGGGAAGACGTTCGAGATCCCGGTCAACTACCGCCGCTCCGGCGATTCGATCACCATCTGGGTCGGGATGCCCGACAGGAAGAGTTGGTGGCGCAACTTCCTCGGAGAGGGCGGCGCGGTCACCCTCGTGGGGCTCGACGGGCGAGATCGCACCGGCCATGCGGTGGCCACCCGAAACGACCGCGGTGCGGTGTCGGTGCGGGTCCAACTGGATGGGTGACGGCAGGATCGACGCATCAGCCACGCGCACGAAAACGGACCATACCCGAAAAGCAGAAAGTCGGAGGGCGCGAACGCCCTCCGACCTGCTGGGTGACTGACGGGACTCGAACCCGCGACAGCCAGGATCACAACCTGGTGCTCTACCAACTGAACTACAGCCACCATGTCCGCCTTGCCCGAAGGCGCCGCGGTATGACGATCTTAGCCGCTCGAGTGGCCCGTGTCCGAATCGGTTGTCTGCGCGTCGCCGGTGGGGGGACCAAGCTCCGCCGCGATTGCGGCGATGTCGCTGGTCGAGGGTCCGGGAGCGGGTACGAAGGCGGTGCTGCGGTAGTACTTCAACTCGCGAATCGACTCGTGGATGTCGGCTAGCGCGCGGTGCGCGAGGCCCTTCTCGGGCTGACCGAAGTAGATGCGCGGGTACCAGCGGCGGCACAGCTCCTTGATGGAGCTGACGTCGATCATGCGGTAGTGCAGGAACTCGTCGAGGGCCGGCATGTCGCGGGCGATGAAGCCGCGGTCGGTGCCGATCGAGTTGCCGGCCAGCGGGGCGGTGTTCGGTTGCTTGACGAGGCCGCGAATGTAGTCCAGAACCATCTTCTCGGCGGTGGGGACGTCGACGGTGGACGCCCGCACCTCCTCGGTCAACCCCGATTTGCGGTGCATCGTCGCGACCACCTCGACCATCCCGTCGAGCGCCTCGTCGTCGGCGTGGATGACGACGTCGAGGCCATCGCCGAGGAGGTTGAGCTCGCCGTCTGTCACCAGGACCGCGATTTCGATGAGACGGTCCGACTTCAGGTCCAGGCCCGTCATCTCGCAGTCGATCCACACCAGTTCGTCACGCACAGCGCTCAACAGTATTCGCCCAGCCCGACAGCACGTTCCCAGGCCCGCCCAGAGCCACTCCCGCGTCGTCGACGGCCAGTAAGGTCGCCCGCATGAGCGAAGACGCGACCGCCAACCCCGCACAGCGAATCGCCGCTGGATATGCCGTCGGCGGGCAGGCTCTCGAACTCGGCGCCGTGGTGGTCGACGGTGTCGCCGACCCCAGCGCGCGGGTCCGGATCCCGCTGGCCACGGTCAACCGGCACGGCCTGGTGGCCGGGGCGACCGGTACCGGCAAGACGAAGTCACTGCAGCTCATGGCCGAACAGCTCTCGGCGGCAGGGGTGCCGGTGGTGATGGCCGACGTCAAGGGTGACCTGTCGGGACTCTCGCGTCCCGGTGCGCCAGGTGACAAGGTCACCCAGCGGGCGGCCGACACCGGTGACGACTGGTCGCCGACGGCGTTTCCGGTCGAGTTCCTGTCGCTGGGCACCTCCGGGATCGGGGTGCCGGTCCGCGCCACCATCACCAGCTTTGGTCCGATCCTCTTGTCGAAGGTGTTGGGGCTCAACGCGACTCAGGAGTCCACGCTGGGGTTGATCTTCCACTGGGCCGACCAGAAGGGGCTGCCGCTGCTGGACCTCAAGGACCTTCGGTCGGTGATCCAGTTCCTCACCGGCGAGGACGGCAAGGCGGAGCTCAAGGCGCTCGGCGCGGTGTCGACGACCACGGCCGGTGTCATCCTGCGCGCGCTGGTGAACCTGGAGGCCGAGGGCGCCGACACCTTCTTCGGCGAGCCGGAGCTGGAGCCCGACGACCTGATGCGATTCGACGCCCAGGGCCGCGGTGTGATCACCCTGCTGGAACTGGGCGCGCAGGCGGCCCGTCCGGTGATGTTCTCCACGTTCCTGATGTGGGTGCTGGCCGACCTGTTCACCACGTTGCCGGAGGTCGGCGACGTCGAGAAGCCGAAGCTGGTGTTCTTCTTCGACGAGGCGCACCTCCTGTTCGACGACGCGTCCAAGGCCTTCCTCGAGCAGGTCGAGCAGACCGTGAAGCTCATCCGGTCCAAGGGCGTCGGGGTGTTCTTCTGCACGCAGTTGCCCACCGACGTGCCCAACGACGTGTTGTCTCAGCTCGGCGCCCGCGTGCAGCATGCGCTGCGCGCGTTCACCCCCGACGACCAGAAGGCGCTGTCCAAGACGGTGCGCACCTACCCCAAGACCGACGTCTACGACCTCGAGGAGGCGTTGACGTCGCTCGGCACCGGTGAGGCGATCGTCACCGTGCTCTCGGAGAACGGGGCGCCGACCCCGGTGGCGTGGACCAGGATGCGGGCGCCGCGTTCGCTGATGGACACCGTCGGCCCCGACGCCATCTCGGCCGCGGCGAAGGCGTCGCCCCTGCAGGCGGAATATGGCCAGACGATCGACCGCGACTCGGCCTACGAGCGCCTCAACGCCAAGGTGGCCCCGCCGCCGGCACCGGCTCCGCCACCGCCGGCTCCCGACCTTCCGCCGCCGCTCGACGGCGGGTTCGGTGGGCAGACCTACCCCGGCCCGGTCGCCGCGCCCCCGCCGGAGGGGCCCAGCTTCGTCGACGAGGTCGTCCACAGCTCGGCCTTCAAGAGCTTCATCCGGTCGGCGGCCACCGTCGCCGGGCGGGAGATCACCCGCAGCGTGTTCGGCACCGGCACCCGACGCCGTCGGCGCCGCTGAGGGACTACTCGCCCCCGAGCTTCTTGTAGACCGCCCCGACGATAGGCGTCACGATGGACCGCGGGGCGTACCCGCTGGCCACCGACATCGCCTTGGAGGTGACGCCGGGGACGACGCGCATCTTGTTGCGCTCCAGGCCGTCCAGCGACAGCTTCGCGGTGTGCTCGGTGGAGATCCAGAGGAAGTCGGGGATGAGCCTTTCGACCAGCGACTGCTCGTCGGGGTCCGGCAGTTCGGTGCGCACGGGCCCGGGCGCCAGCACGGTGACGTGGACGCCGAGCGGTTTGACCTCGCCGCGCAACGACTCGCTGAACGTGTTGACGAACGCCTTCGACGCCGCATAGGTCGCGTTGTTGGGGATCGGCGAGTTGCCCGCCGCCGAACCGGAGATCAGGATGCCGCCGGCGCGTCGCTCGACCATGCCGGGCAGGACGGCCAGCACCAGGTTGTGCACGCCCAGTACGTTGAGTTGAACCTGGGCCTTCTCGCCGTCGACGTCGAGCTTGGCCACGGGTCCGAAGGTGGCCGTGCCGGCGTTGGCGCACAGGATGGACACGTTGCGCCCGGCGAGCTCGGCGCACAGCTCGTCGCGTGCTGCCGGGTCGACCAGGTCGACGGGGCGCACCTCGACGGTCACGCCGTAGCGTTCGGTCAGCTTGCCGGCCAAGGCCACGAGTACGTCTTCGCGGCGGGCGGTGATGATCAGGTGGTGCCCTCGGGCGGCGAGCTCGGTGGCCAGTGCCTCGCCGATGTTCTGCGAGGCGCCGGTGACGACGGCGCGCGCGTCGGGACTGGGAGCGGGTACGGACATGGGCCCAATCGTAGGTACCAATAGAGTGCGTCCATGACCAACCCCGCGGGTACTCGGACCGCGAGGCGTTTCCCCGTCGTCGCGTGGGCGTTGTGGGACTGCGGCGCAACCGGAGTCAACGCGATCGTCGTCACGTTCGTCTTCTCGGTGTACCTCACCGGGGAGGTGGGGGCGGGTCTGCCGGGCAGCACGCCGCCGACGGCATGGCTGGGGTGGGCGTTGTTCGCCGCCGGGCTGGCGGTGGCGGCGCTGGCGCCGGTCACGGGGATCTGGGTCGACGCGGCGCACCGCAGGCGCACCGTCCTGGCGGTGCTGACCGGGGTCGTGATCGTACTGACGACGTCGATGAGCGTCGTCCGTCCCGAACACCGCTATCTCTGGCTGGGGCTGGTACTGCTCGCGGTCACCGCGGCGTGCAGCGACTTGGCGACGGTGCCCTACAACGCGATGCTGCGCGACCTGTCCACGCCGTCGACGTCAGGCCGGATCTCCGGATTAGGTGCGGCGTCAGGATATTTGGGCAGTGTGCTGCTGCTGTTGGTGGCGTACTTCGGGTTCATCGGCGGCGGTGACGGCGACACCAGCGGACTGTTCGGCGTGCCGGCCCACGACGGCTGGCCGGTGCGGCTGGTGGTGCTGGTGGCCGCGGCGTGGTTTGCGGCATTCGCGTTGCCGTTGGTGGTGGGCGCCCGTGGGCGCGTCGACTCGACGGCACCCGAGGCCCCGGGTGCCGCACCCGGTGTGGTCGGGGCCTACCGGAAGTTGGGCGCCGATCTCAAGGACCAGTGGCGGCGCGACCGCAACGTCGTCTACTACCTGGCGGCGAGCGCGATCTTCCGGGACGGGTTGACGGGCATCTTCACCTTCGGCGCGGTGCTGGGCGTCTCGGCCTACGGGGTGTCGGGGGCCGACGTACTGGTCTTCGGCATGTGCGCCCTGGTGGTCGCGGCGACGGGGGCCGTCGTGGGCGGCCTGCTCGACGACCGGATCGGATCCAAGCCGATCATCGTCGGGTCGCTCGTCGCGATGATCGCCATCGCCCTGGTGATGATGACGCTGTACGGGCCGGCGGCCTTCTGGGTGTGCGGGCTGCTGCTGTGCCTGTTCATCGGCCCCATCCAGTCCTCGGCGCGCACGACGATGCTGCGAATGTCGGTGGAGGGCAAGGAAGGTGCCGCGTTCGGGTTGTACACGACGACCGGGCGGGCCGCGACGTTCCTCGCGCCGATCCTGTTCACCACGTTCATCACCGTGTTCGGCACCGACCGAGCCGGCATGGGCGGCCTCGTGACCGTCCTGGCGCTGGGACTGTTGGCGATCTGCTTCGTGCGCGTGCCGCGGCACGGGGCCTAGCGACCGCCGAGGGCGGTGCACAACGTCAGCCCCGTTCCGGTGTTCTGCTGAGTCTCGGTGCCGTCGATGGTGATCGAGCAGGTGAGTTCGCGACCGACGTTGACGATGCTGACGCTCGCCGAGCTGTTGGCCGCCCCGGCGAGTTGAACTTCCTTCTGCCACGGCAACATCACGTTGAACTCGGTCTGCAGCACGCCGCCGCTGTCGAGGTAGAGGATGCTGATGGCCCGGCCCTCGCCGGCGACCGAGTAGACGACCGTGTGGGTGTCGGCCGGATTGGTCGTCGTCGGCGGGGTCACGCCGGGTGTCGCCGAGGTGCTGGGCGCCAGCGTGGTGGTGGGAGTGGGCACGGTGCTGCTCGGGGTCGACGGTCGCGTCACGGTGGGTTCGATCGGCGTCTGCGGTGGTGCTACGACGGTGTCCTGGTGGGAGCTGTCGACGATGACCAGCCCGATCACCATGCCGAGGACGACGAGCAGGACCATGCCGGCGGCGGCCCACAGCCATCGCCGTGGATTGGGTCCGTCGGGCTTGGGTGGTTCGGGCGGCGGCGCTCCGCCGGGTGAATTGGGCGGCCCGTAGGAGCCCGTCGAGTACGGGTCGTAGCCGTACGGCGAATAGGCGGGCAGATGCTCGGTGGGCCGTTGTGTGTCGCCACCCGCGCCTCCGGCGGCCTGGTGCGGCGCCTGCTGGCCGTACGGCGATCCGGGGTAGGCGGGGTAGTTGTACGTGCCGGGGTGTTGTTGGTCCCACCCGTCGCGGCGCGACGAATCCGTCATCTGCACCTCATGTCTGCAGGGTACCTGCGTTGGCGTCGGGCCCCCTCGACGCCGGGATCGACTGCCGGCGAGGCGGCGCGGCGGGGTTTACCGCAATTGTCGGACGGGTAAACCCGTCGCGACGCCGCACGGGCGGTCAGCGACATGGAGGTTCAGCATGCGAGGCAGCGGAATCATCGGCACCATCCTGCTGGTGTGGTTGCTGATCGGCGCATTCGCCGCATATCAGCGCGATTACTTCAAGACCTCCGAAACCAGCTGTGCCACAGCCGGAACGATCGCGCTCACGGTGGTCGCGGGACCGCTGAACTACGCGGGAGCCAATCCGAAGGTGGCCGACTGCAACATCAACGTCCCCCAGCCCAGCCAGTAACGAACCAGTCATCGACGAAGGAGTGCTGTCATGATCGCCCTCGGTGTACTTCTGGTCATCCTTGGTCTGGTCTTCGCCGTACCGGTGTTGACCTACGTCGGGGTGGTCGCCCTGGTGATCGGCGCGGTGTTCTGGTTGCTTGGCGCGCTGGGTCACGCCGTCGGCGGACGCCGCGTCTGGTACTAGTTGCGGCGGGTCAGCGCGGACAGCGTCATGGCCCGCAGCATCGACCGGGAGGAATCTCGCACCGTTCCCGGCCGCACGCTGTGCGGGGTGGAGTTGAGCAGTCCGAATGCCGCATGCGCGACTAGCCTCGCGTCGGCGTCGATGAGTTCGTCGTCCACGGTGCGCAGCACCTTGACCCACAGTTCGACGTACAGACGCTGCGCACGGCGCACCTGTCGTTTGGCCGAGGTGGGCAGGTGGGCCAGGTCGCGATCCTGGATTCTGATCAGCTCGGGTTCGGTCAACACGAAGTCGAGGTGGAAGTCGACCAGTCCGTCGAGCGCGGCCGCCGGTTCCGACGCGCCGGCGACGACCTTGGTCGCGCCCTCCAGGAGGCGCGTGCTGATGCCCACGAGGAGTTCGACGAGCAGGGCCTCCTTGTTGGGGAAGTGGCGGTAGATCGCCGGTCCGGTCACGCCCGCGGCGGCGCCGATGTCCTCCAGGCGCACGCCGAGGAAACCGTGTTCGGCCATCAGCCGTTCGGCGGCCGACAACAGTTGGGATCGACGGTCGGACTTGGCCCGGCTGCGAGGAGTCGCTCCTGCCGTGGTCGACGTCTTCGCCGTGGACACCTCTACCCCTCTTGCCGATTACCCTTCTCGGTTAATGATGACTAACATAGCATCAGTTAGCGACGGTTAACCAAACTGAACGGATCGGCCATTGCCCACGCAGACCACCCATCGTGACCAGCATCTGACCTTGGTGGCGAAGCTGCGCGACAAGCTCGCGGTCGCGGCGCTCGGCGGCTCGTCGCGTGCGCGGGAACGCCACGTCAGCAGGGGCAAGCTGTTGCCCCGCGACCGGGTGGACGGCCTACTCGACCCCGGCAGCCCGTTCCTGGAATTGGCCCCGCTGGCCGCCGACGGGATGTACGACGACGAGTGTCCCGGCGCCGGCATGATCGCGGGCGTCGGTCGGGTGTCGGGCCGCGAGTGCATGATCGTCGCCAATGACGCGACGGTCAAGGGCGGCACCTACTATCCGATCACCGTCAAGAAACACCTTCGGGCCCAAGAGATTGCGGGCCAGAACCGGCTGCCGTGCGTCTACCTCGTGGACTCCGGCGGTGCCTTCCTGCCGCGCCAGGACGAGGTGTTCCCCGATCGCGAGCACTTCGGTCGGATCTTCTTCAACCAGGCCAATCTCAGCGCGCGGGGCATCCCGCAGATCGCCGCGGTGCTCGGCTCCTGCACCGCCGGTGGCGCCTACGTTCCCGCGATGAGCGACGAGGCCGTCATCGTGCGCAACCAGGGCACCATCTTCCTCGGCGGACCACCGCTGGTGAAGGCCGCCACCGGCGAGGTGGTCACGGCCGAGGAGCTCGGCGGCGGCGATCTGCACGCACGAGTCTCCGGCGTCACCGATCACCTGGCCCACGACGATCGCGACGCCCTTCGGATCGTGAGGAACATCGTGGCCACCCTCGGACCGCGAACGCCGACCCCGTGGGACGTGGCACCGACGGTCGAGCCCGTCGCCGATCAGTCGGAGCTCTACGACGTGGTGCCCGTCGACTCGCGCGTCCCGTACGACGTACACGAGGTGGTCAGCCGCATCGTCGACGGAGGGGAGTTCACCGAGTTCAAGGCCGAGTACGGCACGACGCTGGTGACCGGCTTCGCCCGCATCCACGGCCATCCCGTCGGCATCGTCGCCAACAACGGCGTGCTCTTCGGCGAATCCGCGGTCAAGGGAGCGCATTTCGTCGAGCTGTGCGACAAGCGCTCGGTGCCCCTGCTGTTCCTGCAGAACATCGCCGGCTTCATGGTGGGCCGTGACTACGAGGCCGGTGGCATCGCCAAGCACGGCGCCAAGATGGTGACGGCGGTGGCGTGCGCGCGGGTGCCAAAGATGACCGTGGTGATCGGCGGCTCCTACGGGGCGGGCAACTACTCGATGTGCGGGCGGGCGTATTCGCCACGCTTCCTGTGGATGTGGCCCAACGCGCGGATCTCGGTGATGGGCGGCGAGCAGGCCGCCTCGGTGCTGTCGACCGTGCGAGGTGTAATGACCCCTGAGGAGGAAGAGGCCTTCAAGGCCCCCATCCGCGAGCAGTACGAGCGACGAGGCAACCCCTATTACTCCACGGCCCGGCTCTGGGACGACGGCGTCATCGACCCCGCCGACACCAGAACCGTTCTCGGACTGGCCCTGTCCGTCGTCGCACAGGCTCCGCTGGAGCCCGTGTCCTACGGCGTCTTCCGGATGTGACGCGATGACTCCTAAGACCTTCGGCACCGTACTGGTCGCCAACCGCGGCGAGATCGCCGTGCGGGTGATCCGCACGTTGCGCACCATGGGAATCCGTTCCGTGGCCGTCTATAGTGACGCCGACGCGCAGGCGCGTCACGTGGCCGAGGCCGACGTGGCGGTGCGGCTCGGGCCCGCGCCGGCCCGGCTGAGCTACCTCGACGTCGACGCGGTGGTGCGCGCGGCCCAGCGCACCGGTGCCCACGCGGTCCACCCCGGTTACGGATTCCTCTCCGAGAACGCCGATTTCGCGGCCGCGCTCGCGGCGGCCGGCATCGCGTTCATCGGGCCGCCGGTGGGCGCGCTCCAGACGATGGGCGACAAGATCGCCGCGAAGGCGGCCGTGTCGAAGTTCGGCGTGCCGGTGGTCCCCGGCATCTCGCGACCCGGTCTGACCGACGAGGATCTGATCACCGGTGCCGGCGACGTCGGGTTCCCCGTCTTGGTCAAGCCGTCCGCCGGCGGTGGAGGCAAGGGCATGCGGGTGGTGCACGACGCATCCGAATTGGCCGCCGCGCTGGTGTCCGCGCGGCGTGAGGCGGCGTCGGCATTCGGCGACGACACCCTGTTCCTCGAGCGATTCGTGTTGAATTCCAGGCACATCGAGGTGCAGATAGTCGCCGACGGTGAGGGGAACGTCGTCCACTTCGGCGAGCGCGAGTGCAGCCTGCAACGGCGTCACCAGAAGGTGATCGAGGAGGCACCGTCGCCGCTGTTGGACGCGGCGACCAGAGCCCGCATCGGTGCGGCGGCGTGCGACACCGCCCGCAGCGTCGACTATTCGGGAGCGGGCACCGTCGAGTTCATCGTCTCCGCCGACCGGCCCGACGAGTTCTTCTTCATGGAGATGAACACCCGGCTACAGGTTGAGCACCCCGTCACCGAACTCGTCACGGGTGTCGACCTCGTCGAGCTGCAGGTGCGCATCGCCGCGGGCGGCACACTGCCGCTCGGTCAGGACGACGTGGTCATTACGGGGCATGCCGTCGAGGCCCGCGTGTACGCCGAGGACCCGGCCCGCGACTTCCTGCCGACCGGCGGCACGGTGCTCGACGTTCTCGAATCCGGTTCCGCACGGGTCGATTCGGGCATCCGCGCCGGCACCGTCGTCGGCAGCGACTACGACCCGATGCTCGCCAAGGTCATCGCCTACGCCGAGGACCGACCCGCCGCGCTGGCCGCGTTGGACGGGGCGCTTGCCGAAACGGCGGTGCTCGGGGTGACCACCAACGTGGATTTCCTACGCTTCCTGCTCGCGGACCCAGACGTGGCGGCCGGCCGGCTCGACACCGGTCTGCTCGACCGGCGCACACCCGACTACGTCGGCGTCGCAGCCACCGACGACGAGTTCGTCGCGGCCGCGGCCTACCGCTGGCTGTCCCGCTGGCCGGCCACACCGGGCGACCTGTGGGCGGTCCCGTCGGGTTGGCGCACCGGTGTCCACGCGCCGACGACGATCCGACTGCGGGCGGGCGGGCGCACCGAGCACGTGCACGTCTGCGGCGCTCCGCAGCGGGCGACGGCCCGGATCGAGGACGGCGAGACCCGTTCGTTGGCAGCACGTCTCGACGGTCGCGTGCTCACCGTTACCCTGGACGGGTTGCGGTCGCAGTACGTGATCGCGGCCGCGGACGGCGTGATCTGGCTGGCTGGCGGCGGGCGCACGGTCTCGATCGAGGAGGTGCGCGAGGCGCCGGTGCGGGCCGACGCCGCACACGCGGGCGACGCCGAACTCGTCAGCCCCATGCCCGGTTCGGTGGTCGCGGTAGGCGTCGGAGACGGCGCTCAGGTCGCGGCCGGAGACGTCGTCGTCACCGTCGAGGCCATGAAGATGGAACACGCGCTGGCGGCACCCGTCGACGGTGTCGTCGAACTACTCGTCGCCGTCGGCGACCAGGTCAAGGTGGGTCAGCCGATGGCCCGGATCATCGCAACGATCAAGGAGTCAAAGCCGTGAGCGAATTCCTCTCCACCGGAACGCTTCCCGACCACTACGAGCAGCTGGCCAAGACGGTCCGCGACTTCGCCCGCAGCGTCGTCGCACCGGTGGCCGCCAAGCACGACCGCGAGCACTCGTTCCCCTACGAGGTCGTCGCGGGCATGGCCGACATGGGTCTGTTCGGGTTGCCCTTCCCGGAGGAGTACGGCGGCATGGGCGGGGACTACTTCGCGTTGTGCCTGGCGTTGGAGGAACTCGCCAAGGTCGATCAGAGCGTCGCGATCACCCTGGAAGCCGGTGTCTCCCTCGGCGCGATGCCGGTGTACCGCTTCGGAACCGACGCCCAGAAGCAGGAGTGGCTGCCCTTGCTCGCCTCCGGGAAGGCACTCGGTGCATTCGGCCTGACCGAGGCCGGCGGCGGCACCGACGCCGGGGCCACCAGGACCACCGCCAAACTCGACGGTGACCACTGGGTGATCAACGGCACCAAGCAGTTCATCACCAACTCCGGCACCGACATCACCAAGCTCGTCACCGTCACCGCGGTCACCGGTATCGATCGCCGGCACAAGGACATCTCGGCCTTCCTGGTGCCGGTACCCACGAAGGGATTCACCGCCGAACCTGCCTACGACAAGATGGGTTGGAATGCCTCCGACACCCACCCGCTCAGCTTCGACGACGTCCGCGTGCCGCACGAGAACATGCTTGGCGAACGTGGCCGCGGCTACGCCAATTTCCTGAAGATCCTCGACGAGGGTCGCATCGCGATCGCCGCGGTCTCGGTCGGAGCGGCGCAGGGCTGCGTCGACGAGTGCGTTCGCTACGCCAAGGAGCGAGAGGCGTTTGGCTCACCAATCAGCCGGTATCAGGCCATCGCGTTCAAGATCGCCCGGATGGAGGCACGCGCTCACGCGGCCCGTGCCACCTACTACGACGCGGCCGCACTCATGTTGGCGGGCAAGCCCTTCAAGAAGGCGGCGGCGGTCGCCAAGCTGGTGGCCAGCGAGGCTGCGATGGACAACGCGCGTGACGCCACTCAGGTGTTCGGCGGCTACGGCTTCATGAACGAGTACCCGGTGGCGCGGCACTACCGCGACAGCAAGATCCTCGAGATCGGTGAGGGCACCACCGAGGTGCAGCTGATGCTGATCGCCCGGGAGGCGGGCCTGTGACGGAGAAGCGGGTAATCACCCAGCGGGGACTGTGGTTCGAGGAGTTCGAGACCGGCGTGCTCTACCAGCACCGGCCCGGGCGCACCATCACCGAGGCCGACAACGTCCTGTTCACCACGCTGACCATGAACACTCAGGCACTGCACCTCGACGCCGCCTTCGCGGACGCGTTGCCGCCGTTCAATCAGCGGCTGGTCAATTCCATGTTCACGCTCTCCACGCTGGTCGGGCTGTCGGTCGCGCAGCTGACGCAGGGGACGATCGTGGGCAACCTCGGCTTCGGCGAGATCGCGTTCCCCAAGCCCCTGTTCCACGGTGACACGCTGTACGCGGAGACCGAGGTGCTCGACACCCGGGAGTCGAAGAGCAGGCCGGGCGAGGGCATCGTCACGTTCTCCCACGTCGGGCGCAACCAGCACGGTGACGTGGTCGCCACGGCATCGCGAAAGACCATGGTGCGCAAGCGGCCCGCGGCGGAGTCCTGATGGTGCTCCCACCTGGACCCGGGTGGCTGTTCTGTCCCGCCGACCGCCCCGAACGCTTCGCCAAGGCTGCCGCGGCCGCGGACGTCGTGATCCTCGACCTGGAGGACGGGGTGGCGGCCGCGGACCGGGAGGCGGCCCGGACCGCGCTGATCGAGACCCGGCTGAACCCGTCGACGACGGTGGTGCGACTCAACCCGGTCGGTACGGCCGAGCACGCCCTGGACCTGGCGGCGCTGGCCCAGACCGACTACGTGACGGTGATGCTGGCCAAGACCGAGACCGCCGAGCAGGTCCGGTCGCTGGCGCCGTTCGACGTCGTCGTGCTCGTCGAGACGCCGCTGGGCGCGCTGAGCGTCGCCGAGATCGCGCGGGCCGAGAACACCGTCGCCGTGATGTGGGGTGCCGAGGACCTCGTCGCGGCGACCGGTGGCACCGCGAACCGGTGGCCCGACGGTGGTTACCGGGACGTCGTGAGACACGTTCGCTCCCAGACCCTCCTGACGGCGAAGGCCTTCGGGAGGCTGGCGCTGGACTCGGTGTACCTCGACATCGGGGATCTCGACGGGTTGCGCGCGGAGACCGACGACGCCGTCGCCGTCGGCTTCGACGCGAAGGTGGCCATTCATCCCACGCAGGTCGCCGTCATCCGAGCGGCCTACGCCCCGACGGGTGACCAGGTGACGTGGGCGCGGGCGGTGCTCGAGGCTGCGGTTTCGCAGCGGGGCGTCTTCCAGTTCGACGGTCAGATGGTGGACATGCCGGTGCTGCGGCGCGCTCAGCGCGTCGTCCAGCTCGCCGGTGAATGAGATCCGGCCGCTACCGACGCTTCGCGGCAGCCAATCGTGCTGCGAATTCCGGTGATTCGATCGAGGCGGCCTGGGGGCCGATCTCCACGTCGACGGCCAGCCGGTGCTGCTCGGAGTCGACGACGCCCGGATTCGCCGTCGCGCGCATCGACGCCTTGGTGGCGATGACCACCTCGCGCGGCGCCGAGGCCGGGCCCGCCGCGAGTTCGCGGGCCGCGGCCACGGGATCGTCGGCGACGCGCAGGGCGAGTCCGTGGTCGACGGAGCCCTGCGCGTCGAAGCGCATCCCGAACAGCAGTGACGCCCGGGCCACCTGCGGGCCGACGGCGCGTTGCAGCATCCACGTCGCACCGCCACCGGGATGGATGCCCAGCTTCTGGAACCGGGGGTCGTACATGGCGTGCGGACCCGAGATCCGGACGTCGGCGGCCAGCGCCAGGTTCAGCCCCGCACCCACCGCGGCGCCGTTGACCGCGGCGATGGTCGGAAGTGCGCAGTTCGCCACGGCGAGGAAACCGTCGTAGATCACCCGCAGACCGTCCTCGGCGGCGGCTCCGAGCGCCGTCAGGTCGGCACCCGCACAGAAGGCCTTGCCGGCGCCGGTGACGATCACCGCGTGCACTCCTGGATCGGCCTCGGCGGCGTCGACCGCTGCCCGCAGGGCCGCGGAGATCTCCGCGGTGACCGCGTTGCGGCGATCGGGATCGTTGACCGTGATGAGAGCGACGCGGTCCTCGACGTGGCTCAGTACGAGATCGGACACTTCTCGACAGTAGTGGATCGGCAGGGCTAGTCGACCAGTGACAACGCGTGGGCGCGACGCAGCTTTCCCGACGGTGTCTTGGGGATGACGCCGGGTTGCAGGACGACCACGTTGCGGGGCCGCACGTCGACGTCGCCGAAGACCTCGTGGGCCACTTGGCGTTCGATGCGACGGACCTCGTCCGGATTGTCGTAATCGTTGGATTCGACTGCCACGGCGAAGGTTTCACGGGTCAGACCGGCGTTGAGACGTACCGCGACCGAGCAACCCGCCCGGACGCCCGCCACGCGGGTGGCGGCACGTTCGATGTCGGTCGGGTAGATGTTGCGGCCCGCCATGATGATGACGTCCTTGACCCTGCCGCAGACGACGATGTCGCCGACGTCGGTGAGGTAGCCCATGTCGCCGGTGTCGTACCAGCCGGACTTGTCCTGCGCGCCGATGAAGCCGGCCATGGTGACGTAACCCTTGGTGACCGGCTTGCCCCGCACCTGGATCACGCCGACGGCGCGCTCGGGCAGCACGTTGTCGTCCTCGTCGACGATGCGCACCTCGAGCCCGTCGATGGGCTTGCCGAGGGCGACGAGGCGGCGGGTGTTGCCCTTGGTGGCGGGCACGGCACGGTGCAGGACGGCCATCAGATCGGCGTCGACCTCGTCGACGACCATGCCGGCACCGCATTCGGTGAACGACACCGCGACCGTGGTCTCGGCCATGCCGTAGGCCGGCACGATGGCCTCCCGTCGCAAGCCGAACCGGGCTCCCGCCTCGCATAGGTCCTCGACGTCGGCCGGGTCGACCTGTTCGGCGCCGGACAGGGCCCACCGCAGCGACGACAGGTCGAACTGGCCTTCCTCGGCCTGGCGGCGCAACCGCTTGGCGAAGAGGTTGTAGGCGAAGTTGGGCGCCGCGGTCATCGTGCCCTTGTACTTGTCGATCAACTTGGCCCACAACAGGATGTCGCCAAGGAAGTCCATGGGGGTGACCTTGACCAGCTCGGCGCCGAAGTACATCGGCACCGTCAGGAAGCCCGTCATGCCCATGTCGTGGAAGCAGGGTAGCCAACTGATGATCACGTCGGTGTCGGTGTCGAAGTTGGCCCCGACGAACATCGCCTCGGCGTTGGCCACCACGTTGGCGTGGGAGATGCAGACGGCCTTCGGGAAGCCGGTCGACCCCGACGTCAGTTGCATCAGCGCCAGGTCGTCCTCGTCGGTCTCCACGGGATCGACCGGGTCGGCGGCCAGCAGCTCGGTGACGGTCAGCACCCGAATCCCGCGTTCGGTCAACACCGGTGCGGCGGGGGTGAACGGGTCGGAGACGACGACCACCTTCGCCTCGATCATGCCGATGACGTCCATCGTCTCCAGCGCCCAGCGCTGCAGGTCCGTGCGTGGGGTGGGTTGGTGCAGCATGGTCAGGCTGGCCCCGCGCATCCAGATGCCCTGGGCGACGGGCGCGATCTCGACGGGGGCGCCTGCGAGCACGGCCACGGCGTCGCCGTGTCCGATGCCGGCGGCGGCGAGTCCACCCGAGATGCGCCGCGCCCGTTCGTACACCTCTTTCCAGGTGTGCCGAACCGGGGCATGGGGGTCGCCGGTCGTCATTCCGTTACGGCTGTCGTGCGCGTTGGCGAACATCGTCTCGGTGAATTTACTCACGAAAGTCCCTTTGGCTATGGCGCGTTGGCGGCGATTCTTCTTCGATCGTCGTGCATTCGTCCCTCTGTCGAGCACCTTCGAGAGGTAGCGCGGGGACTAGGCGCCATTGCCGCGTGAGCAGCACGGATGTGTCCATCATCGGCCATCGAGGGCACCGATGGTGGGGAAAGCGTGAACTCCTCAGCACTGGTCGGACGCACTGACTGTACAGACCGGACCCCGAAGTCGACGTGTGGTGCATCAATCGGGTGCGGATCGACACCTCGTCGACACCTCGAGGTGAGCGTTCACGGCTTTCTCCGCGGTTCGTCACATTGCAGCTGATTTCTGGTCGGCGTGGGCGCGACGTCATCGCCGCGCGCCCATGGTCTGCCGGGGTCCGACCCCAACGAGGCGCGGCGCGCCGGGCAGTGACCAAAAAGTGATGGGGCGCAGAGCATTCCTGTCGGCCGGGCGGCGCCTAGCGAGGCAAGGACCCGTGCGAGGTGGTTCGCCAGCCAGATGTCACCAGGGCGGTGAGATCGTTCACCCACGCGTCGTCGAGCGGGGCGTCGTGACGGACGATGATGCGGAAGATCGCACTGCCCACGACGACCTCGGCCAGAAGCGGCAGGTCGCCGACGTCACTCGGCAGGTCGGGCTGGTCACCGATCCGGGTGCGAAAGGTGGCGAGACTCTCGGCGAATCGCGAGGTCATCCTGCTGTGGACGTCCGGATCGGCGACGGTGTCGGCGATCAACGCCGGCAACGCGATGCGGACCTCCGGTCGGTCGAACATGGTTCGGGTGGCCTCCACCAGCGCTCGGATGTCCCCGGCGACGTCACCGGATGCACTCGGCATGGCCGTGACCTCGGCGGGCAGGATCGCCTCGTGCACCAGCTGCGCCTTGCCCGCCCAGCGCCGGTAGATCGCCGCGGTGGTGGTGCCGGCGCGAGCCGCGATCGCCGACAGCGAGAGCGCGGAGTAGCCCGTCTCGAGTAGCAGTTCGCGAGTGGCCTCGATGATCGCGGCGTCGATCCTGCGGTCGCGGGGCCGTCCCGCGGACGATCGGACCGAGTCCTTGTCATCCTCGGGCAGATCTGGTCTCATGATTCAAATATAACTCGGATCGTATCGTTATTGGAGAGACGTGTTCCTGAGCCCGCTCGACGAATACCCGATCCACCAGGCGCCCGTGCCCATCAGCGCCCCCGCCACCTCGGACCGCAACTTCTACGATCGCTCCTACTTCAACGTGCTCGAGCGCGACGGCCGCTTCATGATGCTCACCGGTATCGGCTACTACCCCCGGCTTGGCGTCAAGGACGCATACGTTCTGATCCGTCGCGGAGACACCCAGACCGCCGTCCGCTTCAGTGACGCGATCGACGACGACCGCATGCACCAGTTCGTCAACGGCTACCGGCTCGACGTCGTCGAACCTCTGCAGGAGCTGCACCTGACCGTCGCCGAGACCGACGGCGTGGCGGTCGACCTGCGGTGGCGGGGCAGGTTCCCGGCTGCCCTGGAACATCCGCACCACATGCACACCGAACGCCGAGTCACCCTGCAGGCCTGTCGTTTCGCCCAGCTTGGCACGTGGGAGGGGTGCATCGACGTCGACGGTGACCGACTGCACGTCGACCCCGCGAATTCGGTCGGCAACCGCGACCGGTCCTGGGGCATCCGGCCGATCGGCGAGGCCGAGCCGGCCGGCCGGCCCGACACGGCCTTCGGCGGAATGTGGTGGCTGTACCTACCACTGGCCTTCGACGACTACCAGATCTTCCTGATCATCCAGGAGGACCCCGACGGCCACCGCAGCCTGTACGACTGCACCCGCAGGTGGGCCGACGGCAGGGTCGAGCAGCTCGACGGCGTGCGCGCGACCGTCCACTACGTGTCGGGCACCCGGATTCCCTCCGGAGCACACGTCGAGATGATGACGCGCTCGGGTGACCGGCTTCAGCTCGACGTCGAATCGAAGCTGTTCGCGCCCATTGCCTTTGGCTCCGGCTACGGCGGTGACTCCTCCTGGTCTCACGGCACGTGGATGGGTGGTCCGTCGGCCGAACGCGTCTCCTACGACCTGACCGATCCCGAGGTCATGGCGCGAGCTCCCTTCAGCCTGATCGACCACGTTGGCCGGGCGACCTGCACCGAGGCCGACGGCTCCACGCGCGAGGGGGTCGGGCTGTTCGAGCACGCCGTCATCGGCCCGCACCATCCGTCGGGCTTGCACGACTGGACCGACGCGCAGTCCGGGGCCACGTCGTGAAGGTCATGACCGCGCTGTTCGGTCCCACCGACGTCGTCGAACGCGCAGCACTGTTGCGGGAAGCGGGCGCCTCCGGGGTGTTCACCTTCGAAGGACCGCGGGAGGTCTTCACCCCGCTGGTGCTGGCGTCGTCGGTGAAGGGTCTGGACCTGATGACCAACGTGGCGATCGCGTTGCCGCGCAATCCGATTCAGCTGGCGCACCAGGCCAACGACCTGCAGGAGATCTCCGAGGGTCGCTTCATCCTCGGGCTCGGCACCCAGATTCGCGCTCAGATCGAGAAGCGCTACGGCGCCGAGTTCGACCACCCGGTGGCCCGCATCAAGGAGATGGTCGGCGCGCTGCGGGCCATCTTCGCCACGTGGAACGACGACGAGCGGCTCGACTTCCGCGGCGAGTACTTCCGGCACACCCTGATGACACCGACCTTCAACCCCGGCCCCAACCCGTTCGGTCCACCACCGATCTATCTCGGCGCGCTGGGCCCTCGCATGACCAGGGCCACGGCCGAGGTGGCCGACGGTCTGCTGGTCATGCCGTTCGGGTCCAAGCGCTTCCTGCACGAGGTCACCATGCCCGCCGTTCGCGAGGGACTCGCGGCGGCCGGCCGGGGCGCCGATGATCTCGCGGTGGTCCCCGAGATCATCGTGTCAGTCGGGGAGGACCACGCTTCGACGCGAATGCTGTTGGCGTTCTACGGTTCCACGCCCGCCTATCGCCCGGTGCTGGACGCGCACGGATGGGGCGATCTGCAACCCGAACTCAACGCGATGTCCAAGCAGGGGCGGTGGCAGGAGATGCCGACGCTGATCGACGACGAGGTGCTGCACACCATCGCCGCGTGCGGCACCCCGGCCGAGGTGGCTGCGCACGTCAGAGACCGCGTCGACGGCATCTCCGACCGCATCTGCCTCTATCAGCCGGGGCCCATCGCCACCGACGCCCTGGCCGAGATCGTCGACGCGTTGGGCTGAGGAATGCACACCACCACGATCGAGTTCGACGACGTCGTCGACGACCGCTTCGGCGGGAAGGCCTGGGGCCTGGCCGAATTGACCCGCCTCGGACTCGACGTCCCATCGGGTTTCGTCGTCACCGGGGTCTCCCGGACCCCGCTTCCGGACGAGGTGACCGAGCGCTTCACCCGGATGCACGCACCGGTGGCGGTCCGGTCCTCGGCCACCGGAGAGGACGGCGCCGAGCACTCCTTCGCCGGGCAATACGACACCGTGCTCGGGGTCGAGACCCTGGAGGACTTCGTCGCCGCCGTTCACCGGTGTGCCCTCTCCGCCGACTCCGAGCGCGCCACCGCCTACGGCGGCCCCGATCCCGTCGAAATGCACGTGGTCGTCCAGCGGATGGTCGACGCTCGGGCGGCAGGCGTGGTGTTCACCGCGGATCCGACGACCGGGCGCCGGGATCTCCTGGTGATCGACGCGATTGCCGGTCTGGGGGAGGCGCTCGTCGACGGGTCGGCGGTCTCCGACCACTACGTGCTGACCGCGGACGGCACCGAGGCGGTCCGCGACGTCGGGGAGGCTCCCGTGCTGAGCGACGCCGAGGTCGCCCAGATCCGTGCCGGCGCACTGAAGGTCGCCCGGCACTGCGGTCGACCCATGGATCTGGAATGGGCGGTCGACCAGGCCGGCCGCCTGTGGTGGTTGCAGGCCAGACCCGTCACCACGCTGCCCGGTGACCTCAACGAGATGGACACCCCCGTCACCGGCGCCGCCGACGTCTACACGCGGTGCAACATCGGCGAGATGATGCCGGGCGCGTTCTGCCCGCTCACCGCATCGGTGTCGGGGTACGCGATCGACTACGCGATGCAGACGACCCAGGTGGTGGCCCGCGCCCAGGAGCGCTACGACACGCCGTGGCGTCAGGTTGGGTACTTCTACGGACACATGTTCCTGAACATGACCGAGGGCACGGCGCTGAGTTCGGGCATCCTCGGCAACTCCCTGGAGCAGTTCTCAATGTCGATCTGCGGACGCGTGGTCGACGAACTCGTGCCCAAGCCGCCGAAGCCGTTCGCCGACAAGCTCGTCAACACGGTCCGGCTCGTGTCGCACGCGCTGTCCGCCGGGCCGGCGATCCGGCGCCTCGGCGACCAGATCGCCGGGTTCGAGATCCCGACCGGTCACGATCCGAAAGCCGTTCTGCGACAGCTGGAGTCCGGCGTCGAACTGTATTGCCACGTCACCCTGGTCCACGTGCGCTCCTCTTCGCGCGCGGCGGTCGGCGCCAACGTCCTGGAGAGCTACCTGGTGCGCCGCGCCGTCAAGGACGGTCGTGACGAGAGCAACGGCCAGGCCGAGGCCGCCCGACTGATGGCCGGCGCGGCCGACGTCGAGAGTGCCCTCATGGTGGAGGAACTGGACCGGGTGGTGCGGCTGGTCGCGGCCGACGACACCGCCACCGAATGGTTCCTGGCCGCGGAGCCGGCAGAGGCCGTGACCCGTTTGCGGGATCGAGGCGGTCCGGCCTCGGATGCGTTGCGTGCGTTCCTGAGTCGCCACGGCCACCGTGGGTACCGCGAACTGTGCATGCGAGACCCCGCGTGGGCGCAGGACGGCGAGGGGCTCGGGTCGATGATGCAGGCCATGGTGCAGTCGGTCCGTGACGCGAGCGGTGGGCATCTCCCTGGCCGCGGGGTCGACGAGCCCGCGTCCGGCACGGTTCGGCTGCTCGCGCGGCTGGCCCGGGGCGGTGCGCGCGGCCGGGAGGAGACCAAGTCGAAGATGACCGCCATGGCCCACCGCCTCAAACGTGGATACCGCCATCTGGGGGACGTGCTGGCCGCCTCGGGACGTCTGCCCGACGCCGATCTCGTCTTCTTCTTCGACCGGGCCGAACTGCACCGGGTGGTGGGGGAAGCCGACGTCACCGAACTCGTCGAACGTGCGCGGCAACGCCGGGAAGCGCTGGCGTTTCAGCAGTCGCTGGAGTTCGACGACGTCTCGATCGGGCGGCCCACGCCCATCCTCTCTCGAGCGGCCGGCGTCACCACCGAGGGCGAGATCCTGGGTCGGCCCGCGAGTCGCGGTGTCGCCGAAGGCGTGGTGCGCGTGGCGAAGTCGATTCAGGAGGCGCGTGAGGTGCAGCGCGGGGAGATCCTCGTCGCCCCCGTCACCGACGTGGGCTGGACGCCGTACTTCACGGTGATCGCCGCACTGGTCACCGACATCGGCAGCTCGGTGTCCCACGGCGCGGTGGTCGCGCGCGAGTACGGGTTGCCGTGCGTGGTCAACACCCTGGTGGCGACGCAGGTGCTCAGGACCGGGGACCGCGTCAGGGTGGACGGCGACCGCGGGACGGTCACCCGGCTTCGCGTCGAGCCAGTGCCCGGAACGTCGGACGCGCCCGTGCGTCGAGGGGCAGTATGACTCCATGGAGATCTCTGGTTCGACCGCACTCGTCACCGGCGCCAACCGCGGGCTCGGGCGACACTTCGCCAGCCAGTTGGCCGCCCGCGGCGCCACGGTGTACGCCGGGGCCCGCGATCCGGGCTCGGTGGATCTCGACGGCGTCATCCCCATTGCCGTCGACGTCACCGACCCGGCGTCGGTCGCCGCGGCGGCTCAGGAGGCGGGCGGCGTGACGCTGCTGGTCAACAACGCCGGAATCGCGGCCAACGTGAACCTCCTGAGCGGGGACCTCGACGGTGCTCACCGCGAGATGGCGACGAACTACTTCGGCACGCTGTCGATGGTGCGGGCGTTCGCCCCGGTGATCGAACGCAACGGCGGCGGTGGCATCCTCAACGTGCTCTCGGTGCTGTCCTGGGTGAGCTACCCCGACATCAGCGGATACTGCGCGTCGAAGTCGGCGGCGTGGTCGATGACCAACGCCGTGCGTCTCGAGTTGGCGGCTCGCGGCATCGTGGTCACCGGACTGCACGTCGGCCTCATGGACACCGACATGGCCGAGGGGCTCGACGGCCCGAGATCGGATCCCGCCGACGTCGCCGCCCAGGCCCTGGACGCGATCGCGGCCGGTGAGTACGAAGTGCTCGCCGACGAGACCAGCCGCCAGGTGCGGTCAGGTTTCGGCGGTGGGGTGACGAGCCTCTACCCGCAGCTCGGGAACTGACCCCGCGGCGCGTGGCGGTCCTGAGGACTCCCGAGGACCGGTTCGCCGGTCTGCCCGGCTATCCGTACCCGCCCCACCACGTGCACGTGCAGAGCAGGGGCGTCGAACCGCTGCGCATGCACTACGTGGACGTCGGCCCGCGGGACGGGTCGGTGGTGCTGCTCGTACACGGCCAACCCACGTGGTCCTATCTGTACCGCCACGTGATCGACGTGCTCGTCGACGCCGGCCTTCGGGTCGTGGCGCCCGACAACATCGGATACGGCCGCTCCGACAAGCTCTCCGATGCAACCGATTACACCTTCGCCCGGCACGTGAACTGGCTGGCGAGCTTCGTCGCCGCACTGGATCTGCGCGACGTCACCCTCGTCGCCCAGGACTGGGGTGGGCCGCTGGGGTTGAGCGTGCTGGCCCGCGACGAGGCGCGCTTCGCCCGGGTCGTGGCCACCAACACCATCCTGCACACCTGCGACCCGGCGCTGGAGGGCCAGCTCGAGTGGGCCCACCACGGGGTGGGGGACGGCCGAATGACGTTGCAGGAGACGCTGCTCGACTACGTCGCCTTCTACCAGCGGGCGCCGGAGATCGTCCCGAGCTTCTTCCTCGACGCGGTGGCCGGACCGCTGCCCGCCGACGTGCTGGCCGCCTACGACGCACCGTTCCCGGACCGGTCCTTCACCGCAGGGCTCCGCCAGATGATCGCCCTGATCCCGTTGACCCGCAACGATCCCGGGGCGAAGATCGGTCGCGACACCATGGGCGTGCTGCAGCGGTGGGACAAGCCCTTCCTCACCGCCTACTCCGACGGAGATCCCGCCACCCGCGGCTGGGACGGCGTGTTCCAGCGCCACGTGCCCGGCGCGCGTGGGCAGCAGCACGTGACGATCGGCGGCGCCGGTCACTTCGTGCAGGAGCAGCGCGGCGAGGAACTCGGCCGCATCGTGGCGGACTTCGTCGCGCACAGTTCGTCCACGGCGAACTGACAGCAAACCCTGGCAATCTCGTAGCCGTGGTCACCACGGTGCAGCGAGAAGACCCCGCGCGACGCATGACGCCCACGACGCCCCGCGGGTGGCCGAGGCGCCTGCGTCTGGTCGTCCTCGCGGTGGTCGTGGTGTTGGCGGTGACCGCCGCCGGCTGCGCGGTCGACGCCCTGCGCGTCCCCGGCAGCGACGGCGTCGCGGCCAAGCTCGCGGAATGGGGCCGCAGTCACGGCTTCAACGCCGAGGTGACCTGGTTGGAGAAGCAGCTCTACCTGCGCAACCAGCCCGCCGTCGGTGGTGAGCCGGCCGGTGGCATTCCCGCCGCGGCCGGGGCCGTGCCGCAGGTGCCGGGCTCGGCGACGCTGCCCTCGGCTCCGATGCCGCCGCTGGGCGGTGAGACCGCGCTGCCCAACGAAGGCACGTGGCACACGGTCGTGAGCGTGCGCGGCAGGCCCGCCGTTCAGGTGGCGGCATTGCGGCCCGACGATCAGCACACCTCCTTCGTCGTCGGCGTGTTGCGGATGGACCCCGCCCTCATCCGCGGCGAATTACGGCCCGGCACCACCGATCCCGGCGGCAACTGGTCCGCCGCGCCCGCGCTGACCACCGGCGAGAGGGATGCGGTCGCGGTGGCGTTCAACGGCGGCTTCCGGCTGACCGATCCCAGCCATCCCGGGTACTACAGCCAGGGGCGCACCGTCCGCCGCCTGGTCGACGGCGAGGCCAGCCTGGTCCTGCGGGCCGACGGCACCGCGGATGTCGGCAGCTGGAATCAGGAGGTGCGGATGGCGCCGGGGGTGACGAGCGTCCGGCAGAACCTCGTGCCGCTCGTCGACGCGGGTGCGGTCAACCCGACCTGCGCGACCGGCGGCACCAAGGAGTGGGGCACCACGATCGGTCAGACGGCGTTCATCCACCGCTCCGGATTCGGAGTCACCGCAACCGGAGTCGAGGTCTACGTCGCCGGCCCGGCCATGTCGGTATGCACGTTGGGCCGCATCCTCGCCGATGCCGGCGTGGTCCGTGGCATGGAACTCGACATCAACCCGGACTGGGTGAGCGGGGCGTACTTCCATCCGCAGCCCGGCGGCTCACCGCAGGGCTTCAAACTCTTTCCGGACGAGAAGGTCTCGTCGCAGCACTATCTGCAGCCGTCCTCGCGCGACTGGTTCGCCTGGTTCGTCCGCTGACGGTTAGTCGGCGCTGATCGCGTCGACGATGTCGAGCCGGGCCGCCCGCACCGCCGGTGGCACCGACCCGAGCAGGCAGATCGCCAGTGCCGCAAGCCCGATGCCGATCATCGAGGGGCTCGGCTGCCACGCGACGTCGATGCTCAGCACGTTGGTCAGCGCGACCGAGGTCAGGTACTGAATGGCGGCGCCGAGGACGAGTCCCAGTGCTGCACCGACGATTCCGATGCCCGCGGCCTCGGCGAGGATGGCCTTGAGGGTGAAGGCCCTGGTGGCGCCGATGGCGCGCAGCACCCCGATCTCCCGACGGCGGTCCAGCACCGACAGCATCAGTGTGTTGAGCAACGTCACCGCCGAGACCACGACCACGATCCACGCGATGATCGTGATGACCGCGATCACCTGGTCCAGGGCGCTCGCCACGCCCTCGAGCGCCTCGTCGCCGGAGTAGACGAAGGCCTCCGGGGCGACGACCTTGCGGATCGCGGCCCGGACGGCGTCCGGGTCGGCGCCGGGGGTGACGGTGACCTCCAGGTCGCTGGCGCCTGCGCGGTCGAACCAGCCCTGCATGGCGGCCAGGCTCAACGCGACGGTGCCCGTCATCCCGGAGAAGTACGGCACCAGTGCCAGCACTCGCACGGAGCGCGGACCGGTGGGGGTCTGCAGCGTGATCTGGTCACCCGCCGAGACCTTCATCGACGTGCCCAGATCGCGCGAGAGGGCCACGCCCTCGCCCGTCAGCAGCTTCTGGCGGTCACCCGGACTCAGCGAGGTGAAGATGTCCCGGTGCGAGTCGGCCGCGATGCCGAGCAGCATCACCCGCGACTCGTCGACGGTGGCGAAGGCCATCTGATCGGGCACCACCCGTGCGACACCGGGGACGTCGGCGACGGCCGCGGCCGTCCCGGGCGGCAGCAGCGTCGACGAATAGTCCGTGGCGGCAGCCGAACTCACCCACACGTCGGCCTGGGCGATCGAGGCGAAGGAGGCCACCGTGGAGTCCACGGCGTTGCTGGTGGCCCCGGTGACCGCCACGGTGGTGACGACGGCCGTCAGCACCGTCATCATCGCAACCCACATCCTCTTGGGCGCGCGCTCGATGGTGGCTGCGCCGAGCACCCCGGCGGATCCGAACCGGCGGGCCACGGCCGCGGCGGCCGCGATGATGGGTCCCGAGAAGGCGAAGCACAGCGCGCTGAAGCCGATGAAGGACAACGCTATCGACGCGATGGCGATCTGACCGAGGTCGGCGGCGACCACGCCCACGGTGACGGCGAGCAGTGCCACGCCGGCGATCCCCGCGGCGATCTTGAGCCGCCGTGACCCGCGGTCGGTGGTGGACGCGCCGTTGGGGGCCAGCGCCTCGATCGGCGCGACCGCGTGAATTTGACGGGCGGCCAGCGCGGAGGCGCTGACACTGGCTAGGACGCACGCCACGACGGTCAGCGGCACCACCCAGACGGGCAGGACGTATTCCAGCCGGGCGTCGAGGGTTTGCACCATCGTCGACGGCAGCTTGCCGATGGCCAGAAGTCCGATGAGGACGCCGACCGCCGACCCGACGATCCCGCCGAGGAAGCCCACCAGTGCGGCCTCGGAGAGCATGTCGGACATGATCGTTCGCCGCCGCCCGCCCAGCGCGCGCATCGTGGAGATGAGGGGGCGGCGCTGTGCGATCGCGATGCTCATCGCGTTGTAGCTGAGGAACGCAGCCACCACCAACGACACCGAGGCGGCCAACAGGGTCATGGCCTGCAGAATGGCGAACGAGCTACTGGCTTGCGCAGCACGGAAACTCGGCGTCGCCACTACCGCCCTGCCCTGCAGTGCGGTCGTCAGCGCCGAGCGCACCGCAGGCGGTTCCGCACCGGAGGTGGTGAAGACCAGGATCGAGTCGAGCCTGCCTTCGCGGCCCGAGAGTCGTTGCGCCAGTGCCAACGGGGCGATCACGAAGTGGGCGTCGTTGAGCCGGCGGGCGGCCGGTCCGTCCACCACGGCGACGGCGGTGACCTGCGTCGAGCCCGCCACCTCGAATCGTTGGCCCTTGGCCACGCCCAGGCCGGCACCGACGATGACCCCGTCGGGCGCCGACGTCACGGGCGACCCCCGTTCGAGTTGGTCCTGAATGGCGGTCTGCAGGTCGGAGTGGAGTTCGGCGGCGTTCTGGCCGAGACCAATCAGAAGGGCGGGTTGGCCGTCGGCGGTGACGCGCGTTCGGATCAACGGCACGGCCGCGAGGACACCCTTGGTGGCGGCCACGGTGGTCAGCATGGCGTCGTCGACGCCGTCACCGGTGATGCCGGAGACCTCGAGGTCGGCGTCGCCGCCGATGCTGGTGGCGAGGCGGTCGATCGATCCGGTGATCGATCCGGAGACCCCGAGGACGGCGACGAGCAGCGCGGCCGACACCGCGACGACGAGGACCGAGGCCAACGCGCGGCCCCAGTGGGTGCGCAGCTCACGAACGTTGAGGACCTTCAGTCGGCTGAAGGCGGGGAGCGGCACCGGGTCAGCGCCGGTGCGCGGAGTGCTTGCCGCGTCGGCGTGGCGGGTCGGTGAGCAGGACGTGTGACGTGAACTCGCCGTTGCGGACGGTCGGGATGACCTCGGTCGGCTGTTCGCGCACGCCGACGGCGTGGCGGCCGCCGTCGGGTGCACGCCGCGGCGAGTTCACGTCGCGACCGGCGCCGCCGGCGGTGTCGAATCTGACGACACCGTCCTGCACCGTGATGACGCGGTCGGTCTGCGCGGCGGCGGCGAGGTCGTGGGTGACCATGATGACGGCGCGGCCGGCGCCGTCGGTCCGGGAGACGTCGCGCAGCAGTTCCATGATCGCGGCACCGGTGGAGGAGTCCAGGTTGCCGGTCGGTTCGTCGGCGAGGATGAGCGGCGGATCCATCATCAGGGCGCGAGCCACGGCCACCCGTTGCATCTGCCCGCCGGACAGCTCGGCGGGGCGGTGGTCGATCCGGTCACCGAGGCCGACGCGGTCGAGTAGCGCCACGGCGTCGGCGCGCACCCGGCGCAGTCGCTTGCCGTCGAGCAGCATCGGCAGGGCGACGTTCTCCCACGCGGTCAGGGTGGGCAGCAGATTGAAGAACTGGAAGACGAAGCCCACCTGATGGCGGCGGAACGTCGACTGTTGCTCGTCGGTCATCGTCGCGATCTCGGTGCCGTTGAACTGGATCGAGCCCGAGTCGGGAGAGTCCAGGGCACCGAGCAGTTGCAGCAAGGTGCTCTTGCCCGCACCGGACGGCCCCACGATGGAGGTGAACTCGCCGCCGTTGATCCGCAGCGTCACCCGGTCGAGGGCGCGGACGACGTGCCCACCCGTACGGTACTCCCGTACCACATTGGTCAGGTCGACGGTCAACGCCACGTCAGGTCACCTCGCGGCGAACTGTTCCGGGACCGCCGACGACCTCTCGCCGAGGCAGTCCTTGATCTTCTGTCCCACCTTGCGGTTGCGGCGACCGCCCAGTCCCAGGATCGACGGCACGTGTGCGTAGACCGCCTGGTTGTCGGGGGCGTCCATGTGCGTGAACGGCGGCGTGCCGGCGAGCGGGGTCAGCGGCAGCCGCAACACGTCGCGGGCCAGCCTGACCACCGGTGCGTCCAGGACGGCGACGAAGTGCTGGATGTTCTCCCGCATGGCCCCCAGCGCCATGATGCGCATCAGTTGGACGTGGGTGACCACCAGCCGGCGCCGGTAGCGGCGGGGGATCGCCGCCGTCGCGCCGTCCCAGACGCGGTCGAGGTCGTCGATCCCGTGCTGGCGCATCACCTCGTCGACCGAGATCGTCGTCGGCGCGATGGGCGACTTCACGCAGTCGTCGAGGTCGACGATCGTCTTCAGTCCGGCGGGGGAGTTGCGGATCATCCGGAGCGCCCCGGCGGGTACGCCGTCCTTCGTGTCGACCACGAGGAAGAACAGACTGCTCTCGTCGTACGGGCCGTACTCCCGCTTCATCATTGCGGCGTCGTTGCCCCACGACTCCTCGAAGACCTCGCGCTCGACCTGTCGCGCAATGTTGGCGAACGGATCGGTGCCCTCGATGGCGAAGCAGGCGAACCGGCTGCAGCCCAGTCGCTTGGTGTCGAGGAAGCGCGCGGTCAGCGCGTCGCGCTCGATCTCCGACATGTCGTAGACGTACTCCGTCACTCGCCGGTGCT
Source organism: Mycobacterium sp. NPDC006124 (assembly GCF_040614235.1). NCBI lineage: Bacteria > Bacillati > Actinomycetota > Actinomycetes > Mycobacteriales > Mycobacteriaceae > Mycobacterium > Mycobacterium sp. NPDC006124. The sequence goes on along the minus strand of NZ_JBEXUA010000004.1, from coordinate 400,958 downwards.
CCCACCTATCAGCATGCATTTCGACAGGCAGATTGCCGTCGCGGAGGTGACCCGTCTGCGGGTTGCGACTGACCATGCCATCGACCGGGATGAGACGCAAACGCCTCGACGAGGTTCACAGCTGCCTCCCGTCGACGGGTCAGGCGTTCAGCAACCGCGCAACCACGCAGGGTAGCGGCGCTCCCGTGACGGCAAACGAGATCACCTAGCCGCCGGTGCCGCCGACACGGCGGTGTCGTAGAGGTCCGCCATCGCGGCCGCGACCTCGGCTCGCTGCCGGCGCCGCCGCTCGCGCTTCTCGAGGTCGGCCGTCGCGGAAGGCGTCAGGCGGGCCAGGCCCGCGATCACGGCGCGGCGCAGCCCGGCGTCGTCGAGCCCGTCGGGGCCGTAGCCGTACTCCGGCGCCCCGTGCTGCTGGGTGAAGTAACCGCAGTCGGGGACGACGACGGTCGTGCCCGCATCGTGACAGGCCTCCACCCACCCGGAATGGGTGCCGAACGCGTACGGCAGCACCACGACGTCGACCTCCATCAGGTAGTCGGCCAGTTCGTCGTCGCTGAATCGACGATGCACCCGCACGTCGACCCCGGCTTCCCGGTAGCGCCGGACGCGCTCGGCCGTGCCGGTGACGCGCAGGGCCTCGTCGTCGAGGTCCAGTCGGAGGTGGTGCCGGGGACGCTCGCCGACGAGCAGCGCGTCGACGACCGGCCACGGCCGGATGTTGGCGCGCAACGCCTTGCCGTGCACCGCGACGACGGGGTGCGGGCGCGACGGGCGCGCCAGGCCGACGGCGTCGATCGGCAGGACGTGGGGGTGGGGCAGCACGACGGCGTCGCGGCCCCACCGGCGGCCGATCTCGGCGGCCGCCCCCGAGGTCAGGGTGAGCACGACCGTGGCCGCGGGTACGAGGACGTCCAGCCGGGCCAGGTGCTCCGCGGCGTCGGCGAAGTGCGGGTTGTGCAGGTCGTGCACCGTCAGCACCAACGGGACCCGGGCGTGGCGCAGCACGTCGAGGACCGCGCGCAGGTCGGCGACGGCGATCGCCTCGAACCCGAAGTGCACGTGCAGCACGTCGATCGTGCCGATCTCGCGGCGCAGATAGTCGGGGTCGAGCAGCCGCGGTGGCCACCACTGGCCCGCCATCGTGGCCCCGGGTGGCACCGGATCGGGCAGCAGCATGACACGCGAGGTGTCGACCACCGCGGCGACGTAGGGGTGGCTTGCGGGAACGGACGCCACGGTGAGCACCCGCAGCCTTTACCCCGTCTGCACGAGATCACGCCGGACGGATAGCGTGACGTGGTGCACCAACCGTCGCCGAGGACTCGGCACTACGGTGACTTCTACCGCGTCGACCCGACCCGTGACGACGAGTCGCGGCCGCTGTGGGTGGTGGTCGGCAACTGTCAGGCCGAGGCGCTTCGGCTGGTCCTCGACGGCGTGCCGGATCGCCCCTACTCGACCGTTCGGATGCCGCCCGTGCACGAACTCGAGCCCGCCGACCTGCCACCGCTCCGGGATCTGCTCGCCAGGGCCGAGGTGCTGGTGTGCCAACCGATCAGGGACGGCTACCGCGACCTCCCGCTGGGCACCGCCGAACTCGCCGCTCGACTGCCGCGTTCGGCGCGGGTGATCCGGTGGCCGGTGATCCGCTACGCCGGTCTGCATCCGTTCCAGGCCATCGTGCGGCGCCCGTCCGACCGGAGCGTGGTGCCGCCGGTGGTGCCCTACCACGATCTGCGGACCGTGGTCGCGGCCCGCGACGGCCTGACCGCCGACGAGGAGTGGGACGTCGAGGTCGCCGACTCCGCGTTCGTCGCCGTCGCCGAGGCGAGTGAGGCCGAACTGGCGCGTCGGGAAGGACTGCAGTGCGACGTTGCGGTGTCGGACGTGTTGGGGCGCAGCGGCGCCGACGCCGCGCACACCGTCAACCATCCCGGCAACGGAGTGCTGGTGGAGCTGGGGCGCCGGGTGTTGGCCGCACTGGACGTCACGGCCACGGTGCCCACGCCGCCGCACACCCTGCTCGGCTCGGCGATCGCACCGCTGGAGTCGCGGGTGCTCACGGCTCGCGGCATCGTCGCGCCCGGTCGCGCCGACTGGTGGTTCGACGGTTCCGAAATCAGCCCTCAGGACGTGCACCGCACCCAATTGCGTTGGTATCAGGACAATCCCGACTTCGTCGAGCTGGCGATCGCGCGCCACGCCCACACTCTGGACCTGCTGGCCCTGGGGACGGCCCCGGTCCGGTGACGGCCACCCACCTGGTGGTCGGGCCCTCGCGTCACGGGGTGGTGACGTTCGCGGCAAACCTGGCGGCCTCGCTTCGTGACGTCGGCGGCCCAGTCGACGTCCTCCGGTTGCCGCACTTTCAAGACCTCGACGACGCCGACCGGCGCTGCGGTGGAGCGCATCTCAACTTCACCGACCGGCTGTTCGGTGCCACTCCGCTCGACGCCGCGCACCGGGTGGCGGAGCTCGCCCGGCAGGCGACGAGCGCGTGCTCGCGCGTGACGGTGACGCTGCACGACGTGCCGCAACCGTCCGACGGTGGCAACTATCCGCAGCGCGTGCAGGCCTACCGCGAGGTCTGCGCGGCGGTCGACGGCGTGGTGGTCAACAGCGATCACGAACGCTCACTGCTCGCCGAGTCCGGCATCGCCGACCCCGCGGCCGTCGTGGTCATCCCGCTCCCACTCGACCTCGGCGACCTCGCGCCGCGTCCGGTGGTCGAGGACCGCAGCATCGGGGTGTTCGGCTTCCTCTATCCCGGCAAGGGGCACGACGAGGTGCTCGCCGCGATGGCCAACCTGCCGACGTCGGTGGGTTTCGTCGCCGTCGGCGAACCGTCGGCGGGGCACGACGACGTGGTGCAGAGCCTGGCCGCGACCGCCGCGCGCACCGGCCGGCCGTTCTCGGTCACCGGCTACGTGGCCGACGACGGGCTCGACGACGTGCTTCGCGGCGTCACGGTGCCCGTGGCCCACCACCGGCACGTGTCGGCGTCGGGATCGATCAACACGTGGATCGCCGCGGGCCGACGCCCGCTGGTTCCCGTCAACCGCTACACGCTCGAACACGCCGAGCGGCACCCCGGCACCCTGGTGCCGTACCCCGACACCGCCGACGGCTTGCGGACCTCGCTGCGACGGGCGCTGGAGGACCTCGACTCGACGTGGATCGCTGCCGGCGCGGGCAGCGGATCGCCGTCCCGTGTCACCGCGGCGCTCTACGCGCAGGCCCTGTCCCGGTGGCACGATGTCTGACCTTCAGGCACCAATTCCGTTGTCCGACGGCCGTCTCGCGGTGCCTGGCAACCGCTGGGACCTGCTCGACGGGCACCCGGGCCGGCCGGTGCGCGTCGCGGTGGTCATCCCGTTCTACGAGCAGCACGATGCCCTCGCGGTGACGCTGGCGGCACTCGAGCAGCAGACCTACCCGCTCGAGCTGCTCGAGGTGGTGGTCGCCGACGACGGGTCGGCCGAGGCGCCCCGGCCGGAGTCGACGCTGAACGTCTCGGTGGTCAGCCAGCGCCGCAACGGTTTTCGGGCCGCGGCGGCGCGCAACCTGGGAGCGCGTGCGACCTCCGCCGAGGTGCTCTGCTTCCTGGATGCCGACACCCATCCCGATCCGGACTACGTGCGCCGCATCGTCCGGTTGCCGTCGGTGCTGCCCGACGCGTTGGTCGTCGGCCGCCGCAGGCACGCCGCGCTCGACGGGTGGACGCCAGATCGGTGGCGGGCGTGGCATTCGGGTGGGCCCGCGCCCGAGGTGCTCGAGGAGCCGCAATGGCTCAGCGAGGCCTACGACCGGACGCGACGGCTGCTGGACCTCGACCACCGCTCCTACCGCTACGTCATCAGCTCGGTGATGTGCTGCAGCCGCGAATTGTTCACCGACATCGGCGGATTCGACGAATCCTTCACCCGCTACGGCGGAGAGGACTGGGAGCTCGCCCACCGAGCGGTGAGCAGTGGAGCGGTGCTGCACCACGAGCCGTTGGCCGGCGCGTGGCATTCGGGCCCCGACTGGGCGGGCCGCGACGTCGCCGAGCGGACCGCGGCCAAGAATCACGAATCCCTCGCGGTGGCGCGGTTGGTCCCCGACCCCGACGCTCGCCGGCACGGCTTGCGATACGAGATTCCCGCCGTCGCCGTCGTCGTCGACGTCACCGGCCACACGGTGGGCTCGCTGGTTGCCACCATGGCCAGCTTCCTGCACCTCGACGTGGGCATCTGGCTCCAGGGTGCCGACGCGGTCCGCCTGCGCGGCGAGCTGCGCGACGACGACCCGCGAATCGGCACCGGCGCCGTTCCGGCGGGCGTGGGCGCGCGGTGCCGCGTGGTGCTGTTCACCCGGGGCCGCGCGGTGCTCCCGGCGTCGGCGGTGGATCTGATGCTCGAGGCGTGCGCCGCACCCGGTGTCGGCGAGGTCCTCGTCGAGCACGGCGACGTCGGGGTCGCTTGCCGCTCGTCGTGGGCCGTCAACCGTGCTCGACGCTGGACGGCCGGACCGCGCCCGTCGTTGTCACCTGAGGCCGCCGGCCAGCTCTACGAGACGCGCCGCCTCGACGCCACCGAGCTCGGGCTTCGGGAGGGCTCGCGGGACACGTCGCTGGCGTGGTGACCCGTGGTCAGTCGCCCACGCGGCTCAACAGCTTGGACCCCAGACCGGCGATCACCTGTGAGGATCGCTGCTGCTCGCCCTGCTGGGAGCCGAGGACGATGATCGCGCCCGTCAACACCGGCAGCACCCACTGCAGGTACTTGAGCTGCCGCTGTGCCGCGGCGACGTCGTCCGGGGTCGAAGCCGTGGGCTCGGTGGCCCCGGCTACCGAATGTCCGTCTCCCTGAGCGGTCTTCGCGCCGAGGGCACCGCTGTAGACGGTGGCTCCCACGGCAGCGCCGGTGAGGATCAGCTTCGTGACGGTGTTCGCGGTGACGCCCTCCTGATTCTTGGCGCGGCCCTTGTTCGCATTGAGGATCGCTGCGCCTCCGATGAGGTGCGCTCCCATGGCGACGAAGTTCACCGGCGCCCACTTCGCCCGTCCGACTGCGGCGATCTTCGCCCGCTCCCGAGGATCCTCGACGGCTGCGGCGGCACCGTTGACACCCACCGCGCCCATGAGCGAGCCGCCGAACCATGCGGCGGCGCCGAGGTCGTGAAGTGAGCGGACGACGGTGTTGCGTGATGACATGTGGTTTTCCTCTGATTGGAATGGCTTCCCTCGCTGCATGCTCGGTCGCCGGGGGGTCTGAAACGTCTCGTGCCCTTGCGGTTTCGTCACCTCGCCCCCGGGTACGTGCTGGACGACGGATGAAAAGCCCAGAAGTAGGGGATGACGATGACCGAACCCGATCGCGGCCGGCACGAAGAACACCTCGACGCGTCCGAGGACGACGGGTCGGCGGAACTGCTGCCCGAGGACGGCGGCACGGCGCCGGGCCCGCCGCCGCAGAACGGGCCCGCGTCCTAGGTCCGCCTGAGGCGGGGGGCCGCGAGGCCAACTCTTACCTGAGGTGAGAGTAGAGTCTGGTGCGACCGATTCACCTCGCCCAGAAACGGAATCCGTGACGCCTCCGCCACCTCCGCCCGATCACGTCGCCACGACGACCTCCGCCGACCGCAGCGTGTCGGTCCTGACCGCCCTGCGCTCGCCCCGGCGACTGCGCACCGAAGTGCTCGCCGGTTTGGTGGTGGCGCTGGCGTTGATACCCGAGGCCATCTCGTTCTCGATCATCGCCGGCGTCGACCCGCGGGTCGGTCTGTTCGCGTCCTTCACCATGGCCGTGACGATCGCGGTCACCGGCGGGCGGCCGGCGATGATCTCCGCGGCGACCGGTTCGGTGGCCCTGGTCATCGCCCCCCTCGTCCGCCAGCACGGCCTCGACTACCTCATCGTGGCGGTCCTACTCGGCGGAATGTTGCAGGTGCTGCTGGCCGCGGGCGGCGTCGCGCGACTGATGCGGTTCGTCCCGCGCAGCGTGATGGTGGGCTTCGTCAACGCCTTGGCCATCCTGATCTTCCTGTCGCAGCTGCCCTACCTCATCGGAGTACCGGCGCTGGTATACCCGTTCGTCGCGGCGGGACTGCTGATCATGGTGGTGTTGCCGCGGTGGACCACCGTGATACCCGCGCCGCTGATCGCGATCGTCGTGCTGACCGCGGCCGCACTCGCGTTCTCGGTCCACATCCCCAACGTGGGCGACGAGGGCGAACTCCCCACGAGCCTGCCGACGCTCGTCGTGCCGCACGTGCCGTGGACGTGGGACACCCTCGCGATCGTGGCGCCCTATGCCTTGGCCATCGCCCTGGTGGGGTTGCTGGAATCGCTGCTGACGGCCAAGCTCGTCGACGACATCACCGACACCCACAGCGACAAGACCCGGGAGAGCTGGGGCCAGGGCGTCGCCAACGTCGTCACGGGTCTGTTCGGCGGCATGGGTGGTTGCGCGATGATCGGCCAGACGATGATCAACGTGAAGGTGTCCGGCGCGCGCACCCGCATCTCCACGTTCCTCGCGGGACTGTTCCTGCTCGGACTGGTGGTCGGGTTGGGCGACGTCGTCGGTCTGATCCCCATGGCGGCGTTGGTCGCCGTGATGATCATGGTGTCGGTCGGCACGATGGACTGGCACAGCATCGCGCCGTCGACCCTGCGCCGAATGCCCCGCAGCGAGACGCTGGTGATGGTGGCGACGGTGGCCGTGACGGTCGTGACCAGCAATCTCGCCTACGGCGTCATCGTCGGCGCGCTGACCGCGATGGTGCTCTTCGCACGGCGCGTCGCGCATCTCGTCAGCGTCGAGAAGGTCGATGGCGCGGACGGACTCGGCGACACGGTGGTCTACCGGGTGACCGGGGAGCTGTTCTTCGCCTCCAGCAACGACCTCGTCTACCAGTTCGACTACGCCGGCGATCCGGTCAACGTCGTCGTCGACGTGTCCGACTCGCACGTCTGGGACGCCTCCACCGTCGCCGCCCTGGACGCGGTCACCACGAAGTACCGGGCGAAGGGAAAGAGCGTCGAGATCGTCGGTCTCGACGAGGACTCCGCCGACCGGTACGGCCGGCTCTCTGGAAACCTGGGCTCTGGTCACTAGGCACCGAGATGGGGATGCAGATGCAGATCGGCCAGGTGGCCACCGCGACGGAGTTGTCGATCGTCACGCTTCGTCACTACGACGAGGTCGGTCTCGTCACGCCGTCGGCGCGTTCGGCGGGCGGGTTCCGGCTCTACACCGAGGCCGACGTCGAACGGCTCCTGGTGATCCGCCGGATGAAGCCCCTGGGATTCAGCCTGGCGCAAATGAGAGACCTGCTCGATGCCGTCGACGTGCTCGCCGAGGCCGACGCCTCCGAAGACCGCCGACGCCTGGCGGCCGATTACTTGCGGGAGTGCCGCACCGCCGCCGAGCAAAGTGCCGCCAAGCTGCGCAAGCATCTCGCCTATGCCGACGAGCTCCGCGGATTGCTCGCCGGCCTGGCGGACGGCGTGGCCGACGAGTCCGGCGGCGTCGCGTAAGTTCTCAGGCGTCGAATCCGAGCACCAGCCAGTCAACGAAAGCCACCATGTGCGAGGATCACATCCAAGACGTTCCACCGAACCACCTCTCGATCGACCCGCGCAGCGAGTTCTACGACGAAGAGGCGCTTCTGCGCGACGTGGGAATTCGCTTCAACGGCGCTGAGAAGACCAACGTTCACGAGTACGACGTCGCCGAGGGCTGGGTGCGGGTCGAGGTGCCCACGGCCAAGGACCGCCGCGGGAATCCAATGGTCGTCAAGCTCAGCGGCACGGTCGAGCCCTACTTTCGCTCGGCGACGTAGCGAAAGCCGGTACCCGAACCGCCGACGCGTCGACGACGTCGGACCAGCGCCCCCGGCAGGGATCGAACCTGCGACCAACCGCTTAGAAGGCGGTTGCTCTATCCACTGAGCTACGGAGGCAGCGCACATACCTTAGCGGAATTGGCGCGACTCGACTGATACGCGAATCCCTACGATCAGAGGCATGGGGGCGCACTTCACGAAGGACAAAGGCGACCTCGGTGTCGCCAAGGTGCATGCCGATCTGGCAGGCAAGGGGTTCATCGTCCTCTTTCCAGTCACGGAGCACGCGCCGTTCGATCTGGTGGCTTATGACCGTGGCAAATTCCACCGACTTCAGGTGAAATACCGTTCCGCTCGAGCCGGAGCCGTCAAGGTTCACTTCCGTTCGACCTGGGCCGATCGGCACGGTAGTCACACGAGGCCGATGGACAAGGACGTCGTCGACGTCGTGTCCGTCTACTGCCCCGAGACGGATCGGTGCTACTACCTCCGCCCCGGTGCCCATGGCACATCGGTCACCCTTCGAATCGTCCCGAGCCGGAACGGGCAACAGGCGGGTGTGCTGTGTGCGGATTCCTATCTCGATTTGCCCGGCCAGCCCGTGGTCGGCCGCTAAGCGTCGGATCTGGCAACCGCCGCACAACACCGGTATTGCGACCCGCTTCATGGGGCGGCGGACTAGCGTGGACCACGCACTCGGGGTGACGACGGCAGGAGATCGACGAACGATGAGCGACAGGCCGGACGACGCCGTGGGCGGACTGCCCGAGGAGCTGAGCGCGGTCGACCAGTTGTTGCACCGCGGTGAGGCCAACCCACGCACCCGGTCGGGTTTGATGGGCGTCGAGCTGCTCGACGCCGCACCGGACTGGGAGCGCTTCCGCGACCGTTTCGAGAACGCCTCCCGAAAGGTGTTGCGCCTTCGTCAAAAAGTCGTGATGCCCACCCTGCCGACCGCGCCGGCGCGGTGGGTCGTCGACCCCGACTTCAACCTCGACTTCCACGTGCGCCGCGTCCGCGTGCCTGCGCCGGGCACCCTGCGCGAGGTGATGGATCTCGCCGAGGTCGCCCTGCAGTCGCCGATGGACATCTCGCGACCCCTGTGGACCGCCACTCTGGTCGAGGGCCTCGCCGACGGCACGGCCGCGACGATGCTGCACCTGAGCCACGCCGTCACCGACGGCGTCGGCGCGATCGAGATGTTCGCCAACATCTACGACGTCGAACGCGATCCGCCACCGGCGAAGGTTGCGCCCCTGCCGATCCCCGAGGATCTCTCGCCCACCGACCTCATGCGCGAGGGCATCGCCAAGCTGCCCGGATCGATCACCGGCGGCATCCTCGGCGCCATCGGGGGAGCGGCGTCGTTGGTGGGCCGGGTGGTCCGCGACCCGGTGTCCTCGGTCGGCGGCGTCGTCACCTACGCCAGATCCAGCGCGCGGGTGATGGGTCCGGTCGCCGACCCGTCACCACTGCTGCGGCGGCGCAGCATGTCCTCGCGCACCGAGGCGATCGACATCGCATTCGGCGATCTGCACAAAGCGTCGAAGGCGGCCGGCGGCTCCATCAACGACGCGTACCTGGCCGGGTTGTGCGGGGCGCTGCGGCTCTACCACGAAGCCAAGGGCATCCCCGTCTCCACGCTGCCCATGGCGGTACCGGTCAACCTGCGGTCCGACGACGACCCCGCTGGCGGAAACCGCTTCGCCGGAGTCAATCTCGCCGCGCCGGTCGGCGTCGCCGATCCGGCCAAGCGCATCGCCAAGGTGCGGGCCCAAATGATGCGCAAGCGCCAAGAGCGGGCGATCGACATGGTCGGGGCGATGGCGCCGCTGATCAGCCTGCTGCCCGACGCCATCCTCGAATCCGTGGCCGGGTCGGTGGTCAACTCCGACGTGCAGGCCAGCAACGTGCCCATCTATCCGGGTGACACCTTCATCGCGGGAGCGAAGATCCTGCGGCACTACGGCATTGGGCCGCTGCCCGGGGTCGCCATGATGGTGGTCCTGGTGTCACGCGCGGGCTACTGCACGATCACCACCCGCTATGACCGCGCCGCCGTCGCCGACGAGGCGCTCTGGGCCAGATGCCTGCTGGCCGGCTTCGACGAGGTGCTGGCCCTCGGGGGCGAGGGCCGCGCGACGCCCGCTTCTTTCGCCATCGACCCGCCGTCGACGACGACCGTGACCACCTCGGCCAATGGGAGTGCACCGCAATGAGTTCGCAGAACGGACAGCCCGAACGCAAGGGCGACAACGTGATCCTTCGGCTGCCCGGCTCGGTCGCCGAGATCGAGGCCAGCCCGGAGGGGCCCGAGGTCGGCGCGTTCTTCGACCTCGACGGAACGCTGGTGGCCGGATTCACCGGGGTGATGATGACCCAGGACCGGCTGCGACGCGGTCAGATGAGCGTCGGCGAATTCATCGGCATGGTGCAGGCCGGGCTGAACCATCAGCTGGGCCGCTCGGAGTTCGAGGATCTGATCGGCAAGGGCGCACGGATGTTGCACGGCAACTCCATCAGCGACCTCGACGAACTCGGCGAGCGACTCTTCGTCCAACACGTCCAGGGCCGCATCTATCCGGAGATGCGCGCGCTGGTGCGCGCCCACCAGGCCCGCGGCCACACCGTCGTGCTCAGCTCGTCGGCACTGACCGTCCAGGTGGAACCGGTGGCCAGGTTCCTCGGCATCGACAACGTGTTGAGCAACCAGTTCGAGACCGACGACGACGGGCTGATCACCGGCGAGGTGCGCGCGCCGATCATCTGGGGCCCGGGCAAGGCCCGTGCGGTGCAAGCCTTCTCGGCCCGCAACGACGTCGACCTGTCCAAGAGCTACTTCTACGCCGACGGTGACGAGGACGTCGCGCTGATGTATCTGGTCGGCAATCCGCGACCGACCAATCCCGCGGGCAAGCTGCAGGCGGTGGCCGTCAAGCGGGGCTGGCCGATCCTGAAGTTCACCAGCCGCAGCGGCAGCAGTCCGGTGGCCCAGCTGCGCACGGTGGCCGGCATCGCCTCGCTGCTGCCCGCCGCCGCCGGTGGCCTCGGCCTCGGCCTGCTCACGCGCAACCGTCGCACGGGGGTCAACTTCTTCACCGCCGCGTGGACACGGCTGCTGATGACCTCCATCGGCATCGACCTGAACGTCCTCGGTGAGGAGAACCTGACGGCCAAGCGCCCCGCGGTGTTCCTGTTCAATCACCGCAACCAGGCCGACCCGTTCATCGCGGGCCGGCTGATCAGCGACAACTTCACCTCCGTCGGCAAGAAGGAGCTCGAGAAGGACCCGCTGATGGGCACGGTCGGCCGGGTGCTCGACGCCGCGTTCATCGACCGCGACGACCCGAAGGCCGCGGTGGAGAGTTTGCAGAAGATCGAAGACCTTGCGCGCAAGGGCATTTCGGTGCTCATCGCGCCCGAGGGCACCCGCTTGGACACCACCGAGGTGGGAGAGTTCAAGAAGGGTCCGTTCCGGATCGCGATGGCGGCCGGCGTACCGCTGGTGCCGATCGTCATCCGCAACGCCGAGATCATCGCCGAGCGCAACTCCAGCACCTTCAACGCCGGTGCGGTCGACGTCGCGGTATTCCCGCCGATCCCCGTCGACGACTGGACCACCGAGAATCTGACCGAGCGCATCGCCGAGGTCCGCCAGCTCTACCTCGACACCCTCAAGGACTGGCCGGCGGACGTGCTGCCCAGCGCACCGCTCTACGAACGCGTGCCCGCCAAGAAGGCGCCCGCCAAGAAGGCTCCGGCGAAGAAGGCGCCCGCCAAGAAGACTCCGGCCAAGAAGGCTGCGGCCAATACGCCTGCCGCGAAGAAGATCCCCGCGAAGAAGGCGCCGGCGAAGAAGGGTCGACCGTGAAGGTAACCGCCGACGCGCTGCACAGCTTCACCCCGACCGACGACGCGCTGGTGCTCGCGGCGGTGGATTCACCAGCCGAGGTGGAGATGCTCGACGACTGGCTGGCCGAGCAACGCAAGGCCCACCCGGAGGCCCGCATCGAGGTACTGCAACTGCCCACCGATGGTGAGCCGCCCCCGGCCACGCTGGCCCGTCTCGTCGAACTGCTCGACGTCGACGAGGCCCGGTCGGTGTTCCCGGTGCGGGTGTTCTGGATTCCCGGCGGTCTGCCCACCCGTTCGAAGGTCGTCGCGCTGATCAGCGGCCGCGACACCTACCGTCCACCGAAGTTGTTGCAGCGCGGCATCCTTCGCAAGGATCCCGCCCGCGCTCGTGTGGTGGCCGGTGAACCCGCCAAGGTCTCCGAGCTGCGCCAGCACTGGAATGACACCACCGTCGCGGAGAACCCGCGGGACTTCGCCCACTTCGTCATACGCCGCGCGGCGCTGGCGATCGGTCGGGTCGAGCTGCGGCTGCTCGGCCCGGAGTACAAGTCGCCACGGCTGATCAAGCCGGAGATGTTGGCCTCGGCGCGCTTTCGCGAGGGCCTGGCCAAGATCCCCGGCGCGACGCTGGAATCGGCGGGGGAGATGCTCGACGAGCTCTCGACGGGGTGGAGCAGATTCTCCGTCGACCTCATCCCCACCCTCGGCCGGGCGATCTTCAGCCGGGGCTTCGACCCGAACATCGACTACGACCGCTACGAGATCGAGGCGATGCGGTCGGCGTTGGAGAACCATCCCGCGGTGTTGCTCTTCTCGCACCGGTCCTACCTCGACGGGGCGATCGTGCCCGTGGCCATGCAGGAGAACCGGCTGCCGCCGGTGTTCACCTTCGCCGGCATCAACCTCTCATTCGGCGCCATGGGACCGCTGATGCGCCGATCGGGGGTCATCTTCATCCGGCGCAAGCTCGACGACCCCACCTACAAGTACGTGCTCAAGGAGTTCGTCGGCTACATCGTCGAGAAGCGATTCAACCTCAACTGGTCGATCGAGGGCACCCGATCGCGGACCGGAAAGATGTTGCCCCCCAAGCTCGGTCTGCTGGCCTACGTGGCCGACGCCTACCTCGCCGGCCGCAGTGACGACATTCTGCTGCAGCCCGTGTCGATCAGCTTCGACCAGCTCCACGAGACCGCCGAGTACGCCGCCTACGCCCGCGGGGGGGAGAAGACGCCCGAGAGCCTGTCCTGGCTCTACAACTTCATCAAGGCTCAGGGCGACCGCAACTACGGCAAGATCTACGTCCGTTTCCCCGAGGCCGTGTCGATGCGGGAGTACCTGGGCGAACCGCACGGAGACATCGCGGAGGACGAGGCCGCCAAGAGGCTGGCCATGCAGAAGATGGCCTTCGAGGTGGCGTGGCGCATCCTGCGCGTCACCCCCATCAACGCGACCGGCCTGGTGTCGGCGGTGCTGCTCGCCACCAACGGAGTCGCACTGACCCTCGGACAGCTGCACCACACCCTGCGTGACTCGCTGGACTACCTCGAGCGCAAGAAGACGCCGATGACCAACAGCGCGCTGCGGCTTCGGACCGACGAGGGCATCCGGGCGGCGGTCGAGGCACTGTCCGGCGGGCATCCGGTGACGCGTATCGACGGAGGCCGGGAGCCGGTGTGGCGCATCGCGGCGGAGGACGAACACGAGGCCGCCTTCTACCGCAACACGCTCAGCCACGCGTTCCTCGAGACGGCCATCGTCGAATTGGCGTTGGCCTACTCGGCTCGCGCCGAGGGGGATCGCCTCGAGGCGTTCTGGTCGCAGGCGATGCGGTTGCGCGATCTGCTGAAGTTCGAGTTCTACTTCGCCGACTCGGCGAACTTCCGTGCCAATATCGCCGAGGAGATGTCGTGGCACGAGGCTTGGGAACGGCACGTCGCGGCCGGCGGCGAGGAGACCGACGCCATCCTGCGGGCCAAGCGACCGCTGGTCGCCGGGGCGATCCTGCGCCCGTTCGTCGAGGCCTACGAGATCGTCGCCGACGTCCTGAGGGGAACCCCGCCCGACATCGGAGAGAAGGATCTCACCACGCTGGCCCTTGGTGTCGGCGGGCAATACATCGCTCAGCACCGGGTCCGCAGCAACGAGTCGGTGTCGGCGCTGCTGTTCGCCACGGCGCGTCAGGTGATCTCAGACCAGAACCTGCTCGAGCCCGCGGCCGACCTCGAGGAGCGCCGGTCGGCGTTCCTGGCCGAGCTACGCGGCATCCTCGGCGACATGGGCAAGGTCGAGGAATTCTCCCGGGAGCAGTTCTTCGTCCGGGAATTGGTGATGCGCGCCGACCGCGGCTGACCGCAGCGGGTGGAGCCACTTCGGCGACGCGCCATACGCTGTTGGCATGACCACCACGGAGGCGCGGGCCGAGACCCGCACCAGCGCGGTGTGGCCGATCCTGTTCGGCGTCGGGCTACTGGCCGGCGCGACCGCCGCCGGCCTCGCCGCGCTGTCGTTGGCCGACGCGCTGACCGCGACCGGCCTGCCCGATCCCGGGCCCGTCACCAACTACGGGCTGCCCTTCGTCAGGGCCGCGGGTGAGATCGCCGCCGTCGTCGCCACGGGGTCGTTCCTGCTGGCCGCGTTCCTGGTGCCACCGCAGCGCACCGGCGTGCTCGACGCATCCGGATACCGGGCGTTGCGGACGGGCGTCGTCGCGTCGGGGGTCTGGACCGTGTGCGCGGCGCTGCTGGTGCCGCTGACCGTCTCCGACGTCACCGGCCAACCGCTGACCAGCCGCCTCGACCCGAGCGCGATCTGGTCGGTGGCGAGCCTGATCGACGTTGCGGGCGCCTGGCGTTGGACGGCGTTGCTCGCGGCGATCGTCACGGTGCTCGCGATCCCGGTGCTGCGCTGGTCCTGGACCCCGCTGCTGTGCGCGGGGTCGTTGGTGACGCTGCTGCCGCTGGCGCTGACGGGGCACTCGTCGGCGGGCGGGTCGCACGACCTCGGCACCAACAGCCTGTTCATCCACCTGATGGCCGGCGCGCTGTGGGCCGGCGGTCTGCTGGCCCTGCTGGTGCACGCGCTCCGCGGCGGTGAGCACGCCGATCTCGCCGCACGGCGATTCTCGGTGGTCGCGCTGTGCTGCTTCGTCGCGATGGCCGTCTCCGGAGTGGTCAACGCCCTGGTGCGCGTCCGCGTCGAGGACCTCGTCAGCACCACCTACGGCTGGTTGCTGATCGGCAAGGCCACCGCCCTGATCGTGCTCGGCGTCCTGGGCTGGCTGCAGCGGCGCCGGGGCGTGGCGGCACTGCAGGCCAATCCCGACGGGCGGGGCGCGCTGATCCGGCTCTCGCTGATCGAGGCCGGGGTGTTCGGTCTGACGTTCGGCATCGCCGTCGCGCTGGGCCGCACCCCACCACCCCCGCCGGCGATCTTCAACCCGTCGGTCACCGCAGTGGAGATCGGCTACGACCTCGCCGGGCCCCCGACCGTGGCGCGGATCCTGTTCGACTGGCGCTTCGACCTGATCCTCGGCACCGCCGCCCTGGTGTTCGCCGGGCTGTACCTGGCCGGGGTGTGGCGGCTGCGCAAGCGCGGCGACGCCTGGCCCACCGGGCGCATCGTCGCCTGGCTGTGCGGGTGCGCGGTGCTGCTGTTCGCGTCGTCGTCGGGCATCGGCCGCTACATGCCCGCGATGTTCAGCATGCACATGGCCGCCCACATGTTGTTGTCGATGCTGGTGCCGGTGCTGCTGGTGCTCGGCGCTCCCGTCACCCTGGCGCTACGAGCGTTGCCCGTGGCGGGTGCCGGCGGCGCACCTGGTCCGCGGGAGTGGCTGCTGGCGGCGTTGCACAGCCGGGTGTCGCGGTTCCTGACCAATCCCATCGTCGCCACGGTGATCTTCGTGTCCGGCTTCTACGGCCTGTACTTCGGCGGCATCTTCGACGTGGCGGTCACCAGCCACGCCGCACACGTCGCGATGAACCTGCACTTCCTGGTGACCGGTTACCTCTTCTACTGGGTGGTGATCGGGGTGGATCCCACGCCGCGGCCCATCCCGCCGATCGCCAAGCTGGCCGTGGTGTTCGCGTCGCTGCCGCTGCACGCGTTCTTCGGCGTGGTGCTCATGGGCACGAAGGCCGTCCTGGCAGGTGACTTCTACAAGTCGCTACAGCTGCCGTGGCACACCGACCTGCTGGCGGATCAACGCCTCGGCGGCGGAATCGCGTGGTCGGCGGGCGAGGTCCCGCTGGTCCTAGTGCTGATCGCCCTGCTGGTGCAGTGGCGCCGCAGCGATCAGCGCACGGCCATACGGCTGGACCGTGCCGCCGACCGCGACGACGACGCCGACCTCGCCGCGTACAACAACATGCTGGCCAAGCTGGCCAAGCTCGAGGAGCGCTGACCCCTTCGTCCACAACCACCGGTTCATCCACAGGGCCTGCCGTCGGAGGCGGTCGATGCCCGCTCCGCGTCGGCCCCCGGACGTTCAGTGGTGTCGGGCAGCGCGACTGGCGCTGCCGGATAGAACCGATGAAGGGAAGCGCAAATGTTCGAGACCCCGTTCCACATGGTGGGGACCATCGTCACCGACCCGATCCTCCGCCGCGTCGGCGATCAGCAGGTGTTCAAGTTCCGCGTCGCGAGCAACTCCCGCCGGCGCACGCCGGAAGGCACCTGGGAGACGGGCAACTCCCTGTTCGTCAACGTGAACTGCTGGGGGCGGGTGGTCGACGGCGTCAGCGGCGTGCTGATCAAGGGTGACCCGGTCGTCGTGGTGGGCACCGTCTACACCAGCGAGTACGACGACAAGGAGGGCAACCGGCGTTCGTCGGTCGAGGTACGCGCCACCGCGGTCGGCCCTGACCTGACGCGCGCCACGGTGCGCATCGAGCAACGCAAGCGCACCGAGGACGACGTCGAACCCGACGCCGAGGCGAACTCCGAGGGCGACCCGTCCGACACCGTCGACGGAGAAGTCGAGGAGCGGGGCCTGCCACTGACGGCGTAGCCCCGAACCGTCGCGCCTAGGATGGTGGGTCGAGCGACACCCGCAGACCGGAAAGGCACTCCCCAAAGCATGGCTGAGTTCATCTACACGATGAAGAAGGTCCGCAAGGCGCACGGTGACAAGGTCATCCTGGACGACGTCACGCTGAACTTCCTCCCCGGAGCCAAGATCGGCGTGGTCGGTCCCAACGGCGCCGGCAAGTCGAGCGTCCTGAAGATCATGGCCGGCTTGGACAAGGCGAACAACGGTGACGCGT
Source organism: Mycobacterium sp. NPDC006124 (assembly GCF_040614235.1). Classification (NCBI taxonomy): domain Bacteria; kingdom Bacillati; phylum Actinomycetota; class Actinomycetes; order Mycobacteriales; family Mycobacteriaceae; genus Mycobacterium; species Mycobacterium sp. NPDC006124. Next base: position 384,003 of record NZ_JBEXUA010000004.1, on the reverse strand, counting down.
TCCTCGCCACCGGCGCCACGGTCGGCATCCTGATGCAGGAGCCGCAACTCGACGAGTCGAAGACCGTTCGGGAGAACGTCGAGGAGGGCGTCCCGATCAAGGCGAAGCTCGCCAGGTACACCGAGGTCGCCGAGCTGATGGCGACCGACTACACCGACGAGCTCATGGAGGAGATGGGCAAGCTGCAGGAGGAGCTCGACGCGGCCGACGCGTGGGATCTGGACTCCAAGCTCGAACAAGCGATGGACGCGCTGCGCTGCCCGCCGCCCGACGAGCCGGTCACCCACCTCTCCGGCGGTGAGAAGCGTCGCGTCGCGCTCTGCAAGCTGCTGTTGTCCGAGCCCGACCTGCTGCTGCTCGACGAGCCCACCAACCACCTCGACGCCGAGAGCGTGCTGTGGCTGGAGCGGCACCTCGCCGACTACAAGGGCGCCATCCTCGCCGTCACCCACGACCGCTACTTCCTCGACAACGTCGCCGAGTGGATCCTCGAGCTGGACCGCGGCCGCGCCTACCCGTACGAGGGCAACTACTCGACCTATCTGGAGAAGAAGGCCGAGCGGCTCGCCGTACAGGGCCGCAAGGACCAGAAGCTGCAGAAGCGGTTGGTCGAGGAGCTCGCGTGGGTGCGCTCCGGCGCCAAGGCCCGCCAAGCCAAGAACAAGGCGCGCCTGAGCCGGTACGAGGAGATGGCGGCCGAGGCGGAGAAGACCCGCAAGCTCGACTTCGAGGAGATCCAGATCCCGACGGGCCCACGCCTGGGCAACATCGTCGTGGAGGTGAACCACCTCGACAAGGGCTTCGACGGACGCATCCTCATCAAGGACCTGTCCTTCACGCTGCCCCGCAACGGCATCGTCGGCGTCATCGGCCCCAACGGCGTCGGCAAGACCACGTTGTTCAAGACGATCGTCGGTCTCGAGGAGCCCGACAGCGGCGTCGTCAAGGTCGGCGAGACCGTCAAGCTCAGCTACGTCGACCAGAACCGCGGCGGCATCGACCCGAAGAAGAACGTCTGGGAGGTCGTCTCCGACGGGCTCGACTTCATCGAGGTCGGTCAGAACGAAGTGCCGTCGCGCGCGTACGTCTCGGCGTTCGGCTTCAAGGGACCGGATCAGCAGAAGCCCGCCGGTGTGCTCTCCGGTGGTGAGCGCAACCGCCTCAACCTCGCGCTGACCCTCAAGGAGGGCGGCAATCTGATCCTGCTCGACGAGCCGACCAACGACCTCGACATCGAGACCCTCAGCTCCTTGGAGAACGCCCTGCAGCAGTTCCCCGGGTGCGCCGTGGTCATCTCCCACGACCGCTGGTTCCTCGACCGCACCTGCACGCACATCCTGGCGTGGGAGGGCGACGCCGGCGGCCAGGAGCGCAGCGACTCGGGAAGCGAGAACGCCAACGAGGCCAAGTGGTTCTGGTTCGAGGGCAACTTCGGCGGCTACGAGGAGAACAAGCTGGCGCGGTTGGGCGCGGATGCGGCTCGCCCGCACCGGGTCACGCACCGCAGGCTCACCCGCGACTGATCTGTCGCGGTTGAGCCGCGGCGACACCGGGGGCCACTAGTGTCACTTCCGCGGGCCACTGAGCCGCTTCGGCGATCTCATCCAACGGCGGACGGCACGCGCGCGTGAGGTAGGAGCGATCGGTATGACGACGGTGAATCCTGGGGTTCCAGGACGGCAGCGCAGCGACGAGACCGCGATGGTCGAGCGGAGTCGGGAGGTCGACGCCGATGACGTCGCCAAGGCCTACCTCGCCACTCACCAGGGCCCTCACGGTGACGCACCCGCCACCGACGCCGCGCTGACGATGCCCGTCGACGTCTCGCGTCGCACCGTGTCCCCGGCGTTGCTGGCCGCCCACCGCGCGGTCGGGCAGCAGCGCGCCACCGGTGACACGAAGGTCGCCGTGCACGCCGCCGACGATCCCGACGGAATCGGCCCGGCCATCCAGATCGTCACCGATCAGACCCCGATGCTGACCGACACCGTGGCGGTGCTCCTGCACCGCCTCGGCGTCGCGTACACCGCGATCATGAACCCTGTGTTCCGCGTCCGGCGCGATCCCGCCGGAGGACTGCTGGACGTCCATCCCGTCAACGCGCCCGACGCGCCGCGCGACGGCGTGGACGAGGCGTGGATCCACGTCCAGCTCGCGCCGACGGCCGACGACAAGGCCGTCGCCGAGGCGGCCTCGCTGCTGCCCAGCGTGCTCGGCGACGCCCGGCAGGTGGCCCTCGACGAGTCGGCCCTGGACGCCGCGTTGGTCGTGCTCGCCAGCCAGCTGGACTCCGACCGCGAGGGTCACTTCCCGTCCTATGACCGCCGCGACGTGGCGGCGCTGCTGCGATGGCTCGCCGACGGACACTTCGTGCTGCTGGGCTATCAGCGCTGCTCGGTCGAGGACGGCGGGGCCACCGTCGACCCCGCCAGCCGGCTCGGCGTGCTGCGGCTGCGGACCGACGTGTTGCCGCAGTTGACCGAGCAGGACGACCTGCTGGTGCTCGCCCAGGCCACCATGCCGAGCTATCTGCGCTACGGTGCACATCCCCACATCGTGGTGGTCCGCGAGACCCTGCCCGGTCAGACCGCCGCGATCGAGCACCGGTTCGTCGGGTTGTTCACCGTCGCCGCCTCCAACGCGAACGTGCTGGAGATACCGTTGATCTCGCGTCGCGTCCGCGAGGCACTGGCGCTCTCGCACGGTGACAACAGCCACCCGGGTCCGCTGACCCTGGACATCATCCAGACCATTCCGCGCTCGGAGCTGTTCTCGATGGGAGCCCAGCAGCTCCTCGACATGGCCAACGCCGTGGTCGACCTCGGCTCACGCCGCCGGGCGCTGCTGTTCCTGCGCACCGACCAGCTCTCGCACTTCGTGTCCTGCCTGGTGTACCTGCCGCGTGACCGGTACACGACCGTCGTGCGTCTGGAGATGCAGGACATCCTGGTCCGCGAGCTCGGTGGCGAGAGCCTCGAGTACACCGCGCGGGTCAGCGAATCACCCTGGGCCGTCGTGCACTTCACCGTTCGGCTGCCCGACGGCAGCAAGCCCGAGGACGTCGACGTCTCGCTCGACGCCGAGACCAGGATTCAGAACCTGCTGACCGAGGCTGCCCGCACCTGGGGTGACCGGTTGATGGGTGCGGTTCCCACCGGAGCGATCTCCCGCGCCGCAGCCGAGCACTACTCCTCTGCCTTCCCCGAGGTCTACCGGCAGGCGTTCACTCCGCACGACGCCATCGGCGACATCGCGATCATCGAAGAGCTGCACGATGATTCGGTCAAACTCGTCTTCGCCGACGGCGGGGAGGGGCAGCCCGCCAACCTGACGTGGTATCTCGCGGGTCGCTCGGCGTCGCTGAGCGTGCTACTGCCGATGCTGCAGTGCATGGGCGTCGTCGTCCTCGAGGAACGCCCGTTCTACGTCAACCGCCCCGACGGCATGCCGGTGTGGATCTACCAGTTCAAGATCTTGCCGCAGAAGTCGATCCGCGAACAAGACGACCCCGTCGAACGCGAGGCGACCGCCATGCGGTTCGCCGACACCGTCACCGCGATCTGGTACGGCCGAGTCGAGATCGACCGCTTCAACGAACTGGTCATGCGGGCCGGCCTCACCTGGCAGCAGGTCACGGTGCTGCGGGCGTATGCAAAGTACTTGCGGCAGGCGGGTTTTCCCTACAGTCAGTCCCACATCGAGACGGTCGTCGGCGACAACCCGGCGACTGCCCGAGCGTTGGTCGAGTTGTTCGAGGCGCTCTTCGACCCCGACGACGCGCAGTCCGAGTCGGGGGAGAAGAAGCGCGACGCCTCGGCGGCGGCGAACGCGGTCGCCGTCGGCATCGACGCGTTGGTCAGCCTCGACACCGACCGGGTGTTGCGGGCATTCGCCTCGATGATCCAGGCGACGCTGCGCACCAACTACTTCGTCACGAGCCCCGACTCGGCGCGCAGCCAGGATGTGTTGTCGATCAAGCTCAATCCCGGCCTGATCGACGAATTGCCCCTGCCGCGACCGCGATACGAGATCTTCGTCTACTCGCCTCGGGTCGAGGGCGTGCACCTGCGATTCGGCAACGTCGCCCGCGGTGGTCTGCGGTGGTCGGACCGCCGCGAGGACTTCCGCACCGAGATCCTCGGTCTGGTCAAGGCGCAGGCGGTCAAGAACGCCGTCATCGTGCCGGTCGGCGCGAAGGGCGGCTTCGTGGTGAAGAGCCCGCCGGCCCCCACCGGTGACGACGCCGCCGACCGCGACGCCTACCGCAACGAGGGCGTGGCCTGCTACCGGCTGTTCATCTCCGGCCTGCTCGACGTCACCGACAACGTCGACACCGCGACGGGTGCGGTCACCACGCCCGCGAACGTCGTGCGCCGCGACGGTGACGACGCCTACCTCGTCGTCGCCGCGGACAAGGGCACCGCCACGTTCTCCGACATCGCCAACGACGTCGCCAAGTCCTACGGGTTCTGGCTCGGCGATGCCTTCGCCTCCGGCGGTTCGGTCGGTTACGACCACAAGGCGATGGGCATCACCGCCAAGGGCGCGTGGGAATCGGTGAAGCGGCACTTCCGCGAGATGGGCGTCGACACCCAGACCCAGGACTTCACGGTCGTCGGGGTCGGCGACATGAGCGGTGACGTGTTCGGCAACGGCATGTTGCTGTCCAAGCACATTCGACTCGTCGCCGCGTTCGACCACCGCCACGTCTTCCTCGACCCCAACCCCGACGCGGCGGCATCGTGGTCCGAGCGCGAGCGGATGTTCGCGCTGCCGCGCTCCAGTTGGGACGACTACGACCGCAGCCTCGTCAGCGACGGCGGCGGCGTGTACAGCCGCGAGCACAAGTCGATCCCGATCAGCGAGCAGGTCCGTGCCGCGTTGGGTCTGGACGACGACGTCGAGGAGATGACGCCGCCCGCGCTGATGAAGGCGATCCTGCAGGCCCCGGTCGACCTGTTCTGGAACGGCGGCATCGGCACCTACGTCAAGGCCGAGTCCGAATCCGACGCCGACGTCGGCGACCGCGCCAACGACGCGGTGCGCGTGAACGCCAATCAAATGCGCGCCAAGGTGATCGGCGAGGGCGGCAACCTCGGCGTGACCCAGCGCGGTCGCATCGAGTTCGAACTCAACGGCGGGCACGTCAACACCGACGCGCTCGACAACTCCGCCGGCGTCGACTGCTCCGACCACGAGGTCAACATCAAGATCCTCGTCGACTCGCTGGTCACCGGTGGGCAGGTCAGCGCCGAGGAGCGCACCCCGCTGCTGATGTCGATGACCGACGAGGTCGGGGAGTTGGTGTTGCAGGACAACGCCGCTCAGAACGACCTGATGGGTACCAGCCGGGCCAACGCGCCCGGTCTGCTCACCGTCCACGCCCGCCAGATCAAGGCTCTCGCCGAGCGGGGCCTCAACCGCGAGTTGGAGGCGCTGCCCACTGACAAGGAGGTCCGCCGCCGGGTCGAGGCGGGGCTGGGGCTCACGTCCCCGGAGCTGTCCACGCTGATGGCATACGTGAAGCTGGCGCTCAAGGACGAAGTGCTCGGCAGCGAGCTGCCCGATCAGGAGGTCTTCGCCGCCCGGCTGCCCGAGTACTTCCCGCATCAACTGCGGGACCGCTTCGGCCCAGAGATCCGCACCCACCAGCTGCGCCGGGAGATCGTCACGACGATGCTCGTCAACGACCTCGTCGACACCGCGGGCATCAGCTACGCCTACCGGGTCGCCGAGGATGTCGGCGTGGGACCGGTCGACGCGGTCCGGGCCTACGTCGCGACCGACGAGATCTTCAAGGTCGGGGACGTGTGGCGCCAGATCAGGGCCGCGGGGGCCGCGGGCGCGCCGGTGGCGGTCACCGACCGGATGACCCTGGACCTGCGGCGTCTGATCGACAGGGCCGGTCGGTGGTTGCTGAACAACCGCCCCCAGCCGCTGGCCGTCGGCGCGGAGGTGAACAGGTTCGCCGAGAAGGTGGCCGCGCTGACTCCGCGGATGTCGGAGTGGCTGCGCGGTCTGGACAAGGCCATCGTGGCCAAGGACTCCGGGGAGTTCGTGGCCGAGGGCATCGACGAAGATCTCGCGATGATGGTGGCGACGGGGCTCTACCAGTACAGCTTGCTCGACATCATCGACATCTCCGACATCGTCGAGCGCGACGCCGCCGAGGTGGCCGACACCTACTTCGCGATGATGGACCACCTCAGCGCCGACGGGCTGCTCACCGCCGTGTCGCGGCTGGCCCGTGACGATCGCTGGCATTCCTTGGCGCGCTTGGCGATTCGGGACGACATCTACGGATCGCTTCGGGCACTGTGCTTCGACGTGCTGGCCGTCGGCGAGCCCGACGAGACCGGCGAGCAGAAGATCGAGGAGTGGGAGCTGTCCAACAGTTCCCGGGTGGCCCGCGCCCGTCGTACGCTCGGCGAGATCTACTCCGACGGGGACGAGGACCTGGCCACGCTGTCGGTGGCCGCCCGCCAGATCCGCAGCATGACCAGGACCAGCGGAACGGGAACCACCGGGTGACCGACCAGCCAGAACCCAAGCCCCGCTTCACGACGCCGGTGCCGGTGCGGTGGTCCGACATCGACATGTATCAACACGTGAACCACGGCACGATGGTGACGATCCTCGAGGAGGCGCGCGTCCCGTTCCTCACCGAGCCGTTCGCGGACGACTTCGACACCATCGGGTTGTTGATCGCCGAGGTGCGCGTGGTCTACAAGGGACAGCTGCGGCTCGCGGATTCGCCTCTGCAGGTGACGATCTGGGTCAACCGGCTGCGTGCGGTCGACTTCACGCTCGGCTACGAGGTGCGGTCGGCGTTGGCCGACCCGGACTCCAAGCCGGCGGTGATCGGTGAGTCGCAACTGGCCGCGTTCCACATCGCGGAGCAGCGTCTGGTGCGGCTCGCTCCGCATCACCGCGACTATCTGCAGCGTTACCTGCGGTGAGCGCCGGCGAACGCGGACTCTGGCTCGACGACGCCGCCCACCGGGAGGACCTGGCCACGTTCGTCGACCGCGCCGTGCGACTCGACGACGCCAGCGTCGTCCGGCTGCGCCAGCGCGGTGACCACCAGGTGGTGGCATGGCTCGCAACGGGTTTCGACGTGCTGGCCAGCCGCGTGGTTGGCGGCCGCGTCGCGCCCACCGACCTCTCCGTCGGTGCGGACGCGCTCGCGTTGGCCCTGCCGTCGATGGACCGGTCGGGTTTCGTGGACCCCGGTTTCGCGATGGACTCCGCCTGGCGCGGGATGCTGCCTCCGGAGACCGGGTTCGTCCACCTCGACGACGTGCCTGCCCGCGCGGTGCTCGACCTCGCCCAGCGTGGCGTCACCCTGGCCAAGGAATACGGCAGCGCCCACGGCCCGCCGGCCTCGCTGCTGGATCAGGAAGTGGTCCAGGTCAGCTCCGGTGACGTCACCGTCGGCGTGCCGATGCGATGCGTATTCGCCTTGACGGCAATGGGTTTCCTGCCGCAGGCGGCGACCACCGACCAATTCGCCCCCGAGTCGGTGGCCGCCGACGAAGTGGTGCGGGTGCGTGTCCTGCCGACGTGGTTGCGCGTCGACGCCCGGTTCGGCACCGTCTACCGTCGCCGCGGTGATCGGGCCGTGGTGCTGCGCTAGAACGGCGAGTTGACCATCGACTGGGCGGCCATCTCGAGGTAGTTCAGCAGCACCTGACGATGCGCGTCGTCGAGGGTCGTCGAGTCCACGTCGGCGATTGCGGTGTGCATGCAGCGCAGCCAGGCGTCACGTTCGATGGGGCCGACCTTGAACGGTGCGTGCCGCATGCGCAGCCGAGGATGCCCCCGTAGGTCCGAGTACGTCCGCGGGCCGCCCCAGTACTGCTCGAGGAACATGCGCAGCCGCTCCTCGGCCCCGTCGAGGTCGTCCTCGGGGTACAGCGGACGCAGGATCTCGTCGTCGCGGACGAGTTGGTAGAACGTCGACACGATGGTCTGGAACGTCTCGGCTCCGCCGACTTCGTCGTAGAACGACGTGGGTTGTTCCGTCACGTCCGCCATTGTCCCTTCCCCCGTCCGGGGGTGGAGCGGCCGGGGGCGTGACGGTCGCCGTCACCGGATGTTCATCGGAGTGACCTGCGAACACCGCCCAAATTGCCGTGCGATTGGCGGCGATCCGTGGTGCACTATCACTCGGAGGATCCATGTCGCAGCGAAGGAAGAGCCGCGGACATCTGACCGCGGCGAGTTCACCTGGCGTATCGGTGCTTGCTGCGCAGACCCTGCCCCTTCCCGGAGTCGAGGACCGTCCTCCCGGCGCCGAAGGCGGTGTCTGGGGCCGTCGCAGGGTGCTCCTGCTCAATTCCACCTATGAGCCGCTGGCGGCGCTGCCCGCCCGGCGTGCGGTGGTCATGCTGTTGTGTGGCAAGGCCGACGTGGTCCACGCCGACCCCGGTGGCCCGGTCATCCACTCCGCGACCCGGGCGATCACGGTGCCCTCGGTGATTCGACTGCGTTCCTTCGTCCGGGTTCCGTACCGGGCCCGCGTACCGATGACCAGGGCGGCTCTCATGCACCGTGATCGGTTCCGGTGCGCGTACTGCGGCTCCAAGGCCGACACCGTCGACCACGTGGTTCCGCGCAGTCGCGGTGGTGCGCACTCGTGGGAGAACTGCGTGGCGGCGTGCGCGGGGTGCAACCACCGCAAGGCCGACCGGTTGCTCTCCGAGCTGGGTTGGGCGCTGCGTTCGACACCTCTTCCGCCCAAGGGGCAGCACTGGCGCCTGTTGTCCTCGATCAAGGAGCTCGATCCGGCGTGGGTGCGATACCTGGGCGAGGGAGCGGCCTGAGTGGTCACCCTCGGCGGGTATTGAGATACGGTTTGCGATGTGAGCACAGCACTTACGCACTCGCTGCTCGGCGGGGTCCCGATCCTTCTGGCCCTGGTTCTTGCCGCCGTGATCTTCCGGCGCAAGGGTCCGCACCCAGCGACGTATCAGTTGACCGACGAGTGGACCCACGATCCGATCCTCTGGGCAGCCGACGAACCGGCCGATCACGGACACGGATCGCATCTGACGGTGGGAGGTGGCGCAAGTGGCAAGTGGTAGCGATCATTCGACCGAGTTGGCCAAGACCAGCTCGGAGGCGCTGCCCTACGGCTACGTCTACACCGCCAGCGGACGCGTCTCGGGTGTCACCGAGCCCGGAGAGCTGTCGGTGCACTACCCGTTCCCCGTCAAGGATCTCGTCGTGCTCGACGACGCCCTGAAGTACGGATCGCGGGCGGCCAAGGCTCGCTTCGCCGTCTACGTGGGCGGCCTCGGCGACGACACCGCGGCCACGGCGCGCGAGATCCTGGCCAAGGTACCCACGCCGAACAATGCGGTGCTGCTGGCCGTGTCCCCGAACCAGAAGGCCATCGAAGTGGTCTACGGGTCCGAGGTGAAGGGCCGCGGCATCGAGGAGGCTGCTCCGCTCGGCGTCTCGGCGGCTGCCGCGTCGTTCCGGGAGGGCAACCTCGTCGACGGGCTGATCAGCGCGGTGCGCGTGCTCAGCGCCGGCGTCTCGCCCCGCTAGACACCCCTTTCGAGACGAAGAAGCCGGTGACCTCCATGGTCACCGGCTTTGACGTCGTTGGATCAGTTGTTCTCGTCGTGGCGCTGGGCGATGGCCAGCAGCTCCTCGCGCACCGTCGAATCGGGCAGCGCGTTGATGCGGGCGTAGAGGCGACGACGGTTCATCGTGCGCGTCAGATCGGCGCGCAGGCGGGGGAACGGCATGGTGGTACTCCTTCATTGTGCCCTGGATCACAGGGCTGGGGTTGCTGTTGCGTCGCCAACACGGGGGTCGTCCCGCTGGCAGACTCCCCAATAGTCCCTTGTTACATCCACGTAAATCAAGCTCTGACGTGTGATGTTGCGCTCACCAGAACGCTGGTGGGCCATGCGTTCGCCCGAGGGTGTCGGCCCTAGCTCGGCGCGTCGTCGGGCGAAAGGCTGTTTGCTGCGGCCTTGAGTAGTTCAGCCCTGATCCCGACGTACCGTTCGAGGAAGGCGCGTTCGTCGAGCCGTTTGCGGCGCAGCCAGGCGGTCACCTCGTCGTTGCACTTGCTGGCGTTGCACGCCGCGCAGGCGGGCACCACGTTGTCCAACGTGTAGCGCCCGCCGCGGGAGATGGCCATGACGCAGTCGCGCTGCAGCGGCCGGTCACCAGCCCCGCAGTAGGCGCACCCACCCCACAGCGCCCTGATCGCCGTCCACTCCTCGGTGGTCAGGTCGTTCTGCGCACCGTCCATCCGCCGCTTGCGCCTGCGGGCAGCGCGCGCACGGCGACTGTTGGTGGCGGCCATGGCGCGAGCGTAGGGCACCCACCGCCGAAGATCGGTGAGGCAGACCCGGTCAGGACACGTCGAACGCGCGCGCCTTGAGTGCCCGCTCGACGCCGGCGCGACCCTCGATCACCAACCGGCGCAGCGCCGGTGGCACGTCACCGGCCAGGAACCGGTCCGCCGCGTCCAGGCCCTCCTGGCTGACGTCCGACGACGGGTACAGGCCGATGACGACCGTCTGGGCAACCTCGCTGGAGCGGCGCTCCCACACGCCGAGGATCGCGTCGAAGTACTTCTCGCCGAACGGCTTCAGCAGCGCAGCCTGCCCGGGCTGCACGAACCCGGTGACGATCGCCCTCGTGGTGATGTTGGCCAGCGTGTCGTCCTCGATGACCTGCTGCCACGCCGCCTCCTTGACCGCGGCCTGTGGGCGGGCGGCCGATGCCGCCGCCGCGTTGCGCCGGCCCGCGGCGGTTCGGTCGCGCTGCGCCTCGGCGTCGATGAACGGCGTGTCGACGCCGTTCTCGTCGACGTCGCCACCGGCCGCGAGCGCGGTGACGATGCGCCACCGCAGGTCGGCATCGACGGTCAGGCCCGGCAGCTCCAACTCGGCGGGGTCGGTGTCGAGCAGCGCCGCCAAGACCGCCGTGTGCCGCAGCGAGAGCGCCGAAGTGCACAGCGCGTTGACGTAGGCCAGTTGGAAGTCCGAGCCGGCCTCGGCCGCGCGGGCCAGTTCCAGGAGACGGTCGGCGAACGCGGGCCAGCCCTGCGAGCACGCCCAGTCCGGGTCGGCGTAGGCGTTGAGGGCGGTCTGCGCCTGCAGCAGGAGACGCTGAGCGACGCCGACCTCGGTCTCGGCGTGCACGCCGGCCTTGACCAGCTCCACGAAGTCGCGGGCCTTCAGTTCGGCCTCGCGCGTCATCTCCCAGGCCGCCGACCACGCCAGGGTGCGGGGCAGCGAGTCGGCGATGTCGGCGATGCGGGTCAGCACCGTTTGCAGCGACACGGGATCCAGGCGCAGCGAGCAGTAGGTCAGGTCGTCGTCGTTGACCAGGATCAGCTGGCCCCGCGACACGCCCCGCAGGGCGGGCACGTCGGTGCTCGAGCCCTCGACGTCGAGTTCCTCGCGGTGGGTGCGCACCAACTTGCCCGACCCGTCGTCGTCGTAGATGCCGACGGCCAGGCGGTGCACGCGGGTCTCGCCCGCTCCGGGGGCTGCGCCGCTCTGGTCGATCGCGAAGCGGGTGAACGCGCCGTCGCCGTCGACGTCGAAGTCGGCCCGCAGCGTGTTCAGGCCGGTGGTCTTGAGCCACTGGCGGCCCCAGTGCGACAGGTCGCGTCCGGACGACTTCTCCAGTGCCCCAAGCAGATCGCCGAAGGTCGCGTTGGCGAAGGCGTGGTCGCGGAAGTAGTCGCGCAGGCCCGCCAGGAATGCCTCGAGGCCCACGTAGGCGACGAGTTGTTTGAGGACGCTGGCGCCCTTGGCGTAGGTGATGCCGTCGAAGTTGACCTCCACGGCGTGCAGGTCCGGGATGTCGGCGGCGACGGGGTGCGTCGACGGCAACTGGTCCTGGCGGTAGGCCCACGACTTCTCGACGTTGGCGAAGGTGGTCCAGGCGGCCGTGTATTCGGTTGCCTCGCTTTGGCACAGCACCGAGGCGAAGGTCGCGAACGACTCGTTGAGCCACAGGTCGTCCCACCACTGCATGGTGACCAGGTCGCCGAACCACATGTGCGCCATCTCGTGCAGCACCGTCTCGGCGCGGCGTTCATAGCTGTAGCGCGTCACCTTGGACCGAAAGACGTAGTCTTCCAGGAACGTCACCGCGCCGGCGTTCTCCATGGCCCCGGCGTTGAACTCCGGGACGAACAGCTGGTCGTACTTGCCGAATGCGTAGGGCACGCCGAAGTTCTGGTGATAGAAGCCGAAACCCTGCTTGGTCTCGGTGAACAGCCGCTCGGCGTCCATGTACTCGGCCAGGGAACCGCGGCAGAAGATGCCGAGCGGAATCTCGCCGTGCTCGTCGGAGTAGACGTCGTCCCAGCGGGCGTACGGACCGGCGATCAGGGCGACGAGGTAGGTGCTCATTCGCGGGGTGGTCGCGAAGGTGTGCACTCCGTTGTCTACCGACACCGTGGCGCCGTTGGAGATGACCTGCCAGTGCTCGGGTGCGGTGACCGAGACGTCGAAGGTGGCCTTCAGATCCGGCTGGTCGAAGCAGGCGAACATGCGCTTGGCGTCGGCGGTCTCGAACTGCGAGTACAGGTACACCTCGTCGTCGACCGGGTCCACGAAACGGTGCAGACCCTCGCCGGTGTTCGAGTAGCGGCAGTCGGCGTCGACCACGACGACGTTGTGCTCGGCCAGGCCGACCAGCGGGATGCCGGTGGACTCGTCGTAGCCCGACACGTCGACGTCCACGCCGTTGAGCGTCGCGCGGCGGACGGTCTCGGCGGCGAGGTCGATGACGGTGTCCGCGCCGGGGGTGGCGTCGAACGTCACGGTGGTCTGGGACCGGAAGGTCCGCTCACCGCCCTCGGTCAGATCGAGTGCGATCCGGTAGTCGTCTACTGCGACGAGCGCTGCGCGCTCGGCCGCCTGGTCGCGAGTGAGGTTGGGAAGTGCCACGTCGGCCAAGCCTAGACGTAGTCCGGGAACACGGTCAGGGCATGCTGGGTTGTGCTGAACGGAATTCTGCCCACCCGAGGCGTGTGACCGACGAGAGGATTTGACGATGGCCAACAAGGATGTTGCCGGTTTCTGGTTCGACCCGCTGTGCCCGTGGTGCTGGATCACCTCTCGATGGATCCTCGAGGTGCAGAAGGTTCGCGACATCGACGTGAAGTTCCACGTGATGAGCCTCGCCGTACTCAACGAGGGACGCGATCTTCCCGACGAGTACCGCGAGATGATGAAGAAGGCCTGGGGTCCGGTACGCGTGGCGATCGCCGCCGAGCAGGCCAAGGGCAACGAGATCCTCAGCCCGCTGTACACGGCGATGGGTACGAGGATCCACGACCAGGGCTACCGCGAGACCGACCCGGACTTCGAACGGGTCATCGCCGAATCCCTCGACGAGGTCGGTCTTCCGGCCGAGTTGGCCGAGGCGGCCACCAGCGACAAGTTCGACGAGGCGCTGCGCAAGAGCCACCACGAAGGCATGGACGCGGTCGGCGACGACGTCGGCACGCCCACCATCCACGTCAACGGGGTCGCGTTCTTCGGACCGGTGCTCTCGCGCATCCCGCGCGGCGAAGAGGCCGGAAAGCTGTGGGACGCGTCGGTGATCTTCGCCGGGTATCCGCACTTCTTCGAGCTCAAGCGCACCCGGCACGAGTCGCCCGAGTTCGACTGAGCCGCCGTCGCCTCAGGCGACGGTGAAGATCATCGACTGCCAACCGGTCGAGCCGTCGGGCACCGGGCCGGGGTTCAGCAGCCGCAGGCGCTCCTGAACCTGCATCGCGCCGGCGCCGTCGAACGCTCGGCTGGTGACGGTGTGCTGGCCCGGAGCCAGGGTCGTCGTCAGCTTGAACATCCGCCAGGTGTTGAGGTTGACCTCGGTGGACAGTTCCGCGGGCTGCCACGGGCCGTCGTCGAATCGCAGTTCGACGCGGCTGATGCCGCGCCCCTGGGCCCATGCCGTGCCGGCCACGGTGACGGGTCCGGACACTTGCGCGAACGCCTTGGGCGCGTCGATGCGGGAGGAGATCTTGATGGGTACGACGCCGGGCGGCCGGCCGTCCCAACCGCGCTCGACCCAGTACGGAATGACGTCGTAGGTGGCGAGTTCGAGCTCGGTGAGCCACTTCGTCGCCGACACGTAGCCGTACAGACCGGGGACGACGGTGCGCATCGGGAAGCCGTGCTCGGGCAGCAGTGCCTCTCGATTGGCCCCGATCACCAGCATCGCCTGCTTGCCGGTCGCGCGCAGCATGTCCAACGGGGTGCCCAGGGTGAAGCCGTCGACGGAATGGCCGACCACCTGCTCGGCGCCGCTCTGGATGCCCGCCCGGTCGAGCAGATCCATCAGGGGCACCCCGATGAAGTTCGCGGTGGAGACGTAGGGCCCGCCCACCTCGTTGGACACGCACGTCATCGTGATCGTCTGTTCGACCAGCGGCATGGCGCGAATGTCGTCGAAGGTGAACTCCATCGGCTCGTCGACCAGCCCGGTGATGCGCAGCGTCGCGTCCTCGGCGCGTAATTGCGGGACCTCGAGGTTGACGTCGATCCGGTAGAAGTCGGCCGGCGGCGTCAGGAACGTCGGGGTGCCGAGTTCGGGGAACGCGGCACCGGCGGGGATCGGCGGCGCGGGTGTCGTCGGCACGAGTGTTCCGACCCGCTGGCGGGAGGCAGCGACGTCGACCCGGCGCGCCAGCGAGACACCGCCGACACCTGCGACGACGGCGCCGACCGCCGCGACGAGCGAGCCCAGCAGGAAGCGTCGTCGCCCCTTCGGATCCGGAAGTCCTGCGTCGGTGTTCGCCGGTCGTGCCCGGCCGTGCAACCACCAGAACACGCCGCCCCCGGCGATCAGCGCGGCGGCGGGCGCCAGATATCCCAGGGGTTGAGTCGACTGCTCACCGACGGCGAGCGCGCCGACGGCACCGAGCGCGATCACGACGGTCAGTCCCGGGACCGCGCTGCGCCGCGAGGCCAGCCCCGCGAGCGCGCCGACGAGCACCAGCACCACCGCCATCCCGATCAGCAAGGCGGTCTTGTCGTTGGTCCCGAAGTTCCGGATGGCGAAGTCCTTCACCGCTGCCGGGGTCCGGTCGACCGCGGAATTGCCAACCGCGAAGAAGGGCGACGCCGACGGCGTCAGCAGCAGTCCCGCGACGAGGTGGCCCGCTCCGAGTGCGGCGACGACGGCGATCACTCCGGTGATCGCGGCGCGGACGGCGGGCAGGCGCGTCGTCGGCGGGGACGTCGTCGGTGAAGTCATGGGAGTGATTCGTTGCCGGTAGGTGTCCGGACGACCCCACGTCGAGTTGCGGCAACGGGCACGTGGAGCGACGGTGTACCCATGACGGTGCATTCATGACGACGGCCGAGCCCACCACCGACGGTTCGTACCGCAACAAGCTCGCCGCGGTCGAGCCCGGCGGCAACGAATTCATCGCCGAGGCGGACCGCCATGGCAAGCCGAGCCAGCTGTTCTGGACCTGGACCTCGCCGAACCTCGAGTTCGCCACGATCTTCGTCGGCGTGCTCGCCGTGGCCGTCTACGGCATGAGCTTCTGGCAGGCGGTCGCGGGCATCGTCGTCGGCACCGGCCTCGGCGCGCTCGCGCACTACTTCCTCTCCGCGCGCGGTCCCCTGCACGGCGTGCCGCAGATGGTGCTCGGCCGATTGGCGTTCGGTTTCAAGGGCAACGCGGTGCCGTCCGTCCTGATGTCGGTCACCGCCGGTGTCGGGTGGTTCGCCACCAACAGCGTCAGCGGCGCCTACGCCCTCGCGGCGTTGTTCGGTATCGACGCCTGGCTCGGGCTGGTCATCATCGTCGTGATCCAGACCGCCTTCGCGTTCTTCGGACACAACCTCGTCCAGGCCTTCGAGCGCTGGTCGTTCCCGGTACTGGCCGTCATCTTCGCGATTGCGTCGGTGGCCATCCTCACCAAGTCCCACTTCGACGCGGCGGCGCTGCCCGACGGAGTGGGCGGGCTCGGCGGGTTCCTGCTCACCGTCGGTACCGCGTTCGGCTACGCGGCCGGCTGGACGCCGTATGCCGCGGACTACACGCGCTACCTGCCCTCGACGGTGTCACGCGCCCACACGGGACTGTTCGCCTCGGCGGGCCTGTTCCTGTCCTGCGTGGCGCTCGAGGTAGTGGGTGCCGCGTCGGTGACGATCGGCCCCGCGCTGTCGTCGAACCCCACCGAGGCCTTCACCGGCGAGCTGTCCTCACCGATCGCCAAGGCGACGCTGTTGGCCATCGCCATCGGGGCCATCGCGGCCAACTCCATCAACATCTACTCCGGCGCAATGGCATTCGTGACGATCGGGATCAAGCTGCCGGCCCACGTCGCCCGAGCCTTGGTCACGGTGTTCTTCGGCGTGGCGGGCTTCCTGGTGGCGTTGTGGGCGCTGCCGGACGCCGCGCAAAGCTACGAGGCGTTCCTCCTGATCATCGCCTACTGGATCGGGCCGTGGCTCGGGGTGGTCTTCGCCGACCAGTACCTGCGCCGCGACCAGAGGATCGCCGGCTACCTGTACGACCGGTCCTACGCCAACTGGCCGGGGCTGGCGTCGTTCGCGGTCGGCATCGTCGTGTCGGTTCTACTGTTCTCCAACCAGGTGAAGTTCACCGGGTTCGTCGCCCGGGCGGTGCCCCAGCTGGGTGACGTCACGTTCTTCGTCGGCTTCCTGATCGCCGGCGGCGCCTATCTGATGGTGTGCCGTTCCAAGATCGCCGCGGAGCGCGTGACGCCGTGACACCGCAGGACATGCTCGACGTCGCCGTCGAGGAGGCCCGAAAGGGATTGTCGGAGGGCGGCATTCCCATCGGAGCTGCGCTGTTCAGTCGCGACGGCGTGCTGCTCGGAAGCGGCCACAACCGGCGGGTTCAGGACGACGACCCGTCGGTGCACGGTGAGACCGACGCGTTTCGGGCGGCGGGCCGCCAACGCAACTACCGGTCGACGATCATGGTCACCACGCTCTCGCCGTGCTGGTATTGCAGTGGGTTGGTGCGGCAGTTCAACATCGGCGCGGTCATCGTCGGGGAGGCCAAGACGTTCAGCGGCGGCCACGACTGGCTCGCCGAGAACGGTGTCGAGGTGACCGTCCTCGAGGACGAGCGGTGCGTTCGGATGATGACCGACTTCATCGCGGCGCGGCCGGAGTTGTGGCTGGAGGACATCGGCGAATGACGGGAATGGGTGAGAAGAAGTGAGTGTCGTTGCCACCGTTGACATCTCGCGCTGGCGCGCCGGCGGTGCGGAGGCCGACGTGGTCGCCGCGGAGGTCGACGCGAGCCTGCAGCAGGCGGGGTTCATCCTGGTCACCGGGCACGGCGTCGACCCCGATCTGGCGGCCGCGGTGCGCAAGGCCAGTCGAGGGTTCTTCGCCCAGCCGCTCGAGGTCAAGCAGCGCTACAGCGTGCCGGTGGGCGGGCACGGGTGGATCGGCCCGGGCGCCGAGGCCAACGGCTACGCCGAGGGCACCGAGACACCGCCCGACTTGAAGGAGAGCTTCAGCCTAGGCGCCGAGACGGCCACCGGTGACCCGGACGTCGACCGAATCTGGTTTGCGCCCAACGTGTGGCCCGACGAGGCGCCCGGCTGGCAGGCGCTGGTGACCGAGTACACCGCGGCGCTGCGTCGACTCTCCGACGATCTGCTGGCCTTGTTCGCCCACGCGCTGGGCTTACCCGCCAATCCCTGGGCTCGGCTGTCGGATCGGCCGACGTGGACGATGAACATCAACCACTACCCGCCGGTGAGCGTCGTGGGGGAGCCCGAGCCCGGCCAGTTCCGCATCGGCCCGCACACCGACTTCGGCACCGTCACCGTGCTGGATCGTGAGCCGGGAGCCGGTGGGCTGCAGGTGTATTCGGAGGCGCAGGGGTGGGAGGACGCACCGTATGACCCCGCCGCGTTGACGGTCAACATCGGCGACCTGCTGGAGTACTGGAGCGGTCGGCGTTGGCCGTCGGGTCGGCATCGCGTGCTGCCACCGCAGCCCGAGGCGCCGGAGGAGGACCTGGTCTCGCTGATCTACTTCTACGAGGCCAATCACGACGCGCTGGTCACGCCGTTGGCTCCGCCGATGGGCCGGGTCTCGGGGTTGGCGCCCGTCACCTCGGCGGACTTCATCAAGGAACGGCTCGACGCCATCACCGTCGGCTAGTCATCCCTGCCTGGTGGGCCGGATCGACAGTTCGCCGACCTCGACCTCCCACGGTTGGTCGACGACGAACTCGACGGCCCTGGCGACGGCGTCCGGGTCGAGCGCGAAATCGGCCATGGTGCGGCCGATCTCGGCACGGATGGTGGGATCGGTGACCGAGTCACCGAATTCGGTTCGCACGTAGCCTGGCGAGATCGCCGTGGTCTTCAACGTTCCGTCGGTCGACTCCTGACGCAGCCCCTCCAGAACGGTGCGGACGGCGTTCTTGGTCGCGGCGTACACCGCCATCGTCGGCACGATCTTCAGACCGGCGGTGGAGACGATGGTGACGAAGTGACCGCGGCCCTGCTGCTCGAAGACCGGGAGGGCGGCGTCGATGCCGTGCAGGACTCCGCGAAGGTTGACGTCGATCATCGCGTCCCAGTCGGTGCGGCGACGCGCGTTCATCGGGGAGATGGGCCCGATGCCGGCGCTGGCGACCACTACGTCGAGCCGGCCGTAGCTGGAGACCGCGGTCGCGATCAGCTCGTGCAGGTCCTCGGCACGGGTGACGTCCACGGCGACGCCGATCGCTCGGCCCCCGGCGGCGCGGATCTCTGCCGCGAGGGCGTCGAGCCGCTCGGTGCGGCGGGCGCCGAGCACCACCGCGGCGCCGGCCCGAGCGAGCCGCCGCGCGGTCGCGGCTCCGATCCCGCTGCTGGCGCCGGTGATGGCGACCACCTTGTCGTCGAGTGCGCCCATTGTTAGCCTCCCCCGGTAAGCGGACGATGTATCCGCTTCATTGAAACGGACAGTTCGTCCGTTTGCAAGGGGGATGATGGCGGAACGCAGCGACGCGGCGCGCAACCGTGCGGCGATCATCGAGGCGGCCCGCGAACTCGTCGCCGGGCCCGGCGAGCTCAAACTCAGCGCCGTCGCACGTCGAGCCGGCGTGGGGCAGGGGACGCTCTACCGCCACTTCGCCACCCGTGACGAGCTGATCCGTGCCCTCTACGACCACGAGATCGACGACCTGGTCGCGCTCGCCCACACGCTGCTGGCCGATCACGAGCCCGACGTGGCGCTCGAGCACTGGTTCGCCCAACTCGCGGCCTACGCCCAGGTCAAGATGGGTGTGATCGCGGCCGTGGAAGCGCTGGTGTGGCAGGACATCTCGGCCCAGACGACCGGCAAGCTCGGCGAGGCGCTGACCGCTCTGCTCGACGCCGGCCGCGAACGTGGCGTACTTCGCAGCGACGTCGACGCGCGCGACGTCATCCTGCTGTCGTGGTTCCTGGCTCACGTCGAGGCCGACGAATGGAACGAGCGGACCCCGCGCCTGCTGACCGTGCTGCTGGACGGGTTGAGAGTCAGGTAGGCGCGATGCGACGACACGGACGGGCCGGTTAAGGTTTCGGCTTATGCGCGTCTACCTCGGCTCTGACCACGCCGGATACGAACTCAAGCAGGCCATCGTCGAGCACCTCGAGTCCCACGGCCACGAGCCGGTCGACTGCGGTGCCTTCGCCTACGACGCCGAGGACGACTACCCGGCGTTCTGCATCGCGGCCGCCGAGAAGACCCTCGCCGACCCCGACGGCCTCGGCATCGTCATCGGCGGTTCCGGCAACGGAGAACAGATGGCGGCGAACAAGGTCCCCGGCATCCGGTGCGCCCTGGCGTGGAGCGTCGAGACGGCCTCGCTGGCCCGTCAGCACAACAACGCCCAGGTGATGAGCATCGGCGGCCGGATGCACACCGTCGCGGACGCGTTGACGTTCGTCGACGCCTTCCTCACCACCGCGTGGTCCGAGGCGCCGCGCCACCAACGCCGCATCGACATCCTCTCGGAGTACGAGGAGACCCACGTCGCACCACCCGTGCCGGGCGCCTAGCTCATGCCCGAGGGGCACACGCTCCATCGGCTGGCGCGCCTGCACCAGAAGCGCTTCGGCCGCGAGCCCGTGATCGTGACCAGTCCGCAGGGCCGCTTCGCCGACGCCGCCGAAGCGGTCAGCGGGCGCGTGTTGCGCACTGCTGACGCGTGGGGCAAGCATCTCTTCCACCACTACGAGGGCGGCGCCGTCGTGCACGTCCACCTCGGGCTCTACGGCAAGTTCACCGAACGCCCCGTGCCGATGCCGGATCCGGTCGGGCAGGTGCGGATGCGGATGGTCGGCACGGAGTACGGCACCGACCTGCGCGGCCCCACGGTCTGCGAGGTGATCCACCAGGGTGAGGTCGACGACATCGTCGACCGGCTGGGCCCCGACCCGCTGCGCCGCAATGCCGACGCATCTCGAGCCTGGACGCGAATCAGCAAGTCGCGCAGGGCTATCGGTGCGCTGCTGATGGACCAGAAGGTCATCGCCGGGGTGGGCAACGTCTACCGCAGCGAGTTGCTCTTCCGTCACCGCATCGAGCCCCACCGGCCCGGCACCAAGATGACCGAGGCCGAGTTCGACGCGGCGTGGACCGACCTCGTCGCCCTCATGAAGGTCGGGGTGACCCGCGGCAAGATCGTCACCGTGCGCCGCGAGGACGACAAGGGCGAGCCCGGCATGCGCGGTCGGCCCCGCAGCTACGTCTACCGCAGAACGGGGCAGCCGTGCCGGGTGTGCGGCACGCCGATCCGCACCGAGGTCATGGAGGC
Source organism: Mycobacterium sp. NPDC006124 (assembly GCF_040614235.1). Lineage (NCBI taxonomy): Bacteria > Bacillati > Actinomycetota > Actinomycetes > Mycobacteriales > Mycobacteriaceae > Mycobacterium > Mycobacterium sp. NPDC006124. The sequence goes on along the minus strand of NZ_JBEXUA010000004.1, from coordinate 363,213 downwards.
GCGCAACCTGTTCTGGTGCCCCACCTGCCAGGTGTAGCTCCGCGACCCGCGCACCCCGGGCGGTTTGACGGGACAATTGGCGGGTGGAACTCATCCTCGTCGTCGTCGGCGCGATCGTCGTCACCGCCATCGCCCACCGCAGGGGGCTCGAGCCCGCGCTGATCATCGTCGTCATCGGCATCGCGGCGTCGTTCGTCCCGGGTTTCGAGGCGCCCGAACTCGATTCGCACATCTTGCTGACGGTGGTGCTCCCGCCGCTGCTGTACTCCGCGTCGCTGACGTTCTCGTTCCCCACGTTCCTGCGCAACATCCGGCCGATCCTCGGTCTGGGTGTCGGTCTGGTCGTGGTGACGGCGTTCACCGTGGCGGCGGTGTCGGCCTGGCTCGTGGTGGTGCCGTTGACGTTTGGCACGGCGTTGATCCTCGGCGCGATCGTCGCGCCGCCCGATGCCGTCACCGCGGTTGCCGTGGGCCGCAAGCTGGGCTTGCCGAAGAAGGTAATGGCGATCCTCACCGGCGAGAGCCTCATCAACGACGCCGCCGCGTTGACGTTGTTCACCATCGCGGTCGCCCAGGTGGCGGGCAGTCACACCTTCATCGAGAACCCGTTCCTGCTCTTCGGCTACAGCGCGGTGCTGGGACCGGTCGTCGGTGCCGCCCTCGGGTTGGTGACGCTGTGGATCCGCAAACGTCTGGCCAATCCGGGCTTGGAGACGGTCCAAGGCTTGGTGGTGCCGTTCGCGGCGTTCATCGCCGCCGAGGAGTTGCACGCCTCGGGTGTGCTGGCCGTCGTCGTCGCCGGGTTCGTGGTCGGCAACGGAACCCTCGGGGCCGGATATCAGACCCGACTGCAGGAACGCTACGTCTGGAACTCGGTCGACGTGCTGCTCGAGGCCTTCGTGTTCGCCTACATCGGACTGCATTTGAGGTTCGTGCTCGAAGACCTTCGCGAGGCGCACGAGGCACTGGGCGAGGTGGCCATCGCCTCGCTGATCGTGCTCGTCATCGTGATGGCGATCCGGCCGTTGTCGGTGCTGGTCATGTTCGGCCGGAGCAAGCTGTCGAGCCACGTCGAGAGCCGGCTCAGCGTGCCCGCTCCCGCCGGCGGCCGCGGCGCCCTCGGGACACGCCGTCGTGCGAAGCCGCCGGGCAAGTGGCGTTCGGTGATCGACCGTCGGTCGCTGAGTTGGCAAGAGAGCGTGGTGGTGTCGTGGACCGGGATGCGTGGCGTGGTCACCTTGGCCGCGGCGGCGGCCATCCCGGTGACGACGGCCGCGGGGGAGCCGTTCCCGGAGCGTGCCACCATCCAGGCCATTGCGTTCGTCGTCAGCGTCGGCACCCTGCTGATCCAGGGCAGCACGTTGCCGCTGCTGATCAGTCGGCTGAAGCTTTCGGCGGAGACGTCCGACTACGAGCGCGAACAGACGCTCATCGCCGAGCGCGTGGTGCACGAGGCGGCCGAGGAGGTTCTCGGCGAGTTCCGGGAGAACCCGCCCGAGGGACTCGATCCGCGAGTGCTCGCCGAGATCGTCAGCACGATTGCCCGGCACTCGCAGGATGCCGACGAGCTGCCCGACCCCGCGACCCACACCCTGCGCGCCGAGGTGTTCGGCGAGCTCTATCTGCAGGTGCTTCGAACGCAACGCGCCGCGCTGATTGCCGAACGCGACGAGGGACGCATCGAGGACGAAGCGGCGCGCGCGATGCTCGAACGGCTCGACCTTCAGGAGGCCGGGGTGTCGGCGCGCCTGGAGAGCCGCTTCTAGTTCGTGCTCGAGGGTGACCGGCGGGGGTCGTTGGGGTCGTAGGGGTCGTACCATCACCAGTTGGCGCGTTCGCCGAGTGGGCCGGTGCACGGTGGCACGTCCGGTGGTGGCTGGGTGGGTGGTCGGGCCAGGGACGCCGCGGTCAGGACTGCCCCGTCGGCGTCGGTGACGACGAGGTGGGTGGCGGTGCCGGCGATGGTGATGCCCCCGCGGTGATGCAGCCGGTGGTGAAAGGGGCACAGCAGCACCAGGTTGTCCGGATCGGTGGGGCCACCGTCCTCCCAATGGGTGATGTGGTGGGCGTGCAGTCCGCGGGTGGCCCCGCATCCGGGGACCACGCAGCAGCGGTCGCGGTGCTCGAGCACCCGGCGGAGTCGGCGGCTGATGGTGCGGGTGGCCCGTCCCGCCCCGATCGGCGTCCCCTGGCGTTCCAGCCACACTTCGCAGGTGGCGTCGCAGAGCAGGTAGCGGCGGTCGGCGTCGGAGAGGACAGGCCCAAGATGCAGTTCGGCTGAGTGGTTCTCGAGGTCGAGGTGTATCACCACTGTGGTGTGCTGCCCGTGCGGGCGACGGGTCGCTTCAGCGTCCCACCTGGCCTCCACCACGCTCATGAACGCGTCCACGGTGGTCGGGAACGGCGCTGCGAGCTCCGACCCGGTGTCGTCGTCGCCGCCGTCCTCGCGGGCGGCCTTCCAGTCGTTGATCAACGCGTCGCGGTGTGAGGCGATGCCCGGCGTCGAGCTTGGCGGCCTCCACCTTGGGTAGGCGGATCCGCCAGGTGGTGTGGGTGGCGGTCTCGGTCCGGGTGATCGAGCGGTCCGGTTGGTATTTCGCCTTCGGGTCGGGACGGGGTTCCAGTGCGATGGCGGTCCGCAACTGGGTGACCGTCGCGACCGATGCCAAGTGGGCGTAGTGCGCGTCGGATCCGTCGCCGGCGCGTTCGGCGATCACCCCGACCTGATCGAGGGAGAGTCGGCCTTCGCGCAGGGCCTCGACGCACGACGGGAAGTCCGGTGCGCGTTCGGCGATGGTGGTGATGGTCTGCGCGTTGTGCGGGGACATGCCGGTGCGCCAGGCCACCAGTGCGGAGATCGACGTGCAGCCGGTGTTGCCCCACAGTCTGTTGCCGTCGATGTCGGCGACGATGTCCACGATGCGCCCGTCGATGGCGTTGCGCTGTCCGGTCAGCTCCGCCAACTCCTCGAACAACACCTCCAACCGGTCCTGGGGACTGAGCTCAGTCACCAAAGGCGTTGCGGTCGTGGACATGAACCCATCACAGTACAGGGGTCCGACACGTCAGGGTGTCGAGCTAGAACCCTCCGAAGTCCCCGCCGCCGCCGAAGTCCCCGCCGCCGAAGTCGCCGCCCCAGCCGCCGCCGGAGTCGCCGCCCCAGCCACCGCCAGAGTCGCCGCCCCAGCCGCCGCCGGAGTCGCCGCCGCCGAAGTCCTGCCCCGACTGATCGCCTCCGCCGTCGAGCTGGCCCTGGTCCAGGCCGTCCTGGTAGCCGTCGCCGTATCCGTTCTCGAAGCCCTGAGCGTCATAGCCGACACCGCCCATGCCGGAGAACAGCGAGCTGAACAACAGGGCCGATCCGACACCCCAGGCGCCGGCCACCAGGGCCGGCTTCCACCACGGTTCGGAATACCAACCGGCGGGCACGGGTCGACCGGCGACGCGACCACCGGGGTAGTAGTTCGGGGTGCGCTCGGTGGGCGTGGGCGACGCCTCGATGTCGCGGCCGTCGTATTCGATGCGGCGCGCCTCCGTCACGGTGCCCGCAGAGTTCTGCCCGGCCAGAGTCTCGAGTTCGGGACCGGGATCCATGTTCATGGCCACGCGGGCCGCTCGGACGTAGTACAGCCCCTCCATCGCAGTCTGCTTTGCCAGCTGCGCCTGCTTGGCGGTGGTGGCCTGGTCGATCTGCGAGCCCGCCGCGGTGAAGCGTTCGGACGCGTCGGCCAGCGCCTGCTTGGAGGCGTCGTCGGTTCCGGAGAGGTTGAGCACCTGGCCGCCGAGGCGATCTATGGCGCGCCGCGCATCGGCCTTCGCATCGTCGAGGGACGCGGCATTGCGCTTGCCGGACGCCTTGGACGAAGCGATGACCCCGAAGGCGATGACGGCGACGAGAACCACAACCAGCAGCAACAAGAAGCTGTTCATGGCGTTCAGCCTACCGACAGGAAGGGCTGCCGGACCGGGTCGGATGAGGGCGTTCTCAGAATGCGCGCAGCCCGGCCTCGGCGCAGGCGGCGTCGTCCTCCGCGCTGGCTCCGCTGACGCCTACGCCTCCGACGACGCGGCCGTCGACGACGATCGGGACGCCGCCCCCGAAGATGACGAAGCGCCCGCCGCCGTTGGCGTGCAGGCCGAACAATTCACCACCCGGCGCGGCGAGCACCGCGAGTTCGGCAGTGGAAATGCTGTTGGCGACGGCGGTGTAGGCCTTGTCGACCGCCAACAACGGGCCGGCGATCTCGGCGCCGTCCATGCGGCCGAACGCGACGAGGTGGCCACCCGCGTCCACGACCGCGGCCGACACCAGGATCGACCGTCGCGCCGCCTCGGCGTGCGCCGCATCGACGATGCGGTGGCTGGCAGCCAAGTCGAGGATCACTGCGACAGTCTGACCTACTCGTCGGCGCCGGTGGGTTCGCCGCTAACTTTGGGTTACCGGCGGGTGCATCGGCGGCGGACGCCGGCTGCACCTTATTGCTGGCCCTCACGGCATTGGCCCTGAAGGTGTCTTCGGCTCGATGACGGCCGCACGTCGTTGCGGTGGCATGTGTCGCGCGATCGACGGGATGGTGGCCGTCTCCTTTTCGCGAGGCGCTGGGTCGGGCGCGGGGTTTCTCTGCTAGAGAGCGTTCGCCGTCTCCTCCGCAACCGTCGCGGTGTAGGGCGCTTCGACGGCCCTGTCCAGGGTGACCGGTGGAAACTCTCGTGCAGCGGCGTCGCGATCATGGCCCCACCGCTGATCGGCACGCGTCAGCGTGTCTGGGAGGGACGATCGACCGCGCTTGATTATTAGCTTTGGAGGTCTTGTAATGCAGTGTCACCTGAGTCTTGATCTTGTACTTCTTCACGGTCCCATTGGGCCGAGCGGAAGCGAACGAGAAGCTCCCGGATCCTCAGTTTCGACCCCTTCAGGGTAACAAAGTCGGGAAAGAGATTTCGCGTACTCGTTCAGGGTCCGCCCGCGGCCGTGATTGCTAACGGGTCTGTAAACAGTGTCGATGTGGAACAACACGGATCTGGCTCCGTCGCGATCCGTTTCGATGCAACGGCGTCCATTTTGTTCACGTCATCCAATCTCCCGGCAACGAAGGGTGTCGGTCAGCCATGCCCGGCGCGTACGCCTACTGGCGTTTGCCCGAAACGGTTGCGGTCGCGTCAGCCCGACTCTACTATTTCGCTAGACTGGGGGAGAGTCCAGTGAACGGCCATAACAGGGGGATTTGTGCTCGTTCGTCATTGGTTGCTGAGCGTGTGATTGCGCAGGCCGCGCATGGCTGACCTAAGCCGCCGGAACCTTTTGCTGGTGTCTGGGCTCGGCGCGCTTGCCGCTACAGTCCCGTTGCCCGTGGAGTGGCCGAAGTTCGCAAGTTACTTCCGCACGTCGACGAGGCCGCTTCCCGCCGGACCGGTCGCGGTGCCCTCGACTGCGCCGGTCGACGTCGACTCGCCGTTCCTGTTTCACGACGAGTTCGATGGCGCCGCGGGATCGGGACCCGATCCCGCAAAATGGGTCATCGCGACCGCTCGCGAAGTCATCAAGGAGCCGAAGTTTTGGGACCGGCCCGAGAATATGGGTCAATACCGCGACGACCGCAGGAACATCTTTCTCGACGGGAATTCAAACCTCGTCATCCGTGCGACCGCGGAGAACGGTCATTACTTCGGCGGGAAACTGGCCGGCAAATGGGCTGGTGGCATCGGTCTCACCTGGGAGGCAAGGGTGAAGTTCGAGTGCCTAATGCCGGGGTGTTGGCCAGCGTGGTGGTTATTGAACGACGATCCCGTCCAAGGGGGCGAAGTCGACCTGGTCGAGTGGTACGGCAACGGGATTTGGCCTTCGGGAAGCACCGTCCACGCTCGATTGGACGGGACGTCATTCGCGACTCAGCCGTTCGAAGTCGACAGCGAGTGGCATATCTGGCGCGTGACGTGGAACGAAGACGGCGTGTTCTTTTGGCGCGACTACGCCGATGGCGCTGAACCTTATTTTGCGGTGTCCGCCGACTCGCTCGATGATTGGCCGTTCAATGACCCTGGGTTTAGGCTGTCGCCAATGCTGAACCTCGCCGTCGCCGGGGCCGGCGGCGGGGATCCCAGCGGTTCAATTTTTCCGGCAGACATGCTTGTCGACTGGATACGAATTTGGTAAGCAGCCATAGGCGCGAGGGCGCCAAGATGACGGGTGCGCGAACCGACACAAGGATCCGGTCCGGGAGTTTTCCCCTGGTGACTTACGTGCTCATCGGCGTCACTCTGGTGGTGTTCGTTTTGCAATCCACGTCAGCGGACCTGCAGCGCCAACTCGTCTTGTGGATCCCGGCGATCGCCTACCACGGTGAACCGTCTCGACTCGTGACGTCCGCGTTCCTGCATTACGGCTTCACATACTTGGTGTTCAATTCGTGCGCGCTGTACGTCGTCGGACCCCAGGTGGAACGGTGCCTTGGACGCGTCCGCTTCATCGGGCTCTATGTTCTGAGCGCCCTTGGTGGATCGACCCTTGCCTACCTTCTGGCGCCGCTCGACACAGCGACGGCGGGGGGCTCAGGCGCCATATTCGGGCTTTTCGGGGCAGTGTTCGTGCTGGTCCGCAGGCTCGACGTCGACATCCGATGGGTACTGGGGCTCATTACAGTGAACCTTGCCTTCACTTTCATCGCGCCGCTTATTGGTTCGCAATTCGTGACTTGGCGCGAGAACGTCGCAGGCTTGGTCACCGGAGCGACCTTGTGCTGGGCATACGCACACACTCCCGGAAACAACCGCATCTTGGTCGCCGCAGGCGTGTCGCTCGGCGTGCTGTTGCTATTCGCGACCCTGGCCTTGTGGCGCACGTCCGATCTTCAGATCGGAATCAGCTGAGTTTTGCGAACCACCGCCCCAAGGGGCGTGTCCATGGAGCTAGCGACTGAAATCGAACCCGCGAGCTAGCTGTACTGACCTGAGAGGTTAGGTACGCAGGTGCCGGGTGGTTGACCGCCGAGTGCGGTGTGGCCGCGGTGATGATTGTAGGTGTGCAGCCAGGGGGTGTATTCCTGGCAGCGTTCGGCGTCGCGGGTGTAGAGCCGGGCGTAGGCCCATTCCTCGGCCAGGGTGCGGTGAAAGCGCTCCACCTTGCCGTTGGTTCTGCGGCCGGTCCGGCCTCGTGCGGCGGTGTTGGACGTCACCGAGTGCGTCGAGGAAGGCGTGAGAACGGTGGCAGGATCCGTTGTCAGTCAACACCTTTCGCACCGTGAAGCCGCATTCGGTGAACCACGCGTTGGCGCGCAACCAGAACGCGGCGATCTTGCCGAGCTTCCTGACGTCGACGTGCACCAGATCGCCGCAGGCAGCCGATTCCATGCGGCGGACGACGCGGCCGGTGGCACGGTCGAGCCAGCGCAGCTTGGCGACGCCATAACGGCGCAGCACGTTGTGCACTGTGGACACGTTGAGCCGCAGCAGGTAGGCGATCCTGGCCGGTCCCCATCGACGGGTCACTCGCACCCCGATGATGCGTCGCTCGGTGCGTCTGGGCGTGCGGTTGGGGCTGTGATGCGGCCGTGAGCTGCGATCGGCCATTGCGGCTTCACCCTCGTCGCGATAGCGGTACGCCCACCGTGAGGCGGTGGTCACCGACACCTGGAAGGGTTCACCCGCGCGGCGAGGCGGCCATCCATCATCGACGACGCAGCGCGCCAGCCGCAGACGACCGGTTTCGGACAACGGGGCATTACGGTGAACCACGAAGACCTCCGAGATGAGTTGGTGCGTTCCTAGACAGCTCGCACTTCACTCGGAGGTCTTCGTCTTGTCACCTCACCACGCCGTCACCAAAGTCCGTGGTCAATACAGCTAGTCTGAAAGCCTAGGAGCGTTGACCATGGTCCATGGATGCTGAGCTTCGTTCCGCTGGCGTAGAGCGACCAGTGCCGACCAGCGCTCGGTGGTCCGGACGGGAAGGACGCTAGCGGCCGAGGGCCGGCGGGGTTCTCGGGGGTTGAGGGCAGTTGCTACCGGCCATGTCTGCGGAGACGATGCGATGAGCAGTGACGAAGTCGAGGATTACCGGCGCAAATCCTGCGAGGCTGCTGTTCAGATCCGCGCAAGCCAGGGAGCTGGCCCATCCGAGTCGTACGTTGATGGTCTCTTACTCACGCAATCACGCCGAGAACGGGCTCGTTTCCGCAGGGCCCGCTCTAGCAGCTGGGCCGATGGCTGACATCCGCCTCGCGGGGCCGAACTTCGTAAGGGCTGCTGCCTGCCTAACAGTTCTGGCGCACCACGCGATCCAACGGATTGACCCCGAGGTGCTGCCCCACAACATGGCCAGCTGGCTCTTGATGGGTGGGTTCAGAGTGGCCGCATTCTTCGTCCTGTCTGGTTTCCTGCTTGCCCGCCCCTTCTGGCGTGCGCTCGAGCGGGCGGAGCGCATGCCTTCGCTGGGGGTCTTCGCCTGGCGTCGCGTGGCGCGGATCTTGCCAGCCTACTGGCTAGCTCTGACGGTGAGTTTCGCGTTGAGCATCACGATGTTTGGTCTCCCGTTTTACGATCTTCTCGGGCTGCGATACATCAGCGGGCTCGCGTTGGTATCGGATTGGCATTGGTACACGTTCTTTCCGGTCGAGCACAACGGTCCACTCTGGGCGATCAGCTTCGAGGTGACGTGTTATCTCCTGATGCCGCTGTGCTTCGCCGTGCTCTTCGCCCTGAGAGTTCGCGGATGGCTCGGGCTGAGCCTGTGGGGAGCCTTGATCGGGCTGCTCGTCGTTGCGCAACTGCTAATCGTCGCGCAGATGCAGCCAGACGACGAGGAACGCGGGTGGGAGTTCGGCTATGTCGGCGGGGCCAAGGAATGGATGCCCTACTTCAACCCGGTCGCGCTCTTCGCCATCTTCGCCGTTGGAGTTCTGGGAGGAGGCGTGCACACCCTCCTGGCAGAGCGTCGATCTATCATCTTCGACGGTTTGGTGGTGATCGGTCTGGTGCTCGCCGGGTACGGAATGGTCTCTCGCTTTCCGTCGGCGGAGGGCTATGGAGTCGCAAATATCCCGTATGGGTTTCCGTTATTTCCGCTGGGAATAGCGTTGACGTTGATCGGGATGCCGCGGTCCGTGTGGGCAGGGCGTCTGACGGAACGCCGCCCCGTAGTCTTCGTCGCACGCATTTCGTTTGGTATTTACCTGTGGCACTTCCTCGTGATGGACGTGGTGCTGAGGCTCTGGGTGCATGACTACTCGATCGCGGGGATGACGTCGCTATGGCGATGGGGCTGGACGACCGCCGGTGTGGTGGTGGTGACTGGGGTCTTAGCGACGGTGTCGCACTACCGCTTGGAGGCCCCCGTCGTACGTTGGGCGCGTGGCCAGGAGCAGCACATACCCGTGCGGCCATCCAGCGCCGGATGAAAGTGCTCGCGTCAGCGTCAGCGCGAGGCGGCTTCCCATCAAGAACCGCGGGCCGCAAAACATTCCCAGGTCGCAGGCCGCAAGCTGGTAGCTGCCGTATCCAAGGGTAACGCCCCTGCACGGGTGGTGCTTCGACGCTCGCCGCGAGATTGCTGGTGGGCAGTTTGTGCAACACCGTCAAAAGCCGCGCCCGGGCACTAGTGTTCGTCTAGGGGAAATTGCTAGATCCGTCGGTCAGGAATTCGCGCGAACGCGCGGGGTGGCAGGTGTGGCGACCCAACGGGGTGTGACGTGAGCGTTCAGTCTGTGTTGTTCGAGGGCGAGTTGGGTCGTCGGCGAATGAGTGTGTCCCGAAGGCATTGGGCCACCGGACCGGATCAGGTCATCGCCGGCCACAGGTACGTCGGAATCGTCTCCGACCTAGACATGCCTAGCCGCGCGGAGTTCATGTCCGCGTTGTCGACGATCGTCGCCGCAGGGGCGCAGACGCGGGTGGGGCGTAACCCGCAAGCCGGGAAACCCATGTGGGCGTACGACCCGGCGACTATGCCGCCCGTGGGACTGTTGCCCAATGAAATCGCAAGCAGCGGGTACGCCGCAATCTTGCAGTACGTCCGTCGCCGACCTGGACCTCGGGCTCCGGTGGAGTTCCACATCTCACCGCGACAGCTCACGTTCGACGCGGACCACGGGCTGGGAGACGGCCGCTTCGTCGTCGACCTGATATCAGCCATTCTGGCTGTCGCCCGCGGAGACCAGACACCCTCATGGGTGGTCGACGACGACACCCGGCTTGCGCTACCTCGCGCCCTGATGAGGACCTTCTTGCTTCATCCCTCCCGCGCGCGCAGGGCCTGTAAGCATGCGACCGCGCTCCGCGCCGCGCACGCCCTAGAAGTAGGCGACGGCGTAAGCCGAGAATCGTCGGAATCGGTCGCGTGGTCGCCCTCGTTCGCGGTGGCAATCGCGCACCTGGACGCCAATGCCCGATCTGCGGTAGATCAGTGGCGCCGTACGAATACGGGGAAGGCCGGGAGCGCGGCGGTCTGGCTCTACATCGTCCGACAAGCGCTCCACGCTGCGGGACTACCGATGAGGGACGACGTGATGGTCGCCTTCGACTGTCGCCGCTACCTGCCACCGAACGCAAGCGCAAACGGAAACTTCGGCTCAGGGACTGATCTTTGCCTCTCCGTCACCGACTCCCTGTCATCGGCAGTCTCACGTCTGCGGGGATGCACCTCGTCCGCCGTTCACCTGGCATCAATGGCTGTGCTGACGGTCGGAACCCTACTGCCAGGTCGGGCTGCTCATCCGCCACCGCCGAGTGTTTGCCCGGTGGGTCCGCGTGCGCGACTCGTCTATAGCGACATGGGGCGCATAACCCCGTTCGAGGACCTGCCCTGGCGCGGCCAAGGCGCTCGAGACCACACCGCGCTGCTCGACCCTGGGGGTCCCGACGGGATCACGGTATACAACACACGGATCGGAAATACGCGGAACATCTCGATCTCGTACCATGACAACGTCTTTGACCGTTGTGCCGTGCAACGCGCTGCGATGTTCCTGGAGGAGCCGATGAGGTTCCTCGGTTAGCAAGAGTGATTCGGTGGTCGGCGTAAAGACGTGCCGCCGGTCATCGCGACTCACGCTCGCCCGGTCCAGATAGGTGCGAAAACTTGGATGTGCACAGTATCTGCGGTCCATGAGTCGCGCGCGTCGCGAATGATCGATGACGATCGCGAACGTCCTCGTCGGTTCGCATCGCCAAGCTGGGCGACGGGGTGTGCGAATCGGTGGTGATCTCCGTGCAGACGGCCGCGCCCGGTGCCGAAAGCCGGTCCCCGTGGGCGCGGGTCGCGAACGACTTGTGCAGCGGTAGCCCGGGAACCGACCGAGATCTGCCGGAAGCCCCGCCGATCTCGGCTCGGGTGCTCGCAGAAGCGAGGGAAACGCCCTACCCCAGAAGACTCCGTCAGCCTGCGGTGTCCTTTCCCGTTTGGTTTAGTTTCGCCCCAACGGCAATGGCTATCACCCGATAACCCTGATCGTTGGGGTGCACGCCGTCGCTCGACATCAAATCGGGCCTGCCGGCCAGCGGCTCACCTATGTCCAGGTAAGTCCCGCCCACCTTGGTCACGGCCGCCTGCACATCCCTGCCCATCAAGGCGATGGAGTTCGGGGCGGGGTCATCGTCCCAGACAGGTGATACGGCGTAGATCTCGGCATTTGGTAGGGCCCCTCGCAGGGAATCGAACGTCGCCTCGATGGCTGCGAACTCGCGTCGGGCGGAAAGCGCATCTTCGTACTGGGACGCGTCGTTCCGTCCCCCACTGATCACGACGACGTCGGGATTGCTCTTGACGGCCTCCGGAATCATCTCGCCGTAGTTCGGACAGAACGCAAGCCCACAGCCCTTTGCGTCGCTCGTGGCCTCGAATGCGGTCCCACCACGCGCGAGGTTGACTTCCTGCCAACCTTCACGGTCGGCGACCAGTTGCGTCCATCGAAGTCCACCGCCTCCGTCTCCTGCGGTGTAGGAGTCCCCGATGAAGACGGCAGTCCGTGGGGGCGGTGCTGCCGACTCGGAGGAGCACGCCGTGAATGGCGCGGGCGCCAAGGCCAGGAGGGCCAACGCCACCCAGACCGCGCACCGCCTTCTCTCACCGCGGATCTGCCACGGAGTCAAGGCCATCGTTCGTCCGACCGCTCGCACTCGGACGTTGCCGTACCCGACGTTCGCTTCTTGGTCGCCATCTCAGGCAAGACGATAGGCGAACCACCTGGGCCCCGCCGCACGTGTTTCTCCCACGAATTTTGAAAGTGGATCAACGGAGACCCCTTGGACGAGCGCGAGGTCGGGTCGCGATAGCGCGGCGTTGATCCGAAAGGCGCTCGAGCTGCTAAGACCGCCCTAACGGCGCGGTTGTGTGGAGCGGGCGACGGGAATCGAACCCGCGTAGCTAGTTTGGAAGACTAGGGCTCTACCATTGAGCTACGCCCGCGTGAGCACTGCGCTTCGAGACTGTACCGGGGTCGACGTATTCAAACCAATTGATGTCGTCGCAGGGCCAGCCCGTAGTATTCCGACGGCAGGGAAGCACGGGGTGTAGCGCAGCTTGGTAGCGCATCCGCTTTGGGAGCGGAAGGCCGCAGGTTCAAATCCTGTCACCCCGACCGGACCGTCGACACCCGTCGAACAAGACACAGACATGCAAGGAGCAACGCCGTGAAGAGCACCGTCGAGAAGTTGAGCCCGACCAGGGTTCGCATCAACGTGGAGGTGCCGTTCGCGGAACTGCAGCCCGACTTCGACCAGGCGTTCAAGGAACTGGCCCGCACGATCCGGATGCCCGGGTTCCGCCCCGGCAAGGTTCCCGTGAAGCTGCTGGAGTCGAAGATCGACAAGCAGGCGATGCTGGACCAGGTCGTCGGCGAGGCCGTGCCGGCCCGCTACAGCGAGGCCGTCACCAGCGCCGAGGTGCAGCCCCTCGGGCAGCCCGAGATCGAGGTCACCAGCAAGGAGTACGGCGGCGACCTGACGTTCACCGCCGAGGTGGACGTACGCCCGGAGATCACGCTGCCGGACCTGTCCGCGCTCGCGTTCACCGTCGATGCCATCGAGGTCTCCGACGACGAGGTCGACACCGAGCTGCAGAACCTGCGCGCCCGCTTCGGCACGCTCACCGGCGTGGACCGCCCCGCCCAGGACGGCGACTTCGTCTCCATCGACCTGTCGGCCACCGTCGACGGTGAGGACGTCGAGGAGGCCAAGACCGAGGGCCTGTCCCACGAGATCGGGTCGGGCAACCTGATCGAGGGTCTCGACGACGCGATCAAGGGTCTCTCGGCCGGGGAGAGCAAGGTGTTCACCACCAAGCTGGTCGCGGGCACCCATGCCGGCGAGGATGCCGAGGTCACCGTCAAGGTCGTCTCCATCAAGGAGCGCGAGCTCCCCGAGCCCGATGACGAGTTCGCCCAGCTGGCAAGCGAATTCGACACGATCGACGAGCTCAAGGAGAGCCTCGTCGACCAGGTCAAGCAGGCCAAGCGCATCGGCCAGGCCGAGCAGATTCGCGACAAGGCGCTCGAGACCCTGCTCGAGCAGGTCGAGGTGCCCCTGCCGGAGGCCATCGTGCAGGCCCAGGTCGACGACACCGTGCACAACGCGATCCACGGTCTCGACCACGACGAGGCCAAGTTCGCCGAGGCGCTCGAGGCCGAGGGCAGCAGCCGTGAGGAGTTCGACGCCGACAACCGGTCCAATGCGGAGAAGGCCGTCAAGACCCAGCTGTTGATGGACGCCATCGCCGACGAACTCGACATCCAGGTCGGCCAGAACGACCTCACCGAGCGCCTCGTGCTCATGTCGCGTCAGTACGGAATCGAACCGCAGCAGCTGCTGCAGGTGTTGCAGCAGAACAACCAGCTGCCCACCATGTTCGCCGACGTGCGTCGTGGGCTGACCATCGCCGCCGTCGTGCACGGCGCCACCGTCACCGATTCCGAGGGCAACGAGGTCGACACGACCGAGTACTTCGGGCCGACGACGCTGCCGGAGGCCGATGCCGCGGCTGACGCCGACGAGGCCGAGGACGCCGTCGAGTCCGACGAGGCCGACGAGTCCAAGTGACCCCGAGGTGACGCTGTGAGCGAACGACCCCCTTTCGGGGAGTCCTCGCGGCGCACCTTTGGTTAGTGTCAGTGAACGAGTACGCAAACTCGAGAAAGCAGGTATTCCAGCCGTGACTGACATGCGTTCGGGCGCGTCGGGGCTCACCCTCACCGACTCCGTCTATGAGCGGTTGCTGGCCGAGCGAATCATCTTCCTGGGCACCCAGGTCGACGACGACATCGCCAACCGGCTGTGCGCGCAGATTCTGCTGCTCGCCGCTGAGGACCCCAGCAAGGACATCAACCTCTACATCAATTCGCCCGGCGGATCGGTGACCGCGGGCATGGCGATCTACGACACGATGGTCCTCGCACCGTGCGACGTGGCCACCTATGCCATGGGTCTGGCGGCCTCGATGGGCGAGTTCCTGCTCGCCGCTGGCACCAAGGGCAAGCGCTACGCCCTGCCGCACGCACGGATCATGATGCACCAGCCGAGCGCGGGCATCGGCGGCAGCGCGGCCGACATCGCCATCCAGGCCGAGCAGTTCGCGCTGACGAAGAAGGAGATGAACCGGCTCAACTCCGAGTTCACCGGTCAGACGCTCGAGCGGATCGAGACCGACGCCGACCGCGACCGCTGGTTCACCGCACCCGAGGCGCTCGAATACGGCTTCGTCGACCACATCATCACCCACGCCAACTTCAACGGGAGTGCCTCATGACGCAGCCCCACGGCGGTGCCGTGAATCCGATTCAGGCGCGCTACATCCTTCCGTCGTTCATCGAGCACTCCAGCTTCGGCGTCAAGGAGTCCAACCCGTACAACAAGCTCTTCGAGGAGCGCATCATCTTCCTCGGGGTGCAGGTCGACGACGCGTCGGCGAACGACATCATGGCGCAGCTCCTGGTGCTGGAGTCGCTCGACCCCGACCGCGACATCACCATGTACATCAATTCGCCCGGTGGTTCGTTCACCTCGCTGATGGCGATCTACGACACCATGCAGTACGTGCGCGCCGACATCCAGACGGTGTGCCTGGGCCAGGCGGCGTCGGCCGCGGCGGTCCTGCTGGCGGCGGGCACGCCCGGCAAGCGCATGGCGCTGCCCAACGCGCGCATCCTGATCCACCAGCCTGCCGTGGGTGGAGCGATCCAGGGTCAGGTCTCCGACCTGGAGATCCAGGCCGCCGAGATCGAGCGCATGCGCACTCTGATGGACACGACGCTGGCGCGTCACACCGGCAAGGACGCCGCGGTCATCCGCAAGGACACCGACCGCGACAAGATCCTGACCGCCGCCGACGCCAAGGACTACGGGATCATCGACACGGTCCTGGAGTACCGCAAGCTCTCCGCGCAGCCAGCCTGACGCTCGCCGCGGTGCGGTCTGGGATGTTCGCCGGATCGCACCGTGCCGGCGCGCGTACGGTGGTCGTGACGACACGCCAGCAGCACGAGTCGCGTTCCGGACGACCTTCGGACACGGCAGGGGATATGTTCTCCCACGACACAGATGAATACCAATGGCGCTATTCGGCTTTATCGGTCGCACGGCGCCAGAGGATACGGGTAGCGTCGGGAGAAACCCCGAGGTGAGCTTGCACACCGAGACATACCGACGGCGATCAGGAAAGTAGGGCCGCAGGGACAATGGCGCGCATCGGAGACGGCGGCGACTTGCTGAAGTGCTCGTTCTGTGGAAAGAGCCAAAAGCAGGTCAAGAAGCTCATCGCGGGCCCAGGGGTGTACATCTGCGACGAGTGCATCGATCTGTGCAACGAGATCATCGAAGAAGAACTCGCCGACGCCGACGACGTCAAGCTAGACGAGCTGCCCAAGCCTGCCGAGATCCGCGAGTTCCTCGAGGGTTACGTCATCGGTCAGGACACGGCCAAGCGCACCCTCGCGGTCGCGGTCTACAACCACTACAAGCGCATCCAGGCCCAGGAGAAGTCGCGCGATTCGCGTGCCGAGCCCGTCGAACTGGCCAAGTCCAACATCCTGATGCTCGGACCCACCGGCTGCGGCAAGACCTACCTGGCGCAGACGCTGGCCAAGATGCTCAACGTCCCGTTCGCCATCGCAGACGCCACCGCCCTGACCGAGGCCGGTTACGTCGGTGAGGACGTCGAGAACATCCTCCTCAAGCTGATCCAGGCCGCCGACTACGACGTCAAGCGCGCCGAGACCGGCATCATCTACATCGACGAGGTCGACAAGATCGCCCGCAAGAGCGAGAACCCCTCCATCACGCGCGACGTGTCCGGTGAGGGTGTGCAGCAGGCGTTGCTGAAGATCCTCGAGGGCACGCAGGCGTCGGTGCCCCCGCAGGGCGGCCGCAAGCACCCGCACCAGGAATTCATCCAGATCGACACCACCAACGTGCTGTTCATCGTCGCCGGTGCGTTCGCCGGCCTGGAGCGCATCGTCTCCGACCGCGTCGGCAAGCGCGGTCTGGGCTTCGGTGCCGAGGTCCGCAGCAAGGCCGAGATCGACACTCAGGACCACTTCGCCGAGGTCATGCCCGAGGACCTCATCAAGTTCGGCCTGATTCCGGAGTTCATCGGCCGGCTGCCGGTCGTGGCATCGGTGACCAACCTGGACAAGGAATCCTTGGTCACCATCCTCTCGCAGCCCAAGAACGCGCTGGTCAAGCAGTACAGCCGGCTGTTCGAGATGGACGGCGTGGAGTTGGAGTTCACCCCGGACGCCCTCGACGCCATCGCCGACCAGGCGATCCACCGTGGCACCGGCGCCCGCGGACTGCGCGCCATCATGGAGGAAGTCCTGCTCCCGGTGATGTACGACATTCCCAGCCGCGACGACGTCGCCAAGGTGGTCGTCACCAAGGAGACCGTCGAGGACAACGTCCTACCGACGATCGTGCCCCGCAAGCCTCCCCGCGCGGAACGCCGCGAGAAGAGCGCCTAGCCTTCCAGACAGCAGTCAGAGTCGTGAGTCCACGTGATTCACGACCCTGACTGCTGTCTGGGGGCTACTCGACGGCTTGGTTCCACTCGTAGGCCAAGAACTTCCCGTCCAGCGTCACCACCACGCGGTCTCCGCCGGGATGCGGCTTCTTCTCGACCTCGACGCTGAAGTTGATGGCGCTCATGATGCCGTCGCCGAACTGCTCGTGGATGATCTCCTTGATCGCTCCGCCGTAGACCGAGAGCGCTTCGTAGAACCGGTACACGGTCGGGTCGGTGGGCACCGCGGCTTCGAAGCCGCCGCGCATCGGCACGGCTGCGAGCACGGGTACCGCCGCGTCGTCGAGCCCGAGCAGCGCGGCCAGGACGGTGCCGACCTCGCGAGGAATCGGATGCTGGCCGAGCAGCGCCGCGGTCGTCCACATCAATGGGCGGTCGACGGCGTCGGCGAGCTGCTGCCACGTCAACCCCTTGGCGAGGCGCGCTGCGATGATCTGCTGGGTGATCTCGTCTCTGGTCATGACTGCCAGGGGATCACAGATGCGACGGGTGCGCTCGTCAGTGCTTGACGCGATCCTGGCGGGTGTAGACGTTCATGGAACTCCCGCGCAGGAACGCCACCAGGGTCAGGCCGGCCTGGGCGGCCAGGTCGACGGCGAGCGAGGACGGCGCCGACACCGCGGCGAGGACGGGAATGCCCGCCATCACGGCCTTTTGGGTCAACTCGAACGACGCGCGTCCGCTGACCAGCAGGACCGTGCCCGTCAACGGGATTCGGTCGTTCTCCACGGCCCACCCGATGACCTTGTCGACGGCGTTGTGCCGGCCCACGTCCTCGCGGACGACGAGCATGGTGCCGTCGGCGTCGAACAGGGCGGCGCCGTGTAGTCCGCCGGTGGTGGCGAAGATCTTCTGGGCGTGACGTAGCTGAGTCGGCATGTCCGCCAACGTCTCCGACGCCACCACGGTCGGGTCGTCGCCGGGGGAGTGGCGGCTGATGAGCCGGATGGCGTCGATCGAGCCCTTGCCGCATACCCCGCATGAGGAGGTGGTGTAGAAGTTGCGGGTCACGTCGAGACTGGGCGTCGCGACGCCGGGCGCCAAGGTCACGTCGAGCACGTTGTAGGTGTTCATGCCGTCCTCGCCGGCTCCCCGGCAGTACTGGACGGCGAGGATGTCGGCGCGCCCACCGATCACACCCTCGGTCAGCAGGAAACCTTGTGCCAGTTCGACGTCGGACCCCGGCGTGCGCATGGTCACGCTGATCGCGGCGCCGTTGACGCGAATCTCCATCGGTTCCTCGACGGCGAGCGTCTCGGGTCTGGCGCTCGCACCGTCGGCGGTCAGGTGGTTGGCCCGGCGGCGGGCGGTGACCCTACCCATTGGCGGCGACCGGAACTCGTGCTTCGAGCCGGATGGTGACGGCCTTGGACACCGGCGTGTTCGAGCGGGCGGCCACGTGGTCCAGCGCGACCAGCGCATTGGTCTCGGGGTAGTAGGCGGCGGCGTTGCCGCTCGGCGTGGAGTATCCGACGATCAGGAAGTCCTCGGCCCGTCGCTCCTCGACTTCCCCGGTGGCACCGACGAACTCGGAGACCAGGTCGACGCGGTCGCCGTCGGCGAACCCGAGCGAGGTGATGTCGGCGGGGTTGACGAAGACCACCCGGCGGCCGCCCTTGACGCCCCGGTAACGGTCGTCGAGCCCGTAGATCGTGGTGTTGTACTGATCGTGACTGCGTAGCGTCTGCAAAATCAGCCGGCCCTCCGGAACGGGGACCCACTCCAGCGGGTTGACCGCAAAGTTGGCCTTGCCGGTCGTGGTGGGAAATTCGCGCGAGTCCCGTGGCGGATGCGGCAATTGGAAGCCGTCGGGCTGACGGACCCTGCGGTTGTAGTCCTCGCAGCCGGGGACGACGGCGGCGATGGCGTCGCGGATGCGGTCGTAGTCGGCCTGCAACGCCTCCCACGGCACCGGGTGGTCGGCGCCCAACACCGCGCGGGCCAACTGGCAGATGATCGCCACCTCGCTGTGGACGTGCTCGCTCGGCGGTTGCAGGCTGCCTCGCGACAGATGGACCATCGACATCGAATCCTCGACGGACACTTGTTGTTTGGCGCCCGACTGGAGATCCTTGTCGGTGCGGCCCAGCGACGGCAGGATCAGTGCCGTGCGGCCGGTGGTCAGGTGGCTGCGGTTGAGCTTCGTCGAGACCTGCACCGTCAGGGAGCAATTCCGCAGCGCCGCCTCGGTCACCTCGGTGTCGGGGGTGGCCATGGCGAAGTTCCCGCCCATGCCCATGAACACCGATGCGCGGCCGTCGCGCATGGCGCGGATGGCGTCGACGGTGTCCATGCCGTGCGTGCGCGGGCTGACGATGTCGAATCGGGCGTCGAGCGCGGCGAGGAATGTCTCGGGCATCTGCTCCCAAATGCCCATCGTGCGGTCGCCTTGGACGTTGGAGTGCCCGCGGACGGGGCAGACCCCGGCGCCGGGCTTGCCCATCATGCCGCGCATCAGCAGCAGGTTCGTCAGCTCGGAGATCATCGGCACGGCGTGCCGGTGCTGGGTCAGGCCCATCGCCCAGCAGGCGACGGTCCGCTCGGAGTCGATCAGCATCCGGGCCACGCGTTCGAGCTGGGCGCGGTCGACGCCCGTCGCCTCCAGCACGGTGTCGAGGTCCACCGCGCGGGTCTGCGCCTCGTAGGCCTCGAAGTTCGCGCAGTGCTCGGCGACGAAGTCGCGGTCGACCACCGTTCCGGGCGCCGCGGTGTCGGCCTCCAGCAGCAGACGGCCCAGCCCGGCGAACAACGCCATGTCGCCGCCGAGGCGAATCTGCACGAATTCGTCGGCGATGCCGATGCCGTGGCCGACCACCCCGTGCACCTTCTGCGGATCCTTGAACCGCATCAGGCCCGCTTCGGGCAGCGGGTTGATCGCGATGATCTTGGCGCCGTTCTCCTTGGCCTTCTCCAGCACCGAGAGCATCCGCGGATGGTTGGTGCCGGGATTCTGCCCGGCGATGAGGATGACGTCGGCCTTCTCGAGGTCCTCGACGGTCACCGAGCCCTTGCCGATGCCGATGGAGTCGGTCAACGACGTGCCCGAGGACTCGTGGCACATGTTCGAGCAGTCGGGCAGGTTGTTGGTGCCGAAACTGCGGACCAGCAGTTGGTACAGGAACGCGGCTTCGTTGCTGGTTCGCCCGGAGGTGTAGAAGACGGCCTCGTCGGGGCTGTCGAGCGCGTTGAGGTGTTGGGCGATCACATGATTGGCGTGCTCCCAGCTGATCGGTCGGTAGTGGTCGTCCCCCTCCCGCAAGATCACCGGATGCGTCAATCGGCCCTGCTGGCTGAGCCAGTACTCGGGCTTGGAGGCCAGGTCGGCGATCGAGTGCCGGGCGAAGAAGTCGGGGGTGACGACGCGTTTGGTCGCCTCCTCGGCGACGGCCTTCGCGCCGTTCTCGCAGAACTCGGCGAACTTGCGGCCGCCGTGCTCCTCCGGCCACGCACAACCCGGGCAGTCGAAACCCTTGCGCTGGTTGAGCCGAACCAGTGCTGCCGCCGTGCGCAGCGGACCCATCGACGTCACCCCACGCTGCAGCGAGACCATCACGGCCTTCACCCCGGCCGCCTCGTGCTCCCGCCCGGTGGTGGCCACCGCGTGCTCGTCGTAGTCGACCGCGATGTCGCGACTGACGTCACGACCCGTCATGTGTCGCCGAATGCCCATCTCTCCAATCTAGGCCGGTGGTTCGACGATCTGAACCAGGCCGCCCGAAACGCCCGCGATGAACAGCCGGCCGGTCGTCGAATCCACGCCGAGGGTGTATGGATCTTGAATCGTGGCCAGCCGGGCCACCTCGCGCGGAGTGTCGGCGGCCATGTCGTAGCCGACGACCTCGTTGGTGGCCGAGGACGCGACCCACAGCCGATCCCGCGTGGGGTCATAGGCGATGCCGTACGGCGCCCCGGGCTGCGGCACGCTGGCCACCTCCCTTGGTTCGGTGCTGAAGACCCGCACCGCGTCGCCCCGCGTATCGGCGGCGACGTAGCGGCCGTGCTTGTCGGCCACCAGGTGCGTCGGCCCGGCGCCGGCCGGGGTCGACCCGACGATCGTGAGCGCGTCCGCGTCGTAGACGGTGAGGTCGTTCTTGCGGACGTCGAGCATGCCCATCAGATTGCCGACCGGTGCCATGCCCGCGGGCTGCACGCTGTCGGTGAAGACCTTGACGATGTCGTCACCACGGATGACCGTCGTCGTGCCGCCGTGCTCGTTGGCGACGAACACCGACCCGTTGGGCGCCTCGGAGGCGTCGTGCGGCACGGTGCCGGTGATGATCTGCGGCTCGGCGTTGCCGCCGGGCAGGTCGACGCGGACCAGGGCGTTGGCGCTCTCGACGGGGACCAGGACGGGGCCGCCCGGTTTGGCCAGCTGCAGGTGTCGCACGGCACCGGGCAGTGGCACCCGCTTGGTGATGTCGCCGGTGTCGGCGTTCATCAGCACGAGTTCGTAGGGGTTGCGCTTGGCGACGGCGACCGTGCGGGTGACGGCATCGACGACGACTCCCTCGGGTGCGTCGCCGACGGGGACGACGCGACCGGGCGGGGTGCCGGCGGGGGCGGGCGCGCGACCGGGCTCAGCGGGTGGTGGCAGCGCGTCGGCTGGCGGTCGGGTGCCCTCGGTCGGCACGCCGGTGGGCAGCAGCCCTGTGGTGGTCGGGGTGGTCGACGGGGTGGTCTCGGCGACCGGCGGCGGGGGCGGGTTGCCCGCGCAGCCGGCAAGCAACGCGACCACCGAGACCAACGCGAGGAGCATCTTCATTCCGATCACCTACCCTCCGTTGCCGAGTGTGAGCGTCCTGGCGGCCATCGGTAAGAATTTCGCCACGAGACCCACGCTCGGCGCCGTCTTCTGTCGGTGACGCCGGCGTAACGATCCCGGAACACGGCGTTCCTATCGTGGGCCGTCAGTTCGCAAACGGTTGCGGACGTGCGCGGGGAAGAGGAACTCCATTGAGCGGAAACGCGGTCCGTCTGCAGGCGATCAACAACGTCGAGGCCTACGTGCCTCCTGCGTTCAGCTTCGACCCCACCGAGGCACCCGGTGAGATCTGGGGCGCCAACGTCTTCACGTTGGCCGAGATGCGGTTGCGGTTGCCGAAGGCGGCCTACAAGTCCGTCGTCGCGACGATCGAGAAGGGCGCCAAGCTCGACCCCGCGATCGCCGACTCCGTGGCCTCGGTGATGAAGGACTGGGCGCTGAGCAAGGGCGCCACCCACTACGCCCACGTGTTCTACCCGATGACGGGGTTGACGGCCGAGAAGCACGACAGCTTCCTCGAACCCGTCGGCGACGGTCAGACACTGGCCGAGTTCGCGGGCAAGACCCTCATTCAGGGCGAGCCCGATGCGTCGAGCTTCCCGTCGGGCGGCCTGCGCAGCACCTTCGAGGCACGCGGCTACACCGGGTGGGACGTCACCAGCCCGGCGTACATCCTGGAGAACTCCAACGGCAACACGCTGTGCATCCCGACGGTCTTCGTCTCGATGACCGGTGAGGCACTGGACTACAAGACGCCGCTGCTGCGCAGCCAGCAGGCGATGGGCGCCCAGGCCGAGCGCATCCTGAAGCTGTTCGGCCACGAGGACTTCGACCACATCGTGTCGTTCTGCGGTCCCGAGCAGGAGTACTTCCTCGTCGACCGGCACTTCTTCCTCGCCCGCCCCGACCTGATCAACGCCGGGCGCACGCTCTTCGGCGCCAAGCCGCCCAAGGGCCAGGAGTTCGACGACCACTACTTCGGGGCGATCCCGGACCGCGTGCTCGGCTTCATGATGGACACCGAGCGTGAGCTCTTCAAGCTCGGCATCCCGGCCAAGACCCGCCACAACGAGGTTGCCCCAGGGCAATTCGAGATCGCGCCGATGTTCGAGCGCGCCAACATCGCCGCCGACCACCAGCAGTTGCTGATGACGACGTTCAAGTCCATCGCCAAGAAGCACGGCATGGAGTGCCTCTTCCACGAGAAGCCGTTCGCCGGTGTCAACGGCTCGGGCAAGCACGTCAACTTCTCGCTGGGCAACGCTCAGTTCGGCAGCCTGCTGGTGCCGGGTGACACTCCGCACGAGAACGCACAGTTCCTGGTGTTCTGCGCCGCGGTCATCCGCGCGGTGCACAAGTTCGCCGGCCTGCTGCGGGTGTCGGTGGCCTCGGCCACCAACGACCACCGGCTCGGCGCGAACGAGGCTCCGCCGGCGATCATCTCGATCTTCCTCGGGGACCAACTGGCCGATGTGTTCGACCAGATCGCCAAGGGCGCGGCGACGTCGTCGAAGGGCAAGGGCACCATGATCATCGGCGTCGACACGCTGCCGGTGCTGCCCACCGACCCCGGTGACCGCAACCGCACCAGCCCGTTTGCGTTCACCGGCAACAGGTTCGAGTTCCGTGCGCCGGGCTCCGGTCAGACCATCAACGTCCCGATGATCATCCTCAACACGATCATGGCCGACTCGCTGGACTACATGGCGACGTGGCTGGAGAAGGCCGTAGGCGACGGCGAGGACTTCGACCAGTCGGTGCAGAAGCTGCTCACCGAGATCATCACCGAGCACGGCGCGGTCGTGTTCAACGGCGACGGCTACTCCGAGAACTGGCAGACCGAGGCCGCGACGCGCGGGCTGCCGAACCTCAAGACGACCCTCGACGCCATCCCGGAGTTGGGCAAGCCCGAGGCCATCGAGGTCTTCGAGAAGTACGGCGTCTTCACCGCCCGCGAACTGCACTCCCGCGAGGAGGTCCGCTACGAGACCTACGCGTTGACCGTCAACGTCGAGGCGAAGCTGACGCTGGAACTGGGGTCGACGGTGATTCTGCCTGCGGCCGTTCGGTATCAGACCGAGTTGGCGTCCAACGTGGCGACCCTGAAGGCGGCGGGCGTCGAGGCCGACACCACCTTGCTGCAGATGGTCTCGACGCCGATCTCGGAGCTGACGGCCGCGTTGGGGTCGCTCAAGGCCGCGATGGACGCCCACGGCGGTGACACCGCCGCCGAGGAGGCTGCGCACGCGCAGAGCCTGCTGGGTCTGATGGACGCGGTCCGGGCGGCCGCCGACACGCTGGAAGGCGTCGTGGCCGACGATCTGTGGCCGCTGCCGACATATCAGGAGATGCTCTACATCCTCTGACATCGGGTGCCTACCGCCCCTGGTAGGTCGCCTTGCCCGGTCCGTTCTCGAGGAAGCTCGTGACGGCGCGCCTGAGGTCGTCGGTGGCGAACAGCGCACCCGACACCTCGGGGGTGACGGCGTCGGCGTGACCGACACCGCCCGAGCGCCACGCCGCCACGATCTGCTTGGTGGCGGCGTGTGCCTTAGTCGGTCCGTCGGCCAGACGGTCGGTCAACGCGCGGGCCGCCGACTCGACGTCGTCGTGCACGGCGTTCACCACGCCCCACGCCGCCATCGTGGCCGCGTCGTACACGTCGCCCGTCATGACCAACTCCCGGGCCCGCCCCGATCCGGCGCGCTCGGCGAGACGCTGCGGTCCGCCCATGGACGGTGTCAGCCCGACGACGGTCTCGACGAGCCCGAACTTGGCGCGCGGCCCGGCCAGGATGACGTCGCAGGCCAGTGCGATCTCGAACGCCGCGGTCAGCGTCAGGCCGTGCGCGGCGAACACGACGGGGCAGGGCAGCGCCTCGATGGGCGCGATGATCTGGTTGAACAGCGTGCGCCACAGGTCGGCGCCCTGCTGCTCGGTCAAGCCCTCGAAGACGTGAACGTCGACGCCCGCAGAGTTCACCTTGCCCTCGGCGCGCAGCAGCACGGCGCGGGGTGGGTTGGCGACGAGTTCTGCGACGTTGGCCGCCAGCGAGTCGAACATGGCCTGGTCGAAGAGATTCAACGGGCCGTGGTCGAAGGTCAGGGTGGCCAGTTCGGCACCCGACGGGGTAGCGGATCGAATGACGGTGGTGGGTTCAGTCGGCACGGCGTCAGCGTGTCATCCCACGAGGCGGCGTGCCCGGGGAGGTCGACTCAACCGCGGACCTCGACCATCCCCTGATGGTCCTGACTCTGGCCGTGGCGACATACCCGCCCACGGCGCGGTTGACGCGCCGGTGTGCCACGGTCGCCAGGTTCTCCCAGGTGTCCCTGGCAGCATGGGGCCGATGAGCTGGAATCACCGTCGCGGCGTGGGTCGGTCAGTGTTCGTCTTGGCGGCCGTGACCGTCCTCGGCCTCGCCACGGCAGGTTGCGGCGGCACCGTCGGCGGCAAGCCCGAGGCCGGTGCCCAGCGTGCCGGTGAGACCGTGCAGTGGGGCCCGTGTCAGGTGGTGTCCGGGGGCGGCGACGCACAGCTCCCGAAGGACGCGCAGTGCGGAAAGCTCACGGTGCCCGTCGATTACGCGAAGCCCGACGCGGGCACCGCCGACCTGGCGTTGATCCGCTTTCCTGCCACCGGCGAGAAGATCGGGTCGCTGATGGTCAACCCGGGCGGTCCGGGGGAGTCGGGGGTCGACGCCGCGCTGGGAATGCTTCAGAGCTTGCCGCCACAGATCCGCGAGCGATTCGACCTGGTCGGGTTCGACCCGCGCGGGATCGGGTCGTCGACGCCGGCGGTGCGCTGCAACTCCGACGCCGAGGCCGACGCCGAGCGCGCCGACCCGCAGGTCGACTACAGCCCCGCGGGTGTCGCCCGCATCGAGGACACCGAGAAGCAGTTCGTGCAGCGCTGCGTCGACCGGATGGGCAAGGAGTTCCTCGAGAACGTCGGAACTGCCAGCGTGGTCAAGGATCTCGACGCGCTGCGCGCGGCGGTCGGCGACGAGAAGCTGACCTACCTGGGTTACTCCTACGGCACGCTGATCGGCTCGGCCTATGCCGAGGCCTACCCCGACAAGGTGCGCGCGATGATCCTCGACGGCGCCGTCGATCCCGATGCCGACCCGGTCGTGGCCGAGGTCAACCAGGCAGCCGGCTTCCAGAAGGCCTTCGACGACTACGCCGCGGATTGCGCGAAGAAGCCCACCTGCCCGCTCGGCACCGACCCGGCCAAGGCCGTCGACGAATACCACCACCTGGTCGACCCGCTGGTGGCCAAGCCGGCGCCGACCCACGATCCGCGGGGACTGAGCTACGGCGACGCGATCACCGGCACCACGATGGCGCTGTACTCGCCGAGCACGTGGGGGCACCTGACCGATGGGCTGACCGAACTCGCGCAGGGGCACGGCGACACGCTGTTGGCACTGGCCGACGACTACTCCGAACGCGACCCGCAGGGTCACTATGCGAACTCCAGCGACGCGCAGATCGCCGTCACGTGCGTCGACCGGCCGCCCGTCACCGACCGGGCCAAGGTCGTCGACGAGGACCGCCAAGTGCGAAAGGTGGCTCCCTTCATGAGCTATGGGCCGTTCACCGGCAACGCCCCGCTCGACGACTGCGCGTTCTGGCCCGTGCCGCCGACGGGGACGCCCCATACGGCCGCCGCACCCGGTCTGCCGCCCGTCCTGGTGGTGTCGACGACGCACGATCCGGCGACCCCTTATCAGGCCGGGGTCAACCTGGCCAAGGAACTGCACGGCGCGTTGCTGACCTTCGACGGCACGCAACACACCGTGGTGTTCGAGGGAAACTCTTGCGTCGACGAGGCGGCCACCAAGTACCTCGTCGACCTCACCGTGCCCGCGGCGGGCGCGACGTGCTGACGGGGCTAGCCCGTCTCGATCTCGGCGAGCAACTCGGCCTTGCGCGCGTCGTCGGCGAATGAGGCCGTGACGGAGTTGCGCGCCAACGTCGTCAGCGCCGCGTCGTCGAGGCCCAGCGCGTCGCGCACCGCGGTCACGTTGTCGTCGAGGTAGCCGCCGAAGTACGCGGGGTCGTCGGAGTTGACCGAGACGTTGAGCCCCCTCTGGAGCATGACGGGCAGCGGGTGGTCGGCGATGTCGTCGACGACGCGCAGTCGCACGTTGGACAACGGGCACACCGTAAGCGGCGTCCGATCGGTGACCAGGCGCTCGACGAGGGCGTCGTCCTCCAGGCAGCGGATGCCGTGGTCGACGCGCTCGACGCCAAGCAGGTCCAACGCCTCCCAGATGTAGGCGGGCGGACCTTCCTCACCGGCGTGCGCCACCAGGTGCAGACCCTCGGCACGTGCCCTGGCGAAGACGTCGACGAACTTCGACGGGGGATGCCCGACCTCGGCGGAGTCCAGTCCGATTCCGAGGATCGGCTTGCCAAGTGCGACAACGGCATCCAGGACGTCCATCGCAGACTGGGCGCTGTGGTCGCGCAGCATCGCGATGATCAGGCCGCTGCTGACGCCGTGGTTCGTCAGCGACGACGCCAGCGCCGTCGAGACGCCGTCCATCACCTCCTCGAGGGCGATCCCACGGCTCAGGTGGGCCTGGGGGTCGAGGAAGACCTCGGCGTGCCGGACCCCGGCGCGGGCGGCCCTGGCGAGGTAGGCGTCGGTCATCTCGGCGAAGTCGGCCGCGGTCTGCAGCGTGGCCATGTTGGCGTAGTACAGGTTCAGGAACGACTGCAGGTCGGAGAAATCGTACTGCGCCGAGAGCTCGTCGACGTCGGCGTAGGGCAGCTCGATCCGGTTGCGCTCGGCGAGGCGCAGGATGGTCTCCGGTTCGAGGGTGCCCTCGAGGTGCAGGTGCAGTTCGGCGAATGGCATGGGGACCATCCCATCACAGCGCCGCCAGCGTCGAGTGTGCGGTGAGATCGGGATTTCACCCGATTTGGCGATCTCACCGCACACTCGACGGGGTGAAGGCTAGGCGTTCTGCGGGAAGCCCAGCTCGATGCCGCCGTGGCTGGGATCGAGCCAGCGGCTGGTGACGGCCTTGCCGCGGGTGAAGAAGTGCACACCCTCCGTACCATGGGCGTGGCTGTCGCCGAACAGCGAGGCCTTCCAGCCGCCAAAGCTGAAGTACGCCATGGGAACCGGGATGGGTACGTTGATGCCGATCATCCCGACCTCGACCTCGTTCTGGAACCGCCGCGCGGCGCCGCCGTCATTGGTGAAGATGGCGGTGCCGTTGCCGTAGGGATTGGAGTTGATGAGTTCCAGTGCCTCGTCGTAGGTTTCGACGCGGATGACCGACAGGACCGGACCGAAGATCTCGTCGGTGTAGACACTCATCTCGGGGGTGACGTGGTCGATGAGCGTGGGGCCTAGCCAGAAGCCGTCCTGCCCGCCGTCGGCGGAGACGTTGCGGCCGTCGACGACGATCTTTGCCCCGTCGGCCTCACCGGCGTCGATGTAGGAGGCCACCTTGTCGCGGTGGGCCTTGGTGACCAGCGGTCCCATGTCGGTGTCCTTGGTGCCGTCACCGATCTTCAACGGCGTCGTGCGCTCGGCGATCTTGGCGACGAGGTCGTCGGCGATCGGGCCGACCGCCACGCACGCGGAGATGGCCATGCAACGTTCACCCGCCGAGCCGAAGCCGGCGTTGACCATCGAATCCGCGGCCAAGTCGAGGTCGGCGTCGGGCAGGATCACCGCGTGGTTCTTCGCGCCGCCGAGAGCCTGGACGCGCTTGCCCGCGGCGGTGCCGGTGGCGTAGACGTATTGCGCGATGGGCGTCGAGCCGACGAAGCTCACCGACTTGACGGCCTTGTTGGTCAACAGCTCGTCGACGACGGTCTTGTCGCCCTGCAGCACGTTGAAGACGCCGGCGGGCAGGCCGGCCTCCTTCCACAGTTCGGCCAGCCACAGCGAGGCGGTGGGGTCCTTCTCCGACGGCTTGAGCACGACGGTGTTGCCGGTGGCGATGGCGATGGGGAAGAACCACATCGGCACCATGGCCGGGAAGTTGAACGGAGAGATGATCGCCACCGGTCCCAATGGCTGACGGATCGAGTAGACGTCGACGTTGGTCGAGGCGTTCTCGGTGAACCCGCCCTTGAGCAGATGCGGAATGCCGCAGGCGAATTCGACGACTTCCTGGCCGCGGCTGACTTCACCGAGGGCGTCGGAGACGACCTTGCCGTGCTCGCTGGTGATGATCTCGGCCAGCTCACCCTTGCGGGCGTTGAGCAGCTCTCGGAAGGCGAACAGGATGCTGGTGCGCTTGGCCAGGCTGGTGTCGCGCCAGGCGGGGAAGGCCGCGGCCGCCGCGTCGATCACCGTGCGGGCGTCGGAGACGCTGCCGAGGACGACCTGACCGGTGACCTGGCCGGTCGCGGGATTGGTGACGGGGGCGGTGGCGGAGCCGTCACCGAAGAACGCCTCGTTGTCGAGCCAGTGGCCGATGGTGGTCATGTCGTTTCTCATTTCGTGTACTTGGTGACGTAGTCGGTCATGGTGGCGAGCTGGTAACGCGACACCTCGTGGGCGTTCTCGTCCTCGGCGAATACCGAGGACACCATCACGGTGTCGGGGCGGTCGTAGAAGCCGATCTCGGCGAGGCCGGAGAAGAACTGATCCCAGTCGACGTCGCCGTCACCGATCTTGAGGTGCTGATGCACCCGGGCGGCGTTGCCCGGAGGGTTGGTGATGTACCGAAGTCCATGGCTGCGATGATGATCCATGGTGTCGGCGACGTGCACCAGGCGGAGCTTGTCGCCCGCAGCCCTCATGATCGCGGTCATGTCGCCTCCCATGTGGAAGGAGTGACACGCGACGTACACCATGCCGAGGTTGGGGGAGTTGACGCCGCGGATGATCCGGACTGCTTCCAGGCCGTCCTCGACGAAGTCGTCGGGATGCGGGTCGACGCGGACGTCGATGCCCTCGCGCTCGAAGATCGGCATCAGTTCCTCCATGGACCGGAAGAACGCCCGCTCGGATTCCTCGGCGCGTTCGGGCCGGCCGGAGAATTCGGTGTTGATCACGTCGACGCCGAGGTCGACGGTGATCTGGATGACGCGTTTCCAGTTCCGCACGGCCGCCTCGCGGGCGTCCTCGTCGGGACCCGACCAGCGCAGCACCGGCAGGACCGAGGCGATGCCCACGTTCGCGTGCTCGCACGCCTTGCGGAACTTGGCCACCAGGTCGTCGTCGGCCCGCGGGTGGTTGAAGAACGGGATGAAGTCCCGGTGCGGGGTGAGCTGCAGGTACTCGAAGCCCAATTCGGCCACCACGCGCGGGAATTCGAGCAGCTCGTAGTCGTGGTGGAACGGGGTCGGGTCCAGTGCGATCTTCATGACGATGCCTCAGAGCTGTCGGAGGGGCGGAGATGAGGTCGCTGGATCTTCTTCCAGTCGGCATACCGCTCGTAGGCGGTTTGGGTCGACTCGAGGGTGGATGTCTCCGAGACCGGTACGTCCCACCAGGATTCGCTATCGGGGGCGAAGATCATCGGGTCGGTCTCGACGTGGATCACGGTCGTGCGATCGCTGGCCTTGGCGACCTTGACCGCGTCGGTGAACTCGGCGGCGGTGACCACGCGGATCACGTCGGCGCCGAGGCTGGCGGCGTTGGCGGCCAGGTCGACGGGGAGCTTGTCGCCGTCGAGCCGGCCGTCGTCACTGCGGTAGCGGTACGAGGTGCCAAAGCGCTGCGATCCCAACGACTCCGAGAGCCCGCCGATGGAGGCGAAGCCGTGGTTCTGCACCAGCACCACGATGACCTTGACGTTCTCCTGCACCGCGGTCACCAGTTCGGTGGCCATCATCAGGTACGAGCCGTCGCCGACCATGACGAACACGTCGCGGTCCGGCTCGGCCATCTTGGCGCCGATGCCGCCGGCCACCTCGTATCCCATGCAGGAGTAGCCGTATTCGACGTGATAACCCTTGCGGTCCCGGGTGCGCCAGAGCTTGTGCAGGTCCCCCGGCATCGAACCGGCGGCGCAGACCACGACGTCGCGGGGATCCGAGAGCGTGTTGACCAGGCCGATCACCTGGTTCTGGTTCAGCGCCACGTCGTCGTCGAGTTTGTACACCGCGGAAACGGTGTCGTCCCATTTCCCCGCGAGATCGGCCGTCCGCGTGCGGTATTCGTCACTCACGGAGTAGTCGCCCAGCGCAACGCCGAGCGATTCGATGGCCTCGCGGGCGTCGGAGACGACGCTGACCCCGCCCTGCTTGACCGAGTCGATCGACGCGACGTTGACGTTGACGAACTTCACGTCGGGATTGTTGAACGCGGTCCGCGAGGCGCTGGTGAAATCGCTGTAGCGGGTGCCGATTCCGATGACCACGTCGGCCTCGGTGGCCAGCGCGTTGGCCGCGGTGGTACCGGTGGAGCCGATGGCCCCGACCGACTGCGGATGGTCGTAGGGCAGGGACCCCTTGCCGGCCTGGCTCTGACCGACCGGGATGCCGGTCTTCTCGCAGAACGTGGCCAGCGCATCGGTGGCGTCGGAGTAGATGACGCCACCGCCGGCGACGATCAGAGGCTTCTTGGCCGACCGGATGACGTCGGCCGCCCGGGCGATCACCGATCGCTCGGGCAGCGGGCGGGCCACGTGCCAGGTGCGTTCGGCGAACAGCGATTCCGGCCAGTCGTGGGCCTCGGCCTGGACGTCCTGCGGGATCGACACGGTCGCCGCGCCCGTCTCGACGGGATCGGTCAGCACCCGCATGGCGCCCAGCAGGGCGGCGGGCAGCTGCTCGGGTCGCCACACCCGGTCGAAGTACCGCGACAGCGGCTTGAACGCGTCGTTGACGGTGACGTCGCCGGAGGACGGCAGTTCGAGTTCCTGCAGCACGGGGGAACTGACCCTGGTGGCGAAGGTGTCGGCCGGCAACAGCAGCACCGGCAACCGGTTGATGGTCGCCAGCGCGGCGCCGGTCAGCATGTTGGTCGACCCGGGTCCGACGCTGGCGGTGACGGCCCACGTCTGCAGTCGGTCCTTCTGGCGCGCATAGGCAACCGCGCTGTGCACCATCGCCTGCTCGTTGCGGCCGAGTACGTAGCGCAGAGACGGCTCGGAACCAGCCGTGGCTGCATCGATTTCGTCCTGCAGCAGCGCCTGGCCGAGGCCGGCGACGTTGCCGTGCCCGAAGATGCCGAACGCGCCGGCGAAGAACTTCGTGCGGATGCCGTCATGCTCGACGTACTGGTTGCCGAGGAAGCGAACGGTGGCCTGGGCGACGGTGAGTCGCACGGTCGCCTCGCTGTCGGCGACCTTCTCGGCGCGCTTGGGTGCGGTGGACACCATGGTCAGGCTCCTCTCGGGGCGTGCAGGGGAAGGCGGGGATCGACCGCCTGGTCGTCCCAGGTGCCGCGGAGCCACGCGTGCTCCGGGTCGTCGACGATCTTCCAGGCGCGCTCGACGCCCGGTCCGGCCATCACGTTGAGGTAGTACATGTGGTAGCCGGGGGCGGCGACCGACGGGCCGTGGTAGCCGTGCGGCACCAGCACGACGTCACCGGTGCGCACCTCTTCGAGCACCTCGATCGGGCGGTCGGGCCTGCCGTACACCCGGTGGTAGCCGAAGCCGCGTGAACCGTCCGGGCCCCCGTCGATCTCGAAGTAGTAGATCTCCTCGAGTTCGCTTTCTGTCGCGGTGTTCTCGTCGTGCTTGTGGGCGGGGTAGCTCGACCAGTTGCCGCCGGGGGTGATGACCTCGCAGGCGATCAAGGAGTCGGCCTCGAAGACGCCCGCGGTGCCGAAGTTGTGCACCTGCCTGCTGCAGTTCCCCGCGCCGCGCAGTTCGACCGACACGTCGGCGGCGGCGACCCGTCGGTTGGGGAAGGAGTTCTTGGCGCGCGCTCCGCAGATGGCGAAGCGACCCTCGCCCGCGAGCACGTAGGTCTGGCCGATGCCGAGGTACACCATGTCCGACGGGCCGTCGAACACCGATGCGCGCGGTGCCAATTCGAAGGTGACGCCATCGCACTCGACGGTGCCGCCGCCGGCCAGCGGCAGGATCATCACCTCGGTGCCGCCGGTGTGAAGCTCGGCGGATTGACTGTCGTCCAATTCGATTATCTGCAAGGAGGATTCGGTCCAGCCGGCAGATTTTGGGGTGACGTCGACCGTGTAGGGCAGCTCGGCGCTGCGGGCTGGGATGTAGAGGTCGCTGTGCATGCGCTACCTCACCATCGAGACGGCCGTGGCGACGGCGGAGCTCACGTCGTCGTCGGCGGGGTAGAGCAGCGTGCGTCCGACGATGAGTCCTCGTACCGAGGGCAGGCCCAGGGCCTTCTCCCAGGAGGCGAACGCCTCGTCGGGGTCCGCGGGATCGCCACCCAGGAGCAACGTCGGCATGGTGGTGGACTCCATCACGCGGTCCATCTCGGGCACCACGGGCAGCTTCATCCACGTGTAGGCCGAGGTCGAGCCGAGACCCTGGCAGATGTGCACGGACTTGATGACGGCGTCGGGGCTCAGGTCGTTCTGGACCTTGCCGCCGACGCGGCTGGACATGAACGGCTCGAGCATGGCGATGAGGCCGCGGGCGGCGAGCTCGTCGACGGCCTGGGCGCACGCCGTCATGGTCGCGACGGTACCGGGATCGTCGAGAGCGATGCGGCACAACATCTTTCCACCGTTCATCTTCGCGGCCGCGGTCGACTCGGGAGTTGCCCCAGTCATCCTGTCGTCCAGTTCGAACGCCGCGCCGGCCAGGCCGCCGCGGTTGAACGAGGAGAAGACCACCTTGTCCTCGAGCGCGCCGAGCAGCAGCAGGTCGTCGAGGATGTCCGAGGTCGCCAGCACACCGTCGACGCCGGGTTCGGCGAGTGCGGCCCGAAGTCGGTCGAGCAGATCGGTGCGGCTGTTCATCGCGGTGGGACGGTTGCCGACCGCCAGTGCACCGCGGGCGGGGTGGTCGGCGGCGACGATCATCAGCCGGCCGTCGCCGCGCACGGTCGGACGCGTGGTCCTGGTGTCCCAGGCACGGGCGACCGCACCGGGGTCGGCGGCACGCAGATCGGTCACCTGGGCGTAGTCCCGGCACAGGGCGGTCTCGGTGCTAGACATTGACGGCCTCCTCGGCGGTCCGCTCGGCGAGTTCGGCGACCTCTGCGGCGGTGGGCATGGCGGTGGAGCATTCGAGCCGCGACGCCACGATGGCGCCGGCGGCGTTGGCGTAGCGCAGGGTCTTCTCCAGCGACCAACCGTGGAGCAGGCCGTGAATCAGGCTGCCGCCGAAGCTGTCTCCGGCACCGAGACCGTTGACGACGTCGACCTCGTTGGGCGGCACGGTCACCGAGGAGTGCTTGGTCTTGCCGAGCACGCCCCGGGGGCCCTGCTTGACGATCGCCAGTTCGACGCCGAGGTCGAGGAGGGCGTCGGCGGCCTTGTGCGGGTTGGTCTCGCCGACGGCGATCTCGCACTCCTCACGGTTGCCGACGGCCACGGTGACGTGGGCGAGCGCGCGCCGGACCTGTTCGGTCGCCGCGGCGGGGCTCTCCCAGAACATCGGCCGGTAGTCGAGGTCGAGTACCGTCAGCGGTGCGCGATTGCGGGCCTCCCACGCCGCGAAGTGCCCACTGCGGCTTGGCTCTTCGGACAATCCGGTCACCGTCGACCAGTACAGCCGCGCGGAGCGGACGGCCTCGGTGTCGATCTCCTCGGGCGTGACCTGCAGATCGGGTGCGCTGGGCTTGCGGTAGAAGTACAGGGGGAAGTCGTCGGGCGGGAAGATCTCGCAGAACGTCACCGGCGTCGGAAACGCATCATGGGTGGCGACGTAGCGGTTGTCGACCCCGAGGCGGGCCAATTCGGCGCGGACGTACCGGCCGAACGGATCGTCGCCGACGCCGGAGATCAGCGCCGCGGAATTGCCGAGTCGGGCGGCGGCGACCGTGACGTTGGCGGCGCTGCCGCCGAGGAACTTGCCGAAGGACTCGACGTCCTCGAGGCCGACGCCGATCTGCAGTGGGTAGACGTCGACGCCGCTGCGACCGATGGCCAGTACGTCGAAGGGCGATGAGGTGGACAAGTCGACTCCCGAGGCGGTTGGTGATGGACTCCCCAAGACTGTGCCTCGCGTCACTCACCTGTGTCAAGACTTTGTCCTGACATTCTGACTTGCCGTCATTACGGTGTTACCCTAATCACCACTTTGTCTGGTCATCCGAGGCTGGAGGCGTCGTGCCCCTGGAGGTAGAGCTCGACCGATCGAGCCCCGTGCCGCTGTACTACCAACTGGCACAGGCGATCGAGGCGTCCATCCGGGACGGTCACCTGGTTCCGGGTGACCGCTTCGAGAACGAGCTCGACCTCGCCAAGCGCCTCTCGCTGTCACGCCCGACCACGCGCAGGGCCATTCAGGAGATCGTCGACAAGGGTCTGCTGGTGCGCAAGCGGGGCGTGGGCACCCAGGTCGTGCAGAACCCCGTCCACCGTCGCGTCGAGTTGACCAGCCTGTTCGACGATCTCGCCCGCGCAGGTCAGGAGCCCTCCACCGAACTCCTCGACTATCAGATCGGCCACGCCGACGACGAGGTTGCCACGCAGCTCAACCTGACCAGCGGCCACGAGATCGTGACGATCCAGCGGCTGCGCCGAGCCAACGGCGAGCCGCTGGCGGTGATGGTGAACTATCTGCCGATCGAATTGGCCCCGGAGGCCGACGAACTCGAGCGCAGCGGCCTCTACCAGGCGCTGCGGGCGCGGGGCGTGCACATACGGCTGGCGCGACAGCGGATCGGGGCTCGGCCGGCGACGAGGAACGAGGCACGGCTGTTGGCGGAGAAGGCCGGCGCCCCACTGCTGTCGATGAGTCGCACCGCCTTCGACGACTCGGGCAGGGCCGTGGAGTATGGCGACCACTGCTACCGAGCCTCGCGGTATTACTTCGAGACCACGCTGGTCGACCGCTAGCTCTGGCAAACTCCGCGGCGCACGTTGCATATGACCTGCAGTCCTAATGTCCGAACAAAGTCTTGACTTTCTGATGTGACCCGTATTACATCGTCTCCAGGCCGTGTCCCACGGCACTCGCAGACAGGAGAGACGATGAAGTTCGATCGGCTGGCAATTGCCGCTGGAGCAGGGGTTGTCGCCCTGGCGCTCGCGTCGTGTTCGAGCACGGGCGGCAAGCCCGCCGACGCCGGCGGTGCCGGCGGCAGCGGGGGCGGAGTCAACACCCCGCGTGTCACGATCGCGATGGTGACCCACGCAGCGCCCGGAGACACGTTCTGGGACTTGATCCGCAAGGGCGCGCAAGCCGCCGCCGACAAGGACAACATCGAACTCAAGTACTCCTCTGACAAGGAAGGCCCCAATCAGGCCAACCTGGTCCAGAATGCGACCGACAGCAAGGTGGCCGGCATCGCCGTGACGCTGGCTCAGCCGGACGCGATGGAGTCCGCGGTGAAGGGTGCCGTCGCCGCCGGCATTCCCGTCGTCGCCCTGAATGCGGGCATCGAGCAGTGGCAGGGCATGGGCGTCATGGAGTACTTCGGCCAGGACGAGCGCATCTCCGGGGAGGCGGCCGGCAAGCGGCTCGCCGCCGACGGTGCCAAGAAGGCCATCTGCGTCGTGCAGGAGCAAGGCTCGGTGTCCCTGGAGGCCCGGTGTGCCGGCGTCAAGGCGGGCATGGGCGGAGGCTCGGTGGAGAACCTCAACGTCAACGGCACGGACATGCCCTCGGTCGAGTCGACCATCACCGCGAAGCTTCAGACCGATCCCACTATCGACCACATCGTGACGCTGGGTGCTCCATTCGCCCTCAGCGCGGTCCAGTCGGCCAAGGCCGCGGGGAGCAACGCGAAGGTCGCGACCTTCGACACCAACGCCGCCCTGGTCTCGGCCATCAAGGACGGCAGCGTGCAGTGGGCCATCGACCAGCAGCCCTACCTGCAGGGCTATCTGGCCGTGGACTCGCTGTGGCTATACCTCAACAACAAGAACGTCATCGGCGGCGGCCAGCCGACCTTGACCGGTCCCTCCTTCATCGACAAGACCAACATCGATTCAATCGCGGCGCTGGCCGAGGCCGGAACCCGCTAGTCGGGCTCGAAAGGGAGAACATGACAACCCAGGCAGATCTCGACCTCGGGACGCACAAAGTCGTCACCGACGAGCGGGTCAAGGAACAAAATCGACTTCAGCGCTTGTTGATTCGCCCCGAGATGGGCGCTTTGGTCGGCGCAATCGGAATCTTCATCTTCTTCTGCGTCGTCGCTCCGCCGTTCCGCAGTCCGGAGGCGTTGGCCACGGTGCTGTATGCCAGTTCGACGATCGGCATCATGGCCGTTGCGGTCGGGTTGCTGATGATCGGCGGTGAGTTCGACCTGTCCGCCGGTGTCGCCGTCACCACCAGCGCCTTGGCCGCGTCGATGCTCTCCTACAACCTGCATCTCAACCTGTGGGTGGGGGCGGCGCTGGCGCTGTGCGTGTCCTTGGCGATTGGCTTCCTCAACGGCTATCTCGTGATGAAGACGAAGATCCCGTCGTTCCTGATCACGCTGAGTTCCTTTCTGATGCTGACCGGCATCAACCTGGCCGTGACGAAGTTGATCACGGGGCAGGTGGCCTCGTCCAACGTCGCCGACATGCAGGGATTCGATTCCGCGAGAACGGTGTTCGCATCGTCGTTCAACATCTTCGGGGTGTCGGTCAGGATCACCGTCCTGTGGTGGATCTTCTTCACCGTCATCGCCACCTACGTGTTGTTCAAGACCCGCATCGGCAACTGGATCTTCGCCGTCGGCGGCAATCTGGACAGCGCACGCGCAGTCGGTGTGCCGGTGAACAAGGTGAAGATCGGCCTGTTCATGTGCGTGGGCTTCGCGGCCTGGTTCGTCGGCATGCACGTGCTGTTCTCCTTCAACACGATTCAGTCCGGCCAAGGCGTGGGCAACGAGTTCCTCTACATCATCGCGGCGGTCATCGGTGGCTGCCTGCTCACCGGTGGTTACGGCACCGCGATCGGAACGCTGATCGGCGCCTTCATCTTCGGCATGACGAACCAGGGCATCGTCTATGCGGGGTGGAACCCGGACTGGTTCAAGTTCTTCCTGGGCGCGATGCTTCTGTTCGCGGTCATCGCCAACAACGCCTTCCGCAACTACGCGGCGAAGAGGTAGGAATCCGACATGACCACCACTGCTGAATCCTCGATCTCCGAGACCCCGGCCGGCGGCAACGTGCCCCTGATCGAACTCAAGGGCGTCGGCAAGAGCTACGGAAACATCATCGCGCTCAAGGACATCAACCTCGCCGTGGGCGCCGGCCAGGTGACCGGCGTGCTGGGTGACAACGGCGCGGGCAAGTCGACGCTGATCAAGATCATCGCCGGCCTGCACAAGCCGACCGAGGGTGAACTGCTCGTCGACGGGCAGCCGATGACGTTCGACTCGCCCAAGGACGCACTGGCCAACGGCATCTCGACGGTCTACCAGGACCTCGCGGTCGTCGCGCTCATGCCCGTGTGGCGCAATTTCTTCCTAGGCCAGGAGCTCAGGAAGAAGGGCATCCTGAAGTCGCTCGACATCAACGCGATGCGCGCGACGACGATCTCCGAGTTGCACAAGATGGGCATCGACCTCCCCGACGTCGACGCTCCCATCGGGTCGCTGTCCGGTGGTCAGCGGCAGTGCGTGGCGATCGCCCGCGCCGTGTTCTTCGGTGCCCGCGTCCTGATCCTCGACGAGCCGACCGCCGCACTCGGCGTGAAGCAGTCGGGAATGGTGTTGCGGTACATCACCGCAGCCAAGGAACAGGGTTTCGGCGTCATCTTCATCACCCACAACCCGCACCATGCCCACATGGTCGGCGATCACTTCGTGCTGCTCAACCGAGGGCGTCAGAAGCTGGACTGCAGTTACGACGAGATCACCCTCGAGCACCTGACTCAGCAGATGGCAGGTGGCGACGAACTCGAGGCGCTGAGCCACGAGCTGGCCCGCAAGTAGGAGCACTACGACGAAACCCCGTCGGCCCTACAGTCGGCGGGGTTCCGTCCGGTCGGGGGCCGGGCGGTCGACACGAGCCGCTTCGACGCCGTCCTGCACGACCGGCCTCTGCCCGGCATCGAGATCAACACCGGTGGATTCCTGCCCCCGGTGCACGTACCGACCTTCGACGACATCCTCGTCAGCGACACCGCCCGCGACGACTATCTCGGAATATT
This sequence comes from Mycobacterium sp. NPDC006124, assembly GCF_040614235.1. Lineage (NCBI taxonomy): Bacteria > Bacillati > Actinomycetota > Actinomycetes > Mycobacteriales > Mycobacteriaceae > Mycobacterium > Mycobacterium sp. NPDC006124. The sequence continues at coordinate 324,279 of NZ_JBEXUA010000004.1, read as the reverse complement.
CGAGGGCACCGGCGTGTCCATCGCCGGGCTCAACTGCAACGGCAACCTCCTGCATCCCAACCCGACCATCGGCGTCGCACATGCCGAGGACGTCTGCCGCTCGATCCGGTTGGCGCAGAGACTCGGTCAGCACCGCGTCGTCACGATGTCTGGCCTGCCCGGCGGGGAGCCAGGCAGCACCCGGACCAACTGGATCGTCAACGCCTGGAACTCGGCGGCCCTCGACGTCCTGGACTACCAATGGGGCGTCGCCACCGACTTCTGGCGCGAAACAGACAGGCTCGCAGCTGATCACGACGTGAAGGTGGCTCTCGAGCTCCACCCGCAGAATCTCGTCTTCAACTGCGCGTCGATCCACCACCTGCTCGACCTCACGGGTGCCACCAACGTCGGGGTCGAACTCGATGCCTCACACCTGTTCTGGCAGCAGATGGACCCGGTGCAGGTGGTGCGCCACCTCGGTGACCGGTGTTCCACGCCGCGGCCAAGGACGTCCGCGTCAACGCGCGTCAGGTGGCCCTGAACGGTGTGCTGGACAACGGCTTCCGTCGGTTGTCACCGGAGGAGTCGCGCACCAATCTCGGGGGTGACGAGTGGGCCAACGAATGGCCGTCGGACTCGTCGTGGGACTTCGTCGCACTCGGAAGAGGCCACGACACGGCCTACTGGACCGAATTCCTGCGCGCTCTGTACGAGGTGGATCCCGACATGCTGGTCAACATCGAGCACGAGGACACCGAATTGGCCCGCATCGAGGGCATCGAGGTGGCCGCCGGGGTTCTGAAGGCCGCGGACGCCGCCCTGAAGACCTCGGCGGGAGAGTAGCCCGACGAGGGTCAGTTCGCTCACCGCGGAACGAGACCCGTGAGCTGGACTCGCACGGCGGTGACCCGTTCGCTCATCACCCGCGCGGTGAGGGTGGCGTCGCACTGGCCGAACGCCACGGCGATCCCGGCCTCCCGGGACGCGCACGACAAGATGGTGAGCCAGAGCCGCATCACCAGCCAGGGCGGGCTGTCATCGGGTCCGGCGCCCATCCTGCGGGCGACGGCGTGCAGCAGGCCCACCGGAGTGAGCCCCAGCGCGAGCGGACGCAGAACGGTTGACTCGCCGATGACCAGCAGCGCCCCGGCGAGCAGCGTCGGGGTCACCGTGTGCCGCCCGCGGTGGACGTCGTCGAACATCATCTGGTGGGCGACGACGAGCGCGTCCAGCGGCTCGACCTTCGGGTCCACGTCGACGACGTAATCCTGGGCGGTGTCGGCCATGTCCTGGATGACCGACAGGATCGCGGCCTCCTTGGTGGGGAAGTACCGCGAGAAGGTGCGTGGGGACACGTCGACCGCGGCGGCGATCTGCTCGATGGTCGCCTGGGCGAATCCGTGGCGACGGCTCAGGTCCACGGCCGCGGCCACCAACTGAACGCGGGTTCGTTGCCGCTTTCGCTCGCGCAAACTCACGGGGATGCCCGTGGCGGTGTCGATCACATTAGGCAGGCTACAAGTGAAAGGGTTCAACGGTGGGATTCACGCATGGACGTCGCCCGTCGAGTGTCGCACCGCCCGGATGCGGGTAGTAATGGCGTCATGACCACCTCAGCAGTCACCACGGTCGACGCCGGCCCCCGACGCGTCGCCAAACGCGTGCTCGTCAACGCTCCGGCGGCCGACATCTTCGCCCTCGTCGCCGACCCACACCGCCATGCCGAACTCGACGGTTCGGGCACCGTGCGCGACGTCGACGTCAAGGGACCGTCTCACCTTGCGGTGGGCGACAAGTTCACCGTCGGGATGACGCAGTACGGTCTGCCGTACAAGATCACCTCGACCGCCACCGACGTCCAGGAGGGCAAGGTCGTCGAGTGGCAGCACCCCCTGGGACACAAGTGGCGCTGGGAGCTTGCGCCGGTACCCGGCCAGGACGCCGTCACCGAGGTGACCGAGACCTTCGACTACAGCACCGCGAAGGTTCCGTTCGTCATCACCGCGTTCGGCTATGACAAGAAGAACGCCGAGGGCATGGCATCCACGCTGGAGCGGCTCGCCCTCCGGTACGCCTAGACGGTGAAGGCCGCGCGGAACGCCTCGAGGGCGTCCGCGTCGTCGCCTGAGGCATACCCCTCCAGTCCGACGGTGCCGCGATATCCCATGTCGTGCAACGCCCGTGCCACGGCCGGGTAGTAGATCTCACCGGTGCCCGGCTGGCATCGGCCCGGCACGTCGGCCACCTGAATCTCGCCGATGGCGGGGCCGCACCGGCGCACCAGCTCGACGAGGTTCCCCTCGCCGATCTGAGCGTGGTAGAGGTCGAGCATCATCTTGACGTGCGGGTGGGCGACGCCCTCGATCAGCGCCAGCACGTCCTTCGCCCGCGCCAGCGGAACGCCGGGATGGTCGACGATGGTGTTGAGGTTCTCGACGCAGAAGGTGACTCCCGCGGCCGCGCCCAGGTCACCAAGTCTCTCCAGAGTCCGTAGCGCGGTCGCCCACATGGCGCCCGTCGCTCGCAGTCGCGGTCGGGCCGGCAGGCCGTCGACCAATTCGGCGGTGTGCAGGTTGAGCCGTGTGACGCCCAGCGTCTCGGCGGCCTTGATGCTCAGCTCGGCCGTGCGGAGCACCTCGTCGGCGGTCTGCGGGTCGATCAGGTCACCGTGCAGGTAGCCGGTCATCGAGGTGAAGGTGGCGCCGGTGGCCGCGAGCGCGTCGAGGTCCTTGTCGTGCCAGCTCCAGATCTCGGCGGCGAAACCGAGGTCGTGGATGCGGCGAACCCGCTCGACGATCGGCAGGTCGGTGAACACCATCTCGGCGCTGATGGCCAACTCGAACTCACTCATGGTGGCCAGTCTGGTGCTGCCGAGGCAGGGTTTCAACGTTCTCCGACCGGCAAAAACCCCTCATGGCCCCCTCGTCTTCGTCGACCATTCACCGAGAGGACGTCGAATGACGTGGCCCGCCAAGGTGCCTGGCGGTCGGCGGGACGGCACAATCGAGTCGTGGACGTCGATCACCAGGGGCCGGCCCGAAATTCAGCGTGGCGTGACCCGTTGAGCCTGTCCTTCCGTGCGCACCGTCAAGTGCTGCTGTTGCGACTGCGTTGGCACGAGCGTTCGGCCACCCGGCCGCGGATGGCGCGCGGGAGGCGGCGGCCCTGAGAGGGACGCCGCCTGCCCACTAGTCGAGACTGAAGATGCAGTGGGCGTTGCCGCCGATCGGCTCCTCGGCTACGACCTTGCCGTTGAGGATGATTCGGCAGCCCGGACCGGGATCGTTCCTGCCGGTGGCGACCACCTGGAGCAGGTGGACGTCCGACCCGATCCGCATGCTGCGCACGAACGGCAGCGGAGTGTGGTCGGCCACCGGCGCTCCACCGGGATCGGTGACGATGTTGAACACCTCGCCGGGACCGGTCACCTCGAACCTCACGGTGTTGGTTACGGGTTCGTTCTGGGGCTGGTTGGCAGCCTTGCGGGACGCGGCCGCTGCGTTGTCGGCCAGTGTCGCCGACCGGACCGCAGGGGTGACGCAGATGGTGTCGCCGTCGAACGCCTCGCGCCAGACGTAGCCCTGCGAGCAGGATTGCGGCCCGGACGCCTGGCTGGGGTCTCTGTTGGCGCTGGCGTTGGCATTCTGCGCCGCGATCTGATCCCGGGTGGCCGGCGTGACACAAACGGTGTCGCCGCTGCGGGCCTCGCGCCAGACGAAGCCGTCGACGCAGGTGTCCGGACCGTAGGGAAGTGGATCGGCGAACACCGGTGCGGGGAGGGCAGCGGCGAGGATGCCAAGTGCTGCGGCGAGTGAAAGGGCTGACAGAGCTCTCATCGGGATTCCTTCGTCCTGGCCGGAGTGCTGCGAACACTGCAACCCGACGCTAGGGATCCGCGGGACCAGATTAATCGGGTGTTTCCCCATGCCCTCCCTGCGAATCAACCCCCGGTGCACGTCAACGCGGTCGAATGCCCGCCGCTCGGTACGCCTCGTCGACGAACCCCATGTTCTCCACCGCATCGGCGGTCCCGAAGGGCAGCGCGGTGCCGTGCTCGACGTGGGCGGCGAACGCCTCCAACTGGTAGGTGTACGACGCCCGGGTGCCGAGGTGCTCGACCGTGGTGTCCGAGGGGGTGGTCACGGTCAACCGGTCATCGGAGCTCGGCGCAATGAAGTCGTGCACCAGCAGATCGCCCGCCGTGCCGACGATGCGAAGGGTGAACGAGCGGTGATCGGCCACCATGGAATTCGCCGCCAGTCCGGTGGCGCCGCCGGGAAAGCCAAGCTCGACGTCACACCACGCGTCGACCCCGGGCGTGCGCTGCTTGGCGTGCGCCCGGACGATCGACGGCCGGCCCTCGACACCCGGCATGGCGAGCCGGCCGACTGAGCGCATGACGTGCAGCCCGTAACAGCCGAGGTCCATCAGCACCCCGCCGGCCAGGTCGAGGGACCAGCGCGGATCGTCGTCGGCCGGAGCCGGAATCGCCATCCTGACCTCGACGTGGGTGACGGCGCCGATGGTGCCGTCCCCGGCCAGCTCGAACGCGCGCTGGGTGACCGGGTGGAAGAAGTAGTGAAAGCCCTCCAGCACCGTCACGCCCGCCGCGTCGGCGGCCTCGGCCACGCGCCGCGCCTCGGATCGATCTCGGGCGAAGGGCTTCTCGCTGAGCACCGGCTTGCCGGCCGCGATCGCCGCCAGATTCCACGGCGCGTGCAGCGAGTTGGCGAGGGGGTTGTAGACGACGTCGACCTCGGCGTCGTCGATGACCTGCTGGTAGTCGTCGAGCACCCGCTCCACGCCGAACTTCTCGGCGAACACCTCCGCCCGGGAGCGGTCTCGCGCCGCCACGGCCACCAGACGGTGGCCGAGTTCGGCCGCCGGACCGACGATCGCCGCTTCGGCGATTCGCGAGGCGCCGAGGACGCCGATCCTCACGACGTGACGCTGCGCAGGTAGGCCACGCTCGCGACGACGTCGCGCACCGGACCCTCGCCCGCGGGTTCCCCGTCGAGGATCGTGTCCTGCTCCAGGACGAACCAGCCGTCGAAACCGTTGTCCCGCAACACCGAGACGATTCCTGCGACGTCCACGTCACCGGTGCCCAGCGGGGTGTACATGCCCGCCTTGACGGCCTCGGTGTAGGTCAGCTCACCGGACTGCACCTTGGCCGCCAACGCGGCGTCGACGTCCTTGAGGTGGGCGTGCGCGATCCGGTGGGGTACGGCCTTCGCCAACTCGAGGGGGTCGGTGCCGCCGATCAGGAGGTGCCCCGTGTCCAGGCAGAGCATGATCGACGAGCCCCGAAGGACGCGGTCCACCTCGGCGCGCGTCTCGACGATCGTGCCCACATGGGGGTGCAGCACCGCCAGCAGACCGCGCTCGGCGACGATGCGGGCCAACCGGTCCAGGTTTGCGACCAGCCGAGCCCACTGGGCGTCGTCGAGGGTGGGCCGGGAGTCGTAACCGTCGGCTCCGGTGGCCGCGGCGAGCACCACGACGCCGGCGCCGGCGGCCACGAGCGACTCCAACGGACCGGCGAGGTCCTCGGCCGGATCGTGGTGCTCGTCGAACAACACCACCGGCACGAAGCCGCCGACGCACGCCAGATCCTTACTGCGCAGAACGGCCTTGAGCTCCTCGGCGTCGACGGGAAGGAAGCCCTCCGGTCCGAGTTCGGTGGCCGTCAGTCCGGCGCCGCGCATCTCGGTCAGCACGCGGTCGGGCTCGAGTTGGTAGCCCCAGCCGGGCACCTCGCAGACTCCCCAGGAGATGGGTGCGCCCGCGATCTTGATCGCACTCACGAGTTCCGCACCTCGGCGATCGTGACCGGCGTTCCCCGCTTGAACGACTCGGTGGCCGCCTCGGCCAGCCAGGCCACCTCGACCGCGTCGGCGACCGTCGCACCCATAACCGGGCCACCCTTGGTCACCTCGACGAACGCGGCCAGCTCGGTGCGGAACGCCTCGGTGAAGCGGTCCATGAAGAAGTGGTGGGCCGGCCCCTGAGGAAAGTCGTTGGCGGGATCGGTGTTTCGCACCGGGACTCCCTGATCCCAACCGGCGGCGACGCTGTCGTCGAAGCCGTGAACCTCGAGGCGGCAGTCGTAACCGCGGGCGTTGTAGCGGGCGTTGGACACCACGCCGAGGGCGCCGCCGTCGAATTTCACGATGACTGCGGCGGTGTCGACGTCGCCGTACTCGGCGAACAACGGGTCTCCCTGCACGGTGCCGGTGGCGTACACCTCGACCGCGCGCTGCCCGGTGATCCAGTTCAGCACGTCGAAGTCGTGCACGGCACAGTCGCGGAAGATGCCGCCCGAGCCCTTGATGTAGTCCAGCGGCGGGGGAGCGGGGTCCATCGTGGTGCTGCGCACGGTGTGCAACGTGCCGAGCGAGCCGTCATCGACGGCGCGCTTCGCCGCGGCGAACGCCGCGTCGTACCGGCGCTGGTAGCCCACCTGCACGGGCACTCCGGAGGCCAGGATCCTCTCGGCGACGCGGGCACTCTCGACGGCCGTCGACGCGATGGGCTTCTCGCAGAACGTCGGGATGCCCCGCTCGACGGCGGCCAGGGTGAGCTCGGCATGGGCGGGCGTGGCTGCCGCGACGACGACGCCGTCGACCCCGGAGGACAACAGTTCCTCGACCGTCGCGACGAACGTCGCGCCGTGCTTGGCGGCGACGGACTCGGCGACGTCGGTGCGCTCGTCGGTGATGACCAGGCGGTCGAGACCTGCCAGGCTGCTGAGGGTTTCGGTGTGGAAGGCGCCGATGCGGCCCAATCCGATCACGCCGAGGGTGGTCATGGAATTCTCCTTGTCGTGTGTTCTGCCAACGTGGCGTCGAGGTCTTCGGGGGTGAGTTCGTCGGCCAGGGCGGCCAATACGGTGTCGACCTGACTCGGCGGCGCGAGGCTGCCGATGGGTTGGTCGCGGTCGAGATTGGTCGGGAACGCGTAGCCCTCGGCCGTGGCGTTGACCGCGTTGCGGATGTCGCGCTCCGGTCTGCCGGCGGCCCGCATGCCCAGCAGTGCCGGATAGACGGCGCGGACCATCGCGGTGCGGTCCATGGCCTCCATCGCCCGTCCGAACGGCGAGGAGACCTGCAGGAGGTTGGCCATCCGGCGGATGTCGGTCGAGGTGTTGGCGCCGGCGCCATGCATGAGGGCGGGGTTGAAGAACACCGCGTCACCTTCTTGCAGGGGCACCTGCACCTGCACGGTGGCGAAGAAGTCGATGAAGTCCTGCCGGTAGAAGGCGATGTACCCACCGACGAACTTCTGCGAGTGCGGCAGCAGCATGGTCGGGCCGGATTCGAGCGGCATGTCGCAGTGCGCGACGGCACCCTGCAGGGTCAGGGCAGGAGACATGCGGTGCAGGTGCGCGGGGTAGGCGGCCAGGTGGTCCTGGTCGACGAAGCCGAGATGGTAGTCACGGTGCGGAACCTGCGGGGCACCATCGGGATTGACGACGTTGACCTGCGAGGTGACCTGGTAGCGGGGTCCCAACCACGCCTCGCACACGATGGCGAGGGCGTCATTGGCGTAGTAGTCCGCGAACACCTCGGGGGAGTGCAACGCCAACTTCTGGGCGGCGTTCCACACCCGGTCGTTGACGCCGGCCTTGCCGAAGTGGTCGCCGGCCGCCGTCCCTGCGGCGCGCTGGGCGTCGATGATCGCGGTGAACGCCGCGCTGGCGCGGTCCACCGTCGAACGGTCGAATGCGCCCTCGAAGATCACGACGCCGGGTCCGTCGGCGAGAGCGTGGATCAACTCGGTCTGCAGGGTGCGCCGGTCGGCGTTGGCGACGGTGTCGGCGGAGTAGACCAGGACGCCCCGGCGAACGTCACTCGCGAGCGGGTAGTCGCCGGCGTCGGTCGACGTGGCCACCAGTGCGCGGAAGTCGTCGAGGTCGCAATCGGCGTCGTCGATCCACGCCCGGTGCGCGGTGGAGGTGGGAGCAACCATGCCCGTTAGTCTTGCTGTGACCCGCGCCTCGATCAACACCAAGAACCCGTCAAAAACGCCTCAGCGCTTGGCGAGGGAGGGAAGGAATGCCGCACCGCTACAAGGTCCGTGAGATCGCCCAGCAGTCCGGTCTCAGCGAGGCGACCGTCGACCGCGTCCTCAACGGACGGCCCGGCGTGCGCGAGAACACCCGCGCCGAGGTCGCGCAAGCCATCGCCGACCTCGACAAGCAGCGCGCCCAACTGCGCCTCAACGGCCGTCGCTTCCTGATCGACGTGGTGATGCAGACCCCGCAGCGATTCTCCGACGCCTTCCGGGTCGCGATCGAGGCCGAACTGCCCGCCTTCGCGCCGGCCATGCTGAGGGCCCGATTCCATCTGTGGGAGTCGGGGTCGACGGCGCAGATGGCCGAGGCTCTCGGCAAGATCCGCGGCAGCCACGGCGTCGTGCTCAAGGCGCAAGACGCCCCCGAGGTCACCGAGGCCGTCGACCGATTGGTCGGCAGCGGCGTCCCCGTCGTCACCTACACGACCGACGTTCCCAATAGCGCACGCTGCGCCTACGTGGGCATCGACAACCACGGCGCCGGAGTCACGGCGGCCTATCTGATGGATCAGTGGCTCGGCTCGGCGCAGTCGGGGGTGTTGATCACGTTGAGCGGCACGGTTTTTCGCGGTGAGGGCGAGCGGGAGGTCGGCTTCCGGTCGGCGTTGCGCGGGTCCGGGCGCGAGGTCGTCGAGGTCAGCGACAGCGACGGCCTCGACGCCACCACCGAACGGCTCGTCCTCGACGCGCTTCGTCGCCACCCCGGCGTGGCGGCCGTCTACTCGCCCGGCGGCGGCAACGCCGCGACGGTCGCCGCGTTCGAGACGCTCGGTCGCGGTTACAAGGTCTTCATCGCCCACGACCTCGACGCCGACAACCGACGGCTGCTGCGCGACGGCAGGATCTCGGTGGTGCTGCACAACGACCTGCGGGCCGACGCGCGGCTCGCCATGCGCCAGATCCTGCAGCAGCACGGCGCCCTGCCGCCGGAGCCGGCGCGGCTGGCGCCAATCCAGGTCGTCACCCCCTACAACCTGCCCCCTTGATCGATGAGTCGTCGATTCTCAGTGGAGCCAGATACCATTTCGCCTCACGGCGACTCCGGCGCGCCGACGAAGAGCAGGAGATTCGAACGGTGCGGCCACAGCTCGTCGACGGCGTCACCGTCCTTGGCAACCTCGCAGTCGACCTGATCGACGGCGCCCCGCCCAGCCCTGGCGGTTGCGCCTCGTTCGCGGGCGTGGCGCTGGAGTACGCGGGTGGCGTCGGCCAGATCGTGGCCATGGGCGCGCCGCAGGATCATCACCTCTTCACCGGCGTACTCGACCGGTTCGGCTCGCTCGTCCGCATCATCGACTCGGACCGGACCGCCGGATTCCGGCTCGACTACGTGGACGTCGACCACCGCGCGATGTCCGTGACGTCCCTTGGTCCCGTCTGGGGCACCGAGCAGATCGAGACCGCCAATCCGGAGACGACGTGGGTGCACCTCGCGCCTCTGCTGCGCGCGGACTTCCCCGAGGACACCCTGGCGCTGCTGGCCGAGCGCGGACATCGCGTGGCCTACGACGGTCAGGGCCTGGTGCGCGCCGACCGGGTGGGACCGCTCGCGGTGGACCGCGACTACCCCCACGGCCTGCTGCGTGACATCAGCGTCCTCAAGCTGGCCGAGGACGAGGCGGTCATCGTCGCCGACGGGGAATTCGACGCCGCGACCGCCGAACGGCTGGGCGTGCCCGAGATCCTGGTGACCATGGGGTCGGAGGGATGCGACATCTACACCGACGGTGACGTCGTCCGGGTTCCCGCGGCATGGCGGGTCACCGGTGTGCAAGCGACGGGCGCCGGCGACATGTTCACGTCGTGCTACGTGGCCAACCGGGCGGCGGGTGCGGATCCGGTCGCGGCGGCCGAGCGGGCCAGCGAACTCGTCGCTCGTGAACTCGAGAAGCGGCTGCCCGTGCCGTCTCCCGACCGGGCGTAGGCGCAGGTCGAGGCACGTCCAACTCGACACCCGTCAAGTTTCTACCGGCGAGTAGCTTCGCTCTTAGGATTTCCGCCACCTCGAACGTGACCAAAACCACAAAATCGACGCCCGCGGTTCGTTCTCGCGCTCGTGAACAGGACGTTTCCCGCCGCAGATCAGACGTGGCGAGTGGCCGGTCGGTGAAGGCCAACCTAAGAGCAGTGCAATAATCGGTACCGGCAGTGACAGATAAGTGTGAAAGGCGGGGGTCGTGACTTTGAGCGGCAGTGAAGCCGGGACGAGTTCCTCCTCTCGGCAGAAGCTCGAGAAGGTCGTCATCCGCTTCGCCGGTGACTCCGGCGACGGCATGCAGCTGACGGGTGACCGGTTCACCACCGAAGCCGCGTTGTTCGGCAACGACCTTGCGACACAACCCAATTACCCGGCCGAGATCCGCGCACCACAGGGCACGCTGCCCGGCGTCTCGTCGTTCCAGATCCAGATCGCCGACTTCGACATCCTCACCGCCGGCGACCGTCCCGACGTACTCGTCGCGATGAATCCGGCCGCGTTGAAGGCGAACGTCGGCGACCTCCCGCGCGGCGGACTGGTCATCGCCAACTCCGACGAGTTCACCAAGCGCAACCTCGCCAAGGTCGGGTACGAGGCCAACCCGCTGGAGACCGACGAGCTCTCCGACTACGTGGTGCAGGCCGTGCCCATGACCACCCTGACGCTGGGCGCCGTCGAACAGATCGGCGCGTCGAAGAAGGACGGCTCGCGGGCCAAGAACATGTTCGCGCTCGGGCTGCTGTCGTGGATGTACAACCGCGAACTCGAGCACAGCGAGCGGTTCATCCGGGAGAAGTTCGCCCGCAAGCCCGAGATCGCCGACGCCAACGTGCTCGCACTCAAGGCGGGCTGGAACTACGGCGAGACGACCGAAGCCTTCGGCACCACCTACGAGGTGTCGCCCGCCAAGTTGAAGTCCGGCGAATACCGTCAGGTGTCCGGCAACACGGCCCTGGCCTACGGCATCGTCGTCGCCGGCCAGCTCGCCGACACCCAGGTCATGCTGGGCAGCTACCCGATCACCCCGGCGTCGGACATCCTGCACGAGCTGTCCAAGCACAAGAACTTCAACGTCCTGACCTTCCAGGCCGAGGACGAGATCGCGGGCATCGGCGCTGCTCTCGGCGCGTCGTATGGCGGCGCCCTCGGCGTCACCAGCACTTCCGGCCCCGGCGTGGCGCTCAAGGCCGAGGCCATCGGACTCGGCGTCATGGCCGAACTGCCCCTGCTGGTCGTCGACGTCCAACGCGGCGGTCCCTCCACCGGGCTGCCGACCAAGACCGAGCAGGCCGACCTGCTGCAGGCCCTCTTCGGCCGCAACGGTGAGTCCCCGGTCGCGGTGCTCGCACCCCAGTCGCCCTCGGACTGCTTCGAGATCGCCGTGGAGGCCGCGCGGATCGCGCTGACGTACCGCACGCCGGTGATCCTGCTGTCCGACGGTGCGATCGCCAACGGCTCCGAGCCGTGGCGCATCCCCGACGTCTCCACCTTCGAGTCGATCGACCACACCTTCGCAAAGGCGGGTGAGCCGTTCCAGCCCTACGCCCGCGATCCGGAGACGCTGGCCCGCCAGTTCGCCGTCCCCGGCACGCCGGGCCTCGAGCACCGCATCGGTGGCCTCGAGTCCGCCAACGGATCGGGCAACATCTCCTACGAGCCGAAGAACCACGACCTGATGGTGCGGCTGCGCCAGGCCAAGATCGACGGCATCACCGTGCCCGACGTCGTCGTGGACGACCCCAGCGGCGAGGCCGAGCTGCTGATCGTCGGATGGGGGAGTTCCTACGGACCCATCGGCGAGGCCTGCCGTCGCGCCCGTCGCAATGGCGTCAAGGTGGCCCACGCCCACGTGCGGCATCTGAACCCGCTGCCCGGCAACCTCGGCGAGGTGCTGCGCAGCTACCCGAACGTGGTGCTTCCCGAGATGAACCTCGGACAGCTCGCGCTGCTGCTGCGCGGCAAGTACCTCGTCGACGTCCAATCGGTGACCAAGGTGGAGGGTATGGCCTTCCTCGCCGAGGAGGTGGAGGGCATCATCGACTCGGCCCTCGACGGAACGTTGCGGGACAAGGAAACCGACAAGGCCAAGTTCGCCCGGCTGGCAGCGGCCACCATCGAGACTCCGGCGACGGCCGAAGGAGCTGAAGCGCTATGACCGACCTGATTGGTTCGGATCTGGGACTGACGGCGCTGACCAAGGTCAGCGGAGTTCCGACGACCGACGAGCCGCAGAAGGCCAAGGACTTCGCCAGCGACCAAGAGGTGCGCTGGTGCCCGGGGTGCGGTGACTACGTCATCCTCAACACCATCCGCAGCTTCCTGCCCGAGCTCGGGCTCAAGCGCGAGAACATGGTCTTCGTCAGCGGCATCGGTTGCTCCAGCCGGTTCCCGTACTACCTCGAGACCTACGGTCTGCACTCCATCCACGGGCGTGCGCCGACCTTCGCCACCGGTCTGGCGCTGGCCCGCGACGATCTGTCGGTGTGGGTCGTCACCGGTGACGGCGACGCCCTCTCCATCGGCGGCAATCACCTGATCCACGCGCTGCGCCGCAACGTGAACATCACGATCCTGTTGTTCAACAACCGGATCTATGGGCTGACCAAGGGCCAGTACTCCCCGACCTCCGAGGTCGGCAAGGTCACCAAGTCGACGCCGATGGGCTCGATCGACCAGCCCTTCAACCCGGTGTCGCTGGCGCTGGGTGCAGAGGCCACCTTCGTCGGTCGCGCGCTGGACTCGGACAAGAAGGGTCTGACCGAGGTGCTGCGGGCGGCCGCCAGCCACCGCGGTGCGGCCCTGGTCGAGATCATGCAGGACTGCCCGATCTTCAACGACGGCTCCTTCGACGCCCTGCGCAAGGAGGGCTCCGAGGATCGGTTGGTCAACGTCCGTCACGGAGAGCCGATCACGTTCGGTGCCGACGGCGCCTACTGCGTGGTGAGTTCGGGCTTCGGCCTGGAGGTCGCCAAGACCGCCGACGTGTCCGCCGATCAGATCGTGGTGCACGACGCGACGATCGACGACCCCGCCTACGCGTTCGCGCTGTCGCGCCTGTCCGAGCAGAACCTCGAGCACACGGTCATGGGCATCTTCCGTCAGGTGAGCCGCCCGACGTATGACGAGATGGCCCGTAATCAGGTGACCTCTGCGATGGAATCCAAGCCCCACGACACCTCGGCTCTGCAATCCTTGCTTCGTGGCAAGGACACCTGGAACGTCGAGTAACAGCACGGCCCATCAGGCCCCGCTCGCCGGCATCGTGCTGGCCGGTGGCGCCTCGAGGCGAATGGGTCGCGACAAGGCGACCCTGGAGCTCGACGGCCGCACCTTCGTCGAACGGGCGGTGCAGACGTTGGCGGGCCGGTGCGCACCGATATTCGTCGTCGCGGCGCCTGGTCAGCCGCTGCCCACCCTCGACGCCACGGTGCTGCGCGACGACGTCCGTGGTGTCGGCCCGCTGCTGGCCACGGCCAGGGGCCTGCACGCGGCAGCCGACGCCGGCATGGAGCGGGCCTTCGTCTGCGCGGTCGACATGCCCCATCTCACCGTTGACCTGATCGACGAGCTGGTGGGCCCGTCGGTGCGGTTGGGGGCCGCCGTGGTGCTGCCGTGGGACGGTCGGGACCACTACCTGGCCGGGGTGTACCGGACCGATCTGGCCGCGCGGGCCGACGAGCTGGTAGCCGCCGGTGAACGCAGCATGCGCGCCCTGGTCGACGTGGTCGACGTTCAGCGTGTGGTGATGCCCGAGCAGCGGTCGCTGGCCAACGTGAACGCACCCGCCGATCTGTCGTAACGGCATCCAGCAAACGTCGAATCAGCTCGCCGGCGGTCTCGTGCTCGCTGACGCCGACCGGAATGCGCTGCGCAGTCGATCCGATTCCGGGCGTTCCCGCGTTCACCCTCGTCGCGTGCGGTCGTGTGCTGGCATCACGGCGGCACCCCGAGCGCGGTGGAATCCGTTGCAGTGCAGGCCATCACGCCTTCGTGGCTTCGGCACCACCTGATGAAAGTCGGAGCGGCGCACCGCCTTTCCCGTGCGGTGCGCCGCCATCGCGCAGTTCCATTCACCGGGTGCAGAAGCCCGAACCCGAGCGCACGGGCATCGTGGGCGATCGAAGTGGCGACCACGTCTGGCTACGGCAGTGAAAGGTCAATGTTCGCAATGCTTCTCGCTCCATCAGGCTTGCGAAGAGGTGTTGCCCACTTCTCTGGTCGAGAACGGAATCAACTGTGATGCAACGTCATTGGGCTGTCAACGGCAAAGGCTTCCAGCGAACGGGCGACGGCGAAACCGCGGCGCTTCGGCCAATGTCGCTGCTGCACGGCCATTCTGAGTGATGGAAGTGGCTCGTGTGACTTCGCTTCGTGCCCCACGTCACAACCGATGCGTGATTTGACTCACGTGGATTCGACGGCGTGCCTATATGTCTCGGGGTGCTAACCATCATCGGTGACCTGCAAGGATGCGATGTTCGTCCGCCGTTATCCGATCGTTATCGAACGGCGACACCCACGGCGGCAGGTTTCGTTTTCGCGGAGAACGTTTGTACTTTCAAAGGGTCTCCACATGTGGAGCAAACGAAACGCAAACCACGAACCAGCGTGTGAGTGGGGCGGTCTCGGGTCCCGGAGCAGTTTCGGTGCCGCGCCCGCCGCCGGGCAACCCGCCCGGCGTGGCATTCCTGACCACCCACTGCCGTGCCCGACCGAGACGGCACGGCCCAGAACCTCTCGCCTGTCCGACAGGCAATCGCACCCGCGCTCAGCGCGGGTGTCCTTGGTGCGCGCGTGGCGAAAGGACAGAAGTTGAAGTACACCCGCAAGACGCTTGGTCTGGCAACGATCGCCGGCGCGCTCGCCGTGGCCCCGATCGCGATGGGAGCCGGGACCGCGAATGCGGACGGCGGAGTCAACTGGGATGCCGTCGCGGCCTGCGAGTCGGGCGGCAACTGGTCGACCGCCACGGGTAACGGGTACTACGGCGGACTGCAGTTCACGATGAGCACCTGGCGTGCCAACGGCGGCAGCGGTTCGCCCCACCAGGCCAGCAAGGACGAGCAGATCCGCGTGGCCAACAACGTGCTCAAGAGCCAGGGCATCGGCGCTTGGCCGGTCTGCGGACGCCGCGGCTAGGTCCACGAGCAGCCTCCGAGAGCGGCGCTGGGCGACACGCCCGGCGCTGCTTTCGCTTTTGACCCTCCTACCTCAGGTTTCTCAGGCTTCCATCACGTCTCGATAAAGAACTTTCGTCGCTTCTGTAACGCATGTGATCCATCCCACGAATTACCGGTTGACCGCGTCAATTAGCCACCAGCTATCGCGGTCCTCGTGTCAACCGGTCGGGGAAGGACCGCACTCGTGAAGATCCAGGGAAACCGCACCTCCATGGTCAGAGGCCTGAAGCTCGTCCTGCTGACCGGCGCATTCGCGATCGTCATCATGGCGATATCGACAGGAATGTCCGCTGGCAACGCACATGCGGATTCGATGAACTGGGACGCCGTCGCACAGTGCGAGTCGGGCGGAAACTGGGCCGCCAGCACGGGTAACGGCCACTACGGCGGGCTGCAGTTCAAGCCGGCCACCTGGAGCTCCAACGGCGGCGTCGGCTCGCCTGCCTCGGCGTCGCGGGCCGAGCAGATCCGCGTGGCCGAGAACGTCCTGGCCAGCCAGGGTCCCGGCGCCTGGCCGAAGTGCGGTGCCAAGGGCGGGACCCCGGCCGTGTGGAACGTGTCGTCGATCAGCCCGGCACAGCCCGCGACCGGCTGCCAGGCGATGCCGACCCAGGGACTGCTCGGCCTCATCAACCCCCGCCAGATGTGCTCGGCGCTGCTCAACCCGATGGGTGCCCTGACCGGTCGGAGCTGATCGCGTCGCCGGCGCTCATCGGGCACCGGGAAGCACGAAGGCCGAGCGGCCGGCCACCGAGGCCAGATGTCTGCGCAGGACCACCTCGGGAACCGCCGCAGACGCGCGCATCGCCACCGCGCCGAGGATGGCGGGCCGGGCGTTGACTATTCGTCCGAACAGTCGCGACTCGCGGGTCAGCGCCATCGCCCGCGGGCGGCGCAACTCGGTGTATCTGGTGAACGCGCCGGCGAGATCGCCGACCGAGTCGACGCAGTACGCCAGGGTGGCGGCGTCCTCAAGACCCTGACAACCACCCTGGCCGAGGTGCGGGCGCATCGGATGGGCGGCGTCGCCGACGAGGACGACGGCGCCGCGCGACCACTGGCGCGCGGGTTCGCGGTCGTAGAGGTCGTTGCGTAGGACCTCGGTCGGGTCGGTGGCGGCCAGCAGGGCGGGAACGGGATCCGCCCAGCCGGCGTACAGGCGCTCGAGGTGGGTGAGTTCTCCACCGGGGGAGGTGGCGAATTCCGGGCGGCGTTCGGTGCCGAACCAGTAGGTGTGATTCGCCCCAAGGGGTACGTGTCCGAATTCCGTTCCGAACCCCACCGTTTCGCCGGCGAGATCGGGGTCCAGTGCATAGCCGGCGACGCCACGCCACGCGGTGTACCCCGCATACCGGCGGCGCAGCGTGCCGTTGAGATGGCGGGCGACCATGGATCCGACGCCGTCGGCGCCGATCACCGCCTCGGTCTCGCGGGTGTCGCCGTCCGACGTCGTGACCCGCACTCCGGTGGCGGTGACGACGAGTTCGGTTGCCGTGACACCGGTTTGGACGGTGTCTTCGGCGAGTGCGTCGGCGAGGATGCGGGTCAACGCCGACCGCCGCACCACGACCAGTGGTTCGCCCAGGGCGGCGACGATGCGTTCCGGAGCCGGGCGTCGTAGCCACGTGCCGTCCGACCAGCGCATCGCGCCCGCCGACACCCGTCCACCGGAGTCGCGGACGGCGTCGCCGAGACCGATGCGGTCCAGGGCGGCCAGCGCGTTGGGCCAGATGCTGATCGCCGTGCCCGTGGCGGCGTCGACGCGCTCCTCGAGAACCGTCACCCGGTGACCACGCCGCTGCAACGCCACTGCGGTCGCCAGGCCAGAGATGCCCGCTCCGACGACGAGGAAGCTACGGCTCACGCCGCGAGGCTAGCCGCCCGCGGTGGGGAGGTCGAACACCAGCAGCGTGCTCGTCGCCGTCGCGACGACCGCGCCGGACTCGTCGGTGACGACGCCCTCGGTGAAGCCGACCCGCGACCCGGCCTTGACGACGGTGCCGGTGGCGGTGAGCCGCCCGCCCGAGGCGCGCACGCCCCTGAGGTAGTTCACCTTGATCTCGACCGACGTGTACCCCTTGCCCTGCGGCAGCACGCTGTGCAGAGCACAACCGGCCACCGAGTCCAGCAGGGTGCACACCAATCCGCCGTGCACCGCGCCGATCGGGTTGTACGCCGACTCGTCGGGTTCGCACGTGAAGACCACGCGCCCGGGTTCGACGGATGTCATCGCGAACGACATCAGGCCCGAGATCGGAGGGGGTGGCAACGTACCGTCGACCATCGCGCGCAGGTAGTCGACACCTGCCATCGACAGGCCCGTCGCCGTGGTGGGCGCGGGGTCGTGCCAGGTGATCACCTTCGAGCGCTGCTCGCCCCAGCCTCGTTCGTCGGTCATGCGGTCTCCTCCGGTCGGACGAAGCGGCGGTAACGGCTGCTGCGTAGCGGATCGTCGGCGTCGACGGCGTGTTCGACGCCCCAGGCCAGGAGCGCGTCCAGAACGGGCAGCAGGTCCCGACCCGACTCGGTCAGCCCGTACTCGTCGCGCGGCGGATGGTCCTGATAGCTGGTCCGGCAGACCACCCCTGCCGTCTCCAACGTCTTGAGCCGGGCCGCGATCCGGTCGCGGGGGGCTCCCGTGCCAGCCACGATCTCACCGAAACGGGTTGCACCGAGGGCAATCTCACGCACGACGAGTAGCGCCCACTTCTCACCGACCACCGTCAACGCGGCGGCGATCGGACACGGGCGTCCCGCAAGATTGGTCAGCGGCACGGTCGACACGGTGTTAGCGTGCCAGGAGTGAGTTTGAAAATCAAACCTGTTGATGCCAGCGTCACCTCCCTGACTCCGGTCGCGGCGGGCACGGCGCTGGTGCTGGTCACCTACGTCACGCCGATGGCCACGCTGACCGCCACGGTGGCCGGCCTCGGTGCCGGCGCCGCCGCGGGACCGTGGTTGCTCAACTCCATGTCGGTCGGCCTGGCCGCCGGCCTGCTGGCCGCCGGTGTCGTCGGGGACAACGTAGGTCGCCGTCGCGTCTACGTCGCCGGACTCGTCGCGATGGCGATCGGGGCGGTCACCTGCGGCGTCGCCTGGGAGGCGGTGGGATTCGTCGCGGGTCGCGTGCTCGAAGGGGTGCGCGGCGCGGCGGTGCTGGCCTGCGGTCTGGCGATCCTGGCTCACGACTTCACCGAGCCGCGCCGACGCACCCACGCGACCGCGGTGTGGGGCACCAGCGTCGGTCTGGGAATCACGGTGGGTGCGGTGCTGTCGGCGGCCGTCGGCGCGACCCACTGGCGTGGACCGTATCTGGCCGTCGCCGTGGTCGCCTTGATCCTGACGTGGCCCAGCCTGTCCCGCGTCGGCGAGTCCCGCGCGGCCGAGCGGCGTCGGCTCGACGGCGGGGGACTGGGGCTGTTCGCCTCGGCGATGATCCTGCTGGTGTGTGCACTGACTCTCGGCCGCAACGGCATTCACCCGACATCGGTGATCCTCGGTGCCGCCGGGCTGCTGGCGCTGATCGGGTTCGGGGTCGTCGAGGCCCGCGTCCGCGATCCACTCGTCGACCCGACACTCCTTCGGAACCACCGCTTCCGGGCCGCCACCATTGGGTCCTTCGTCCTGGGCGCCGGCGTCATCGCCACCGTGTCGTTCGTCCCGACGCTGGCCCAAACGGGACTGGGGGCCGGCATCTGGCCGGCCAGCCTGCTGGTCGTCGTGTGGTCCGGCACCAGTGTGGTGACGGCATTCCTGTCGCGCCTCGTGCGGCATCCGATGAACGGGCCCATGCCGATCGCCATCGCGTTGGTCGTGGTCGCGGCCGGCCAGGCGCTCGGCTTCGGCGTGACCGCCGAGTCCAGCCCGTGGCGACTGGTTCCGTCGCTGTTCGTGGCGGGCGTGGCGACGGGTCTGCTCAACGCACTGCTGGGGCGCGAAGCCGTGGCCAGCGTGCACGCAGACCGGGCGGCGATGGGCAGCGGGGCCAACAACACGGCCCGTTACTTCGGCGCGGCGGTGGGCATCACGTTCTTCGTCGTCGTCGCCACCCACGTCGGCGAGGACCTCGCCGCCGGCTGGAACGTGGCGATCGTCGTGTCGGCGACGATCTCGCTGGTCGGTGCCGGCGCGGTGGCCTTGGCCGGACGGGCGCCGCGCCACCCGCGCCACTGACCCCGATGTGTGGTTTCCTCGACGGAGACCGCCATGACGCCCGCCATCGAATTCACCAGCGTGCCCCCGTGGGCCGTCGCGCCTCGCCGCGCGCACGCCGACGTGACGGGCCGGTACTGGACGGTGATCGCGTTCGTGGGCGGTGAGCCGATCGCCGCCGAGTGGGTCGCGCAACTCGAGTGCCGCCACCCCGCCGCGGCCCCGCGCGTGCATCTCGTCGTCGGCGACGACGACGCGACGGGTGCCCTCGTGTCCGACGCGTCCACCGCGCGCGTGGGCTGGCGCCTGATGATCGCCGGCCCGGCGGATGCCTGCCTGCGGTTGCGGGCACGTGCGCTGGGCCTCGGGATCGGCGACGACGAGATCATCGTGGCGAGCACCGACGTGGCCGACAAGGACGTTCACTGTGCGCACTGTCGCGCCGTGACGCACGCGACCGTCGCACTGGGCGGCGTCGTCGGCTGCCGGGGCTGCGGTCGGCGGCTCGCCGTACAGGCGCACGTGTCGCGACGCCTCGGCGCCCACCTCGGAGTGCTGGCGTGATCGAGCTCCGCCTCGAGGTCGTCGCCGTGGACGACCGGTTACCCGGGGTCAGGTCGCTGACCTTGGCGCGGTCCGGCGGTGGACCCTTGCCGTCGTTCGTCCCCGGGAGTCACCTCGTGGTGGAGTGCGGTCCGGTGCGCAACGCCTACTCCCTGACCGGCGACGGTGCCGCCCCGCATACCTACTCGATCTCGGTCCTGTTGTGCGCCAACGGTTCCGGCGGATCATCCTGGATCCACCGGTTGCGCGTCGGCGATCCGATCGCCGCCAGCGGGCCGCGCAGCGCGTTCCCGCCGGTGCTGAGCGCCACGCGCCATCTGCTGGTGGCGGCGGGCATCGGGATCACGCCGATCGTCTCGCACCTGCGCAGCGCACGGCGGTGGAACCGCGAGGTGGAACTGCTCTACGTCCACCGCAGCGACCGTGGCGCCCACGTCGCCGACGTCGAGGCGCTCGCCGGGCACGCATCGGTGTTCACCGAGCGCGAGACCTTCACCGCGGCAGTCGACGTCGCACTGCGACGTCAACCGCTCGGCACCCACCTCTACCTGTGCGGGCCGACCCCGTTCATGGCCGAGGTCACCGCGGCGGCGACCGCACTGGGATGGCCGCCGAGCCGGGTGCACGTCGAACACTTCGGCACGGACGTCTTCGATCCCGGCAAGCCCTTCGACGTCCACCTGCGTACGACCGGCGACACGTTCACCGTCGACCCGGGTGTCTCGCTGCTCGAGGTCCTCCTCGCCCGTGGCGTCGACGTGCCCAACCTCTGCCGCCGGGGCGTGTGCGGGGAGTGCCGCGTCGGGGTCGCCGCCGGCGACGTGCTGCACCGGGACCTGTTCCTCGGCGACCGGGAACGGGCGGCCGGCGACTCGATGATGTGCTGCGTGTCCCGGGCGGCCGGAGCCCGGTTGGAGTTGACCCTGTGACCGCCGCCTCGGATCGTTTGTCCCGCTTTCCCTTTCCGTTCGACGCCGACACCTACCGATACGGCACCAACCTCGCGCCGGCGGGCACCGAGGTGGTGACCGCGACCGGCGCCTGGGGGGATCGCGTCGTCGACGTCGACGAGCACTACGAGGCCGAACTCGCCGAGCGCACAGCCATCCTGGCCGCCGACCCCGGGCGGCACGCCGTGCTGCCGCACATGCGGCCCGCCTGCTGGGACGCGATGCTGGTGCTGATGCGGGAGTTGGCGGCCACCTACCCCGAGACGATGTCACTCACCGGCGACGGCGCCACCTGGCATTGGTGCAACTCCCGACTGGGCGTCACCGTGGACTTCGTCGTCGGCGACGAGACGACCTTGCCCGCCGAGCCGCTGGCCTTCATCGGCGCCCAGGTTCAGGAGGACGTCGTGCTGCTCGACCAGCGCGGCGGCGAACTGTTCGTCGACGCCGGGGTGGTGAGCTTCGCGGCGGCGTGGTCGTTCGGCTTCGACGTCGGCATGGAGTTCCTCGACGTGCACGGCCCGGTGCCGCGACTTCGGGAGAGCGGCGTGATCACCAGGGCCCGCGAATTCATCCTGCGACTGCAGCCGGGGGAGGCCTACCGGCGCACCAACTGGTCGATGGCGATGAGTCCCCGCCTCGACACGTCGCTGGAGCGCTACCCGGACTGGGTCGCCGACCGCGAGGTGGCGGCCTGTGCCGACGACGACCCGTTCGGCCGCCTCGTGCACCTGCGGGTGGAGGTTCAGCACCTCATCGGGCTGCCCGAGTCTGGTGCGGTCTGCTTCCTCATCCGTACGTACCTCCTGTCGCTCGAGCAGCTCGCCACCGTCGAGCCGTGGCGGCGGCGCGCCGCGGCGGTCTTGGCCGAGCTGCCCGAGGACCTGGCCGACTACAAGGGATTCGCCGCGCATCGCGCCCGCATCGTGGCATGGCTCGGAACGCGCGGAGGAACATGACGCCCGGGAACGTGACACCGACCCCCTTCTCCGATCTCGACGCATTCCTGGCGCTGCCCAGGGTCGCCGGCCTGGCGGTCTCCCCGGACGGGGCGCGTGCCGTCACGACGGTGAGTGAGCTGAACGCCAAGCGCACCGAATACGTCACCGCCATATGGGAACTCGACGTCACCGGTCGACGCCCCGCGCGCCGCCTCACCCGAGGTGCCAAGGGTGAATCTGCGCCGGTGTTCACCTCGACCGGCGACCTGCTCTTCCTCGCCACGCGCGAGATTCCCGACGCCGACGGCACCGACGAGCCGACGGCGTCGCTGTGGCGACTGCCTGCAGATGGTGGGGAGGCCGTCGTCGTCCTGGACCTCGCCGGCGGAGTCGACGCGGTCCACGCCGCGCGGGACGCCGACGTCACGTTGGTCACCGCGCCGCTGATGCCCTCCGCCGCCGGCGTCACCGACGACGCGCGCGTGCGGGCCCTGCGCAAGGACCGCAAGGTCTCGGCGGTGCTGCACACCGGCTATCCCGTGCGGCACTGGGATCACGACATCGGCCCCGCCGAACCCCACCTCGTCGACGCGTCCGGCCCGCGAGACGTGTCGCCGCGTCCCGGCGGCGGCCTGCGCGAGGCCGACGTCGACGTCAGCGCCGACGGACTCTTCGCCGTCGCGTCTTGGGCGGTCCCGGGGCCCGGCGCCTCGATCCGCCGGGTGCTGGTCCGCGTCGACGTCGCCACGGGCACCCGGACGACGATCGCCGAGGATCCGCACGCCGACTTCGGCGCCCCGGCCATCTCACCCGACGGATCGGTGGTGGCGTTCATCCGGGAGTCGCACTCGACGCCCGAGACCGCACCCCGGATGACGCTCTGTGTCGTGTCGTCCGACGGTTCCGTCACCACGGTCGCCGAGGACTGGGACCGCTGGCCCGCCTCTGTTGCCTGGACGTACGACGGGTCCGCGCTCGTCGTCACCGCCGACGACGGGGGCCGCCGGCCGATCTTCCTCGTCGACCCCGCCGACTCCTCGGTGACGTGCCTGACCTCAGACGACTTCGGCTACACCGACGTCCGGCCCGCGCCCGGCGGCGTCATCCTCGCGTTGCGCAGTTCCTATTCGGTGCCACCGCATCCCGTGCGCGTCGACCGTGACGGCGCCGTCACGGTGCTGCCCTGCGTGGCCGCACCCGAGTTGCCCGGTGAGGTGGTCGACGTCTCGGCCGTCGCCGACGACGGCACCGCCGTGCGGTCGTGGTTGGTGCTCCCCGAGTCCGACCCCGAGGCCGAGGCCCCCGCTCCGCTGGTGCTGTGGATCCACGGCGGCCCGCTGGGCAGCTGGAACTCATGGCACTGGCGGTGGAACCCATGGTTGTTGGCCGCCCGCGGCTACGCCGTCCTGCTGCCCGATCCGGCACTGTCGACGGGCTATGGTCAGGATTTCGTTCAACGGGGCTGGGGGGCCTGGGGATTCGCGCCGTACACCGACCTGATGGCAGCCGTCGACGGGGCCTGCGCGCATCCACGGGTCGACGCGACCCGCACCGCGGCGATGGGCGGGTCCTTCGGCGGCTACATGGCCAACTGGATCGCCGGCCACACCGACCGGTTCGACGCCGTCGTCACCCACGCCAGCCTCTGGGCGCTCGACCAGTTCGGGCCCACCACCGACGGCGCGTACTGGTGGGCCAGGGAGATGACGGCCCACATGGCCGAACGCAATTCACCGCACCTCGGCGTCGAACGGATCGTCACCCCGACGCTCGTCATCCACGGCGACAAGGACTACCGGGTGCCGATCGGGGAGGGTCTGCGGCTGTGGTTCGACCTCCTCACCCGGTCCGGGCTGCCCGCCGCCGACGACGGCACCAGCCCGCACCGGTTCCTGTACTTCCCGTCGGAGGGGCACTGGGTGCTCGCGCCGCAGCACACCAAGATTTGGTATCAGGTCGTCCTGGCGTTCCTGGGTCGGCACCTGCGCGATGAACCCGAGGTGCGTCCGGAGGCGCTCGGATGACCTCCCGGTAGCTTGGGGCCATGACCGAACCGCAGCGGGAATTCGACATCGTGCTCTACGGGGCGACGGGGTTCGTCGGCAAATTGACCGCGCAGTACCTGGCATCGGCGGGCAGTCCGGCGCGCATCGCGCTGGCGGGCCGGTCGGTGGCCAAGCTCCGCGACGTCCGCGAATCCCTCGGCGAGGCGGCCCGCGACTGGGGGTTGATCGAAGCCGAGGCCAGCCAGCCATCCACCCTCAACGACATGGCGTCGCGCAC
The DNA here is from genome assembly GCF_040614235.1 of Mycobacterium sp. NPDC006124. Lineage (NCBI taxonomy): Bacteria > Bacillati > Actinomycetota > Actinomycetes > Mycobacteriales > Mycobacteriaceae > Mycobacterium > Mycobacterium sp. NPDC006124. The sequence continues at coordinate 300,173 of NZ_JBEXUA010000004.1, read as the reverse complement.
CCGCGTGGTCGTCACCACGGTCGGGCCCTACACCAAGTACGGCCTCCCGGTCGTCGCCGCCTGCGCGGCGGCGGGCACCGACTACGCCGACCTCACCGGTGAGACCATGTTCATCCGGGAGAGCATCGACGTCTACGGCAAGGAGGCGGCCGACAACGGCGCCCGCATCGTGCACTCGTGCGGATTCGACTCCATCCCATCCGATCTCACGGTGTACGCGCTCTACAAGCGAGCGCTCGCCGACGGCGCCGGCGAACTCGCGGAGACCAACTTCGTCCTGCGCGGCTTCGCGGGCGGGGTCTCCGGCGGCACCGCGGCCTCGATGCTGGAGGTCATGCACACCTCGTCGACGGATCCCGAGGCGCGCCGCGCGATGAACGACCCCTACACCTTGACCACCGACCGCGCCGCCGAACCCGACTTCGGTCATCAGTCCGACGTCCCGTGGCGCCGCGGGCGTGACATCGCCCCCGAATTGGACGGCGTCTGGACGGGCGCATTCGCGATGGGGGCGCCCAACGCCCGAATCGTGCGGCGCAGCAACGCATTGCTCGACTGGGCCTACGGCCGATCGTTTCGCTACGCGGAGAACATGAGCATGGGGTCCTCGGTGGTGGCGCCCGTCGCGGCCGCGCTGGGCACCGCGGCCAACGCCGCCGTCCTGAGCCTCGGCAGCCGCTTCTTCGACAAGGTGCCGCGCGGTCTGGTCGAGCGGATCTTGCCCAAGCCGGGCACCGGTCCCAGCGAGCAGGCTCGCGAGAACGGGCACTACACGGTCGAGACGTACACCACGACCACCAGCGGTGCCCGCTATCGGGCGACGATGGCGCAGCAGGGCGACCCCGGGTACAAGGCGACCTCGGTGTTGCTCGGTGAGTGCGGGCTGGCGCTGGCGCTGGACCGCGACGCGCTGTCGGACCTCCGCGGTGTGCTCACGCCCGCCACGGCACTCGGCGACGCCCTGTTGACGCGCCTGCCCGACGCGGGCGTGACGCTGAGGACCGAACGGCTGTAACCAGCCGACCTTGGGTCTACTGTCGCGACCATGGCCGGCCTCGACGAATTGTTCAACCAGATCCCCACCGCTGAGATCGCCCGCAAGCTGGGCGCCGACGAGGGCGAGGTGGACGGCGCGGTTCGCACCCTGGTGCCGCTGCTGGTCGGCGGCCTGAGGCAGAACGCACAGGATCCCGAGCATGCCGCCGGCATCGAGAACGCCGCGGGCGCGCACGCCGCGAGCGGGTTGCTCGACGGTGGGGTCGGCGTCGACCAGGTCGACGAGGCCGACGGCTCCAAGGCGATCGCCAAGATCTTCGGCGGCAACGACAGCACCCAGGTCGCCGCCGCGCTCTCCGGCGGTGGGGCGGGCAACGGTGACCTGATGAAGAGGCTCTTGCCCATCCTGGCGCCGATCGTGCTCGCCTACGTGGGCAAGCAGCTCTCCAACTCCTCCGGTGGTATCGGGGACGTCCTGGGCAACATCCTCACCGGTGCCGCCAAGGGCGGTGGCGGCGGCACGGACAATCCGCTCGGCAGCATTCTCGGAAGCGTGCTCGGTGGCGGGCAGGGCGGTGGTGGGCTCGGCGACATCCTCGGCGGGCTGCTCGGTGGCAAGCGCTGACCCACGATCGAGGGCCTTTCGAGACTGCTCGCGGGGAGTTCCTACACTGTCGAGGTGACCGTCAGCCCGCAATCCGCAGACAGCCCAGGGGTGCAGTCCCTTCCGAAGTCGTGGGATCCGGCTGCGGTGGAGACCGAGTTGTACCAGGGCTGGGTCGACGCGGGCTACTTCACCGCCGACCCGTCGAGCGACAAGCCGCCGTACTCGATCGTGCTGCCGCCGCCCAACGTGACCGGCAGCCTGCACATGGGCCACGCGTTGGACCACACGCTGATGGACGCCCTGACCCGGCGCAAGCGGATGCAGGGCTACGAGGTGCTGTGGTTGCCCGGCATGGACCACGCCGGCATCGCCACCCAGAGCGTGGTGGAGAAGCAGCTCGCCGTCGACGGCAAGACCAAGGAGGACTTCGGCCGCGAGTCGTTCGTCGAGAAGGTGTGGGACTGGAAGCGCGAGTCCGGCGGCACCATCGGCGCTCAGATGCGGCGCATCGGTGACGGCGTCGACTGGAGCCGTGATCGCTTCACCATGGACGACGGGCTGTCCCGCGCTGTGCGCACCATCTTCAAGCGCCTCTACGACGCCAATCTGATCTACCAGGCCGAGCGGCTGGTCAACTGGTCGCCGGTGCTGGAGACGGCCATCTCGGACCTCGAGGTGAAGTACTCCGACGTCGAGGGCGAGCTGGTCTCCTTCCGCTACGGGTCGATGGACGACTCGGAGCCACACCTCGTGGTGGCCACCACGCGCATCGAGACGATGCTCGGCGACACCGCGATCGCCGTGCACCCCGATGACGACCGCTACCGGGCGCTGGTCGGTCAGACCCTGCCCCACCCGTTCCTCGACACCCGGGTGGTCGTGGTCGCCGACGCCCACGTCGATCCCGAATTCGGCACGGGCGCAGTCAAGGTCACGCCCGCACACGATCCCAACGACTTCGAGATCGGCGTCCGGCACGACCTGCCGATGCCGTCGATCATGGACACGAAGGGCCGCATCGCCGGAACCGGAACCCGGTTCGACGGGATGGACCGCTTCGAGGCCCGTGTCGCGGTGCGGGAGGCACTCGCCGCCGAGGGCCGGATCGTCGAGGAGAAGCGACCGTACCTGCACAGTGTCGGGCACTCCGAGCGCAGCGGCGAACCCATCGAACCCCGACTGAGCCTGCAGTGGTGGGTGCGCGTCGAGTCGCTGGCCAAGGCTGCGGGTGACGCAGTCCGCAACGGCGACACGGTGATTCACCCCGCCAGCCTGGAGCCGCGCTGGTTCGCCTGGGTCGACGACATGCACGACTGGTGCATCTCACGCCAGCTGTGGTGGGGCCACCGAATCCCGGTCTGGCACGGACCCAACGGCGAGAAGGTGTGCGTCGGACCGGACGAGACGCCGCCGCCGGGGTGGGTGCAGGACTCCGACGTGTTGGACACGTGGTTCTCCTCGGCCCTTTGGCCGTTCTCCACGATGGGCTGGCCCGACCGCACGCCGGAGCTCGAGAAGTTCTATCCGACGACCGTTCTCGTCACCGGTTACGACATCATCTTCTTCTGGGTCGCCAGGATGATGATGTTCGGCACCTTCGTCGGCGACGACGACGCGATCACCGCCGGCGGCGCCCGCGGCTCGCAGGTGCCCTTCGAGAACGTCTTCCTGCACGGTCTGATTCGCGACGAGTTCGGCCGCAAGATGAGCAAGTCCAAGGGCAATGGCATCGACCCGCTGGACTGGGTCGACACCTACGGCGCCGACGCGCTGCGGTTCACCCTGGCCCGCGGTGCCAACCCGGGCGGCGACATGTCGATCGGCGAGGACTACGCCCGCGCCTCGCGAAACTTCGCGACGAAGTTGTTCAACGCCACCAAGTTCGCGCTGATGAACGGTGCCGCGCTGAGCCCGTTGCCCGCCCCCGAGGCGTTGACCGACGCCGACCGCTGGATCCTCGGCAGGCTGGAAGAGGTTCGCGCGGAAGTCGATTCGGCGTTCGAGCGCTACGAGTTCAGCCGAGCCTGCGAGTCGCTGTATCACTTCGCCTGGGACGAATTCTGCGACTGGTACCTCGAACTGGCGAAGGTTCAGTTGGCCGACCGGCCCGACGGGCCGACCAACGCGGTGCTGGCGGCCGTGCTGGACAGCCTGCTCAAGCTGCTGCACCCGGTCATGCCGTTCGTGACCGAGACGTTGTGGAAGACGCTCACCGGTGACGAGTCGCTGGTGATCGCGCAGTGGCCGCAACCTTCGGGTTTCGCCCGCGACGACGTCGCCGGGCGCCGGGTCGCCGACATGCAGAAGCTCGTCACCGAGGTTCGCCGATTCCGCAGCGATCAGGGTCTCAACGACCGGCAACGGGTGCCCGCGCGCCTGGTCGGCGTCGCCGAGGCCGACCTGTCGACTCAGATCGCGGCCGTCACCTCGCTGGCCTGGCTGACCGAACCCGCCGACGGGTTCACCCCCTCGGCGGCCGTCGAGGTCCGGTTGTCCACCGGCATGGTGCAGGTCGAACTGGACACCTCCGGCACCGTCGACGTCGCCGCCGAACGCAAGCGGCTCGAGAAGGATCTCGCCGTCGCGCAGAAGGATCTGGCGCAGACCGCCGCCAAGCTCGGCAATGAGGAGTTCCTCTCCAAGGCCCCCGACGCCGTCGTGGAGAAGATCCGTACCCGGCAGCAGGTCGCCAGCGAGGAAGTCGAGCGCATCACGGCCCGACTCGCCGGGTTGTCGTGACCGAGCCGACGACCGAGCCCACGCCGGATCCCACGCCCGACGAGATCGCGGCGCTGCTTCAGGTGGAGCACCTGCTCGACCAGCGCTGGCCCGAGACCAAGATCGAGCCGAGCACGGCGCGCATCTCGGCGTTGATGGAGCTGCTGGGCTCCCCGCAGCGGGCCTATCCGACCATCCACGTCGCCGGCACCAACGGCAAGACGTCGGTCGCCCGGATCGTCGACTCGCTGCTGACCGCCCTGCACCGCCGGACCGGGCGCACCACCAGCCCGCACCTGCAGTCGGCCGTGGAGCGCATCGCCATCGACGGCAAGCCGATCACCCCGGCCCTCTACGTGGACACCTACCGCGAACTGGAACCGTTCGTCGAACTCGTCGACCAGCAGTCCGAGGCGGCCGGTGGCCCCCGGATGAGCAAGTTCGAAGTGGTCACGGCGATGGCGTTCGCGGCCTTCGCCGACGCGCCGGTCGACGTCGCGGTCATCGAGGTCGGCCTGGGCGGCCGCTGGGACGCCACCAACGTCGTCGACGCACCGGTCGCCGTCATCACGCCGATCGGCCTGGATCACACCGACTACCTCGGGGACACCATCGCCGAGATCGCCGGCGAGAAGGCCGGCATCATCGTCAAGCGGGCGCCGGATCCGGTCGCCCCCGACGTCGACCTCAGCACCGTGGCGATCATCGGGCAGCAGACCCCCGAGGCCATGGAAGTCCTTCTCGCCGAAGCCATTCGGGCTGATGCCGCGGTCGCCCGCGAGGGGTCGGAGTTCGCGGTGCTGCGCCGGCAGGTCGCCATCGGCGGGCAGTTGCTCGAACTCCAGGGGCTCGGCGGGGTGTACCCCGAGGTATTCCTGCCGTTGCACGGCGAGCATCAGGCGCACAACGCCCTTCTCGCGCTGGCCGCCGTCGAGGCGTTCTTCGGCGCGGGAGCGGACCGTCAGCTCGACGTCGACGCCGTGCGGGAGGGCTTCGCGAACGCGGCCAGTCCCGGCCGGCTGGAGCGGATGCGCAGTGCACCAACGGTATTCGTCGATGCGGCTCACAACCCGGCCGGTGCGGCTGCCCTGGCGCAGGCGCTCGCCGAGGAGTTCGAGTTCCGGCATCTGGTCGGCATCGTCTCGGTGATGGGTGACAAGGACGTCGACGGCATCCTGGCGGCCCTCGAACCCGCCTTCGACCAGATCGTGGTCACGCACAACGGATCACCGCGTGCCTTCGACGTCGACGGTCTCGCGATGCGCGCCGAGGAACACTTCGGCCCCGACCGCGTGATCACGGCGCCGACGTTGCCCGACGCCATCGAGACGGCGATTGCGATGGCGGAGGACAGTGGGGCAGATGACGCCTTTCCCGACGGGTTCTCCGGCAGCGGCATCGTCATCACCGGTTCGGTCGTCACCGCTGGCGCCGCCCGCACCCTCTTCGGACGGGATCCCTCGTGAGTGAGACCGTCGAGCAGCCACCCGTCGGACCGGATCCGTGGAAGAGCTTCCGTGGCGTCATGGCGGGCACGCTGATCCTGGAGGTCATCGTCGTCCTCCTCGCACTACCGGTGGTGTCGAACTCCCTCGGCGGGCTGACGTGGGTCAGCGGTGGCTTCATCCTCGGCATCAGCGGCATCCTGATCTTGCTGGCTGGCGTCCAGGGCAGGCCATGGGCGCTGCGCGCCAACCTCGCCGTGCAGGTGGTGCTGATCGCCGGTGTCGTCATCCATCCCGCGATCTGCTTCATCGGGGTGGTCTTCGCCGCGGTGTGGTTGCTGATCGCCTACCTGCGCGCCGAGGTCAAGCGTCGCCAGGACCGAGGCCTGCTGCCAGGTCAGCAGGGCCCGCCTGCTGATTCGGAGGGCAGGAGCGCAGCGACGGGGGAGTGACGGGTAGGCTCTCACGCCGTGACTGAGCGGACGCTGGTACTGGTGAAGCCCGACGGCGTGAAGCGCCTCCTGGTCGGGGAGATTCTCGGCCGAATCGAGCGCAAGGGTCTGTCGATCGCGGCTCTGGAACTCAAGAACGTCGGCGAGGACTTGGCGCGGGCGCACTACGCCGAGCACGAGGGCAAGCCGTTCTTCCCGTCGCTGCTGGAATTCATCACTTCCGGTCCCGTCGTGGCCGTGATCGTCGAGGGCCCGCGGGCCATTGCCGCCTTCCGTCAGATCGCCGGCGGCACCGATCCGGTGGAGAAGGCCGTCCCCGGCACGATCCGCGGTGACCTGGCGTTGGTCACCCAGGACAACCTCGTCCACGGGTCGGATTCGCCCGAGTCGGCGGCCCGCGAGATCGAGTTGTGGTTCCCCGGTCGTTAGCTGTCGGCCGGGCCTAGATTGGCACCTCGTCGGAACCGGCGCTGCGGTGTGGGATACTGGCCGAGGGTGACCTGCTTCATAACGGAGCTGGAATCCCGGATGAAGACTTGGGCGAGCGCGACCACCTAGGACGTGTTCTTCAGTGCGGCGCGGAGTCCAGCCATCATTCGCACCAGGCACCGGGGGTTCTCACGAACCGCTCGGAGCGAGACCATGACAAGCCCGGGAAGAGTTCCACGGGTCCATAGCGAAAGCCCTCGCGTGGCCGCGTCAGCACGACGCGCCCGGGGGCTTGAGGAGAGTACGTGGCTGACCGTGATTTTGCCGCCCCATTCGAGCTACCCGGAGACACTCAGCGCGACGTGGATGCGCCGGCTCAGCTGAGCCTCGATCCCGCCGACGTCTTCGTCGAGCCGGTGTCCCCCGGCGCGACACCTCCGGCGCAGGCCCTCGAGGTGGAGCCCGAGCCGCCGCCAGTGCCCGAGCCGTTGCCTCCCAACACCACCCCCGCGGCGTACATGCCGCTGTTCGTGGCACCCCAGCCCGTCGCCTACGTGCCGCCCCGCGCCGTCGTCGTGCCCGACGACGACCTCGACGAGGACGACGACGAGGACGAGGACGACGATTCGCTGGACGATTCGTCGGAGGACTCCGACGACGACCAGGGTGACCGCCCCGCCAACAAGCGACGCCGTCGCGGCCGTCGCGGTCGTGGCCGTGGACGCGGTGAACAGAGCGACGACGCCGACGGCCCCGGTGACGGAGACGGCCCGGACGGCGCAGACGACCAGAGCGACTCGTCGGAGGACTCCGACGACGACGGGTCCGACGATGACGGATCCGACGACGAGGGTGGCGACGACGACGGCACCGGCGCCGACGGAGCAAACCGCCGCCGCCGGCGGCGGCGCCGTCGCAAGACCGGCGGGGGAGACGGGGACGAGGCCACCTCGGCCGACGACCCGCCCAACACCGTCGTCCACGAGCGTCAGCCTCGGCCCGCGAAGGCCTCGAACAAGTCCTCCGGTGACGGGGAGATCCAGGGCATCGCCGGCTCGACGCGCCTGGAGGCCAAGCGTCAGCGTCGCCGCGACGGGCGCGACGCGGGTCGCCGCCGTCCCCCCATCCTGAGCGAAGCCGAATTCCTCGCCCGCCGCGAGGCCGTCGAGCGCGTCATGGTCGTCCGCGACAAGGTGCGCAGCGAGCCGCCGCACGAAGGTGCCCGCTATACCCAGATCGCGGTGATGGAGGACGGCGTCGTCGTCGAGCACTTCGTCACCTCCGCCGCGCAGGTGTCCCTCGTCGGCAACATCTATCTGGGCATCGTGCAGAACGTGCTGCCCTCGATGGAGGCGGCCTTCGTCGACATCGGCCGTGGCCGCAACGGCGTGCTCTACGCCGGTGAGGTCAACTGGGAGGCAGCCGGCCTCGGTGGCGCGCAGCGCAAGATCGAGCAGGCCCTCAAGCCGGGCGACTACGTCGTCGTGCAGGTCAGCAAGGACCCGGTCGGGCACAAGGGTGCCCGGCTGACCACTCAGATCTCGCTGGCCGGCCGCTACCTGGTGTACGTGCCCGGCGCCTCGTCGACCGGCATCAGCCGCAAACTGCCCGACACCGAGCGTCAGCGGCTCAAGGAGATCCTCCGCGAGGTCGTCCCCGCCGATGCGGGCGTGATCATCCGCACCGCGTCCGAGGGCGTGAAGGAAGACGACATCCGCACCGACGTCAACCGTCTGCAGGAGCGGTGGTCGCAGGTCGAGGCCAAGGCCACCGAGGTCACCGGCAAGGCCGCCGGCGCCGCGGTTGCGCTGTACGAAGAGCCCGACGTGCTGGTCAAGGTCATTCGTGACCTGTTCAACGAGGACTTCAGCGGCCTCATCGTCTCCGGTGACGAGGCGTGGACCACCATCAGTGACTACGTGACGTCGGTGGCGCCGGAGCTGCTGACCCGGATGACCAAGTACGAGCCCGCCGCTTCCGGCGGTCCCGACGTGTTCGCCGTGCACCGCATCGACGAGCAGCTGACCAAGGCGATGGACCGCAAGGTGTGGCTCCCGTCCGGTGGCACGCTGGTCATCGACCGCACCGAGGCCATGACCGTGGTCGACGTCAACACGGGCAAGTTCACCGGCTCGGGCGGCAACCTCGAGCAGACCGTCACTCGCAACAACCTGGAGGCTGCGGAGGAAACCGTCCGCCAACTCCGGTTGCGCGACATCGGCGGCATCATCGTCATCGACTTCATCGACATGGTGTTGGAGTCCAACCGCGATCTGGTGCTGCGCCGGTTGACCGAGGCGCTGGCCCGGGACCGGACCAGGCACCAGGTGTCCGAGGTGACCTCCCTCGGCCTGGTGCAGCTGACTCGCAAGAAGCTGGGCACCGGGCTCATCGAGGCGTTCTCGACGACCTGTTCGCACTGCGCCGGTCGCGGCATCATGCTGCACGGCGATCCCGTGGACTCCGGGTCGGCCGCCGGCCGGCGCAACGAGCCGGGCACCGGCCGACGGAGCAAGCGCGGCAAGAAGGGCGGCCGGACCGAGGAAGACGTCCAGGTCGCCAAGGTGCCCGCGCACGCCGCGGGCGAGCATCCGATGTTCCGAGCCATGGCGGCGGCCACCGGCCGTGAAGACGGCGACGAGGACGTCGAGGGCGACGGCATCGACGCCGAGGACGCCGAGGACACCGTGGTCGAGGGGTCTGAGGACCTGGCGTCGACCGAGCCCGTCGAGGAAGTGCTGGCCGACGAGTCCGAGGAGGACTCCGAAGACGATCTCGACGACGAGGATGACGACGACTCGGACGACGAGGACGACTCGGACGACGACGACGAGGACGACGACGACATCGAGGTCATCGACGTCGGTTCGGACGACGACGACGATGACGACGATGACGACGACGATGACAACGACGATGATGACGATGACGATCTGGAATCCGACTCCGACGACGAGGACTCAGACGACGCGGACTCTGACGACGAGGACTCCGACGACGAGCCCGTCGTCGCGGTGACCGGACGGCCCCGGCGCCGCCGTGCCGCCGCCCGCCCCGCAGGTCCACCGGTTTCATGAGGGCCGACCGGTACCGGAGGGGGTCGCGGTTTGACCCCTTACCCGCTGGTCACGTACCCTTGCACAGTTGTCTGCAGGCTAGGTAGCGACCGAGCCGGTGACACGCGGGGCTCAGACCCCCGCACCCCAGACCCGCGCACGCAGCCCTCGGGTGGCGCGCGCCCGCAAGCGAAGTAGAGGACGCACGAGCACGATGGCAGCCAAGAATCCGACGTATGCAATCGTCAAGACCGGCGGCAAGCAGTACAAGGTCGCGGTCGGTGACATAGTCAAGGTCGAGAAGCTGGAGCTCGAGGCCGGCGACTCCGTCTCGCTGCCCGTAGCGCTCGTCGTCGACGGTGCGAAGGTCACCACGGCCGCGAAGGACCTGGAGAAGGTCGCCGTCACCGCCGAGGTGCTCGAGCACACCAAGGGTCCCAAGATCCGCATCCACAAGTTCAAGAACAAGACCGGTTACCACAAGCGCCAGGGCCACCGTCAGAAGCTGACGGTCGTCAAGGTCACCGGAATCGCATAGGTAGAGGAGCGAACTCATGGCACACAAGAAGGGCGCCTCCAGCTCCCGCAACGGTCGCGACTCCAATTCACAGCGCCTCGGCGTCAAGCGTTTTGGTGGCCAGGTCGTCAAGGCGGGCGAGATCATCGTGCGTCAGCGCGGCACTCACTTCCACCCCGGCCTCAACGTCGGCCGTGGCGGCGACGACACCCTGTTCGCCACCGCCCCCGGCGCCGTGCAGTTCGGTGAGAAGCGCGGTCGCAAGACCGTCAACATCATCCGCACCGTCCGCGCGGACGCCACCGCCGGGGCGGCTCCGGAGGCCTAGAACCAAGTCGAGATCGACGTTTTGCAGCTCGGCTCTCGCGCAAGCTCCGCAAAACGTAGATTTCGTCATGGAAAGGACCTCCCATGCCCCGTTTCGTCGACCGCGTGGTCATCCACGCGCGAGCTGGCAACGGCGGTAGAGGCTGCGCCTCGGTACACCGCGAGAAGTTCAAGCCCCTCGGCGGTCCCGACGGCGGCAACGGTGGCAACGGCGGCAGCATCGTGTTCGTCGTCGACCCGCAGGTGCACACGCTGCTGGACTTCCACTTCCACCCGCACGTCGACGCCCCGTCCGGCAAGCAGGGCATGGGCAACAACCGCGACGGCGCCAACGGTGAGGATCTGGAACTCCACGTCCCCGACGGCACCGTCGTCGTGGACGAGGACGGCAAGCTGCTCGCCGACCTGACCGGCGAGGGCACCCGCTTCGAGGCGGCCGCCGGCGGTCGCGGCGGACTCGGCAACGCGGCCTTGTCGTCACGGGCCCGCCGGGCACCTGGGTTTGCGCTGCTCGGCGAGAAGGGCCAAGCCCGCGATCTCGTACTCGAACTCAAGACGGTGGCCGACGTCGGCCTCGTCGGTTTCCCGTCGGCTGGCAAGTCGTCGCTGGTGTCGGTGATCTCCGCGGCCAAGCCGAAGATCGCCGACTATCCCTTCACCACCCTGGTGCCCAACCTCGGGGTCGTGTCGGCGGGGGACAACACCTTCACCGTCGCCGACGTCCCCGGCCTCATCCCCGGCGCGTCCGACGGCCGGGGTCTCGGGCTGGACTTCCTGCGCCACATCGAGCGATGCGCCGTGCTGGTGCACGTGGTGGACTGCGCGACGATGGAACCCGGCCGCGACCCGATCTCCGACATCGACGCGCTGGAAGCCGAACTCGCGGCGTACACCCCGACCCTGCAGGGTGACACGACCCTCGGCGACCTCGCCGAGCGACCACGCGCGGTGGTACTCAACAAGATCGACGTGCCCGACGCGCGGGAGCTTGCCGACTTCGTCCGCGAGGAGGTCTCGCAGAAGTACGGCTGGCCGGTCTTCGAGGTGTCCACGCTGACGCGAGATGGATTGCGCCCGTTGACGTTCGCGTTGTGGGACATGGTCAAGACCTACCGTGACGCACAGCCCGTCGTGGCGCCCAAGCGCCCCGTCATCCGACCCATCCCGGTCAACGAGAGCGGTTTCACCGTCACTCCCGACGGCGAGGGTGGGTTCGTGGTGCGCGGCACCCGGCCCGAGCGGTGGATCGCGCAGACCGACTTCACCAACGACGAGGCCGTCGGCTACCTGGGCGACCGGCTCGCCCGCCTCGGCGTCGAGGACGAACTGCTCAAGCAGGGCGCGACCCCCGGATGCGCCGTGACCATCGGCGACATGACCTTCGACTGGGAGCCGCAGACACCCGCCGGCGTCGACGTCACCATGTCGGGCCGCGGCACCGACCTCCGGCTCGAGCAGGACGACCGGGTCCGCGCCGACGAGCGCAAGCTCGCCCGCAAGCAGCGACGGGAAAGTCGCGAAGAGCAGTCGTGACCAGTCCTCACCGCGAGGCCGTCCGCACGGCCCGCAGCGTCGTCGTCAAGATCGGCACCACGGCGTTGACCAATGCCAAGGGCATGTTCGACGCGACCAGGGTGGCCTCGCTGGTCGACGCCATCGAGGCGCGGATGACGGCGGGCTCCGACGTCGTGATCGTGTCCTCGGGTGCGATCGCGGCAGGCATCGAACCCCTTCGCCTGACGCGACGGCCCACCGACCTCGCCACCAAGCAGGCCGCCGCGAGCGTTGGTCAGGTCGCGCTGGTGAACGCCTGGACGGCGGCGTTCGACCGGTACGACCGCACCGTCGGCCAGGTCCTCCTGACCGCCCACGACATCGCGATGCGGGTGCAGCACACCAACGCCCAGCGCACGCTGGACCGGCTGCGCGCGTTGCACGCGGTGGCCATCGTCAACGAGAACGACACGGTCGCGACCAACGAGATCCGGTTCGGCGACAACGACCGGCTCTCCGCGCTGGTGGCCCATCTCGTCGGCGCCGACGCGTTGGTCTTGCTCTCGGACATCGACGGGTTGTACGACGCCGACCCGCGAAAGGGTAACGCGCGGTTCATCTCCGAGGTCGTCGGCGCCGACGACCTCGACGGCGTCATTGCCGGCGGTGGGAGTCGGTTGGGCACCGGCGGCATGGCCTCGAAGCTGTCCTCGGCGCTCCTGGCCGCCGATGCCGGGGTGCCGGTGCTGTTGGCCGCGGCCGCCGACGCCACCGCTGCGCTGACCGACGCGTCGGTGGGGACGGTGTTCGCCCCGCGTTCCGAACGCATGACGTCGCGGCGCTTCTGGGTGCGTTACGCCGCGGAGTCGACGGGTGCGCTGATGCTCGACGACGGCGCGGTCCGCGCCGTGGTCGGCCAGCGTCGCTCCCTGTTGCCGGCGGGCATCACCGAGGTCTCCGGCCGGTTCCACGGTGGCGACGTCGTCGAACTTCGCGCGCTGGACGGCACCGTCGTCGCGCGCGGAGTCGTCGCCTACGACGCCACGGAGTTGGCCACGATGGTCGGCAGGTCGACCTCCGACCTGCCCGCCGAGATGCGACGCCCCGCGGTGCACGCCGACGACCTCGTCGCGGTCTAGGGCGCCTCGAGATATAGCGCACCCCAGACGATTTGGGTGAGGGTGGTGGCCAGCTCGCGGTCGCCCGACTCCGGCGCGCCGGGAAGGCTCTGCTGACAGACGCGCTCCACCATCCAGGTCAGGCTGGTGGCGGCCGTCGGAGCCGCCAGCTCGGGACGGATCGAGCCGTCGCGCTGTCCCTCGGTGATCACGGCCGCCAGGCGCGTCGCGATCGCGGCCAGGATGTCCCGGTACGTGGCGCCGACCGCGGCGTCGTAACCGGCCATCTCGTTGAGCGCGACCAGCAACGGTTGGTGGCGCCGGTAGGTTTCCACCAGCGCCGTCATCGCGGCGAGCACGTCGGTGGAGTCTCGACGCCCCGCCACGCTCCACCAGCGCTCGGCGGCGTCGGCGAGGTCGTCGAACACCTGCCCCGCCAGCCGGCGCAGCAGGTGGCCCTTGTCCTCGAAGTAGACGTAGAAGCTGGCGCGCGAGATGCCGGCCTCGGTGGCCAGCCGGTCGACGCTGAGCTCGGTGAAGCTGGCGCCGTCTGCCATCAGACGCTCGGTGGCGTCGAGCAGCAGGCGTTCGATCTGTCCACGCCGCTCCTGCCGCTTGGCCTGCGGCCTTCGGGTCACTGACGGCATCCGATCAGCGTAGACCGCGCTCACACATCTTGACTAGACACACTGTCTAGACTTATCGTCACGATCATGACTGTGTCGCCGCTCACACCCACCCCGGTCCGTCCGTATGACCCGATCGACCTGTCCTCGCGGGCGTTCTGGTCCACCACCGCGGCCGACCGCGAGAGGTCCTTCGCCACTCTGCGCACCGAGCGGCCCGTCAGCTGGCACCCGCCGGTCGAGGATGCCCTGATGCATGACCCGCAGGACCGCGGCTACTGGGCGGTGACCCGGCACGCCGACATCGTCGCCGTCAGCAAGGACAGCGAGACGTTTCTGTCCGGCAAGGGCGTGCTGTTCGAGAACGTCCCCGAGGAGTTGCTCGAGGCCTCGCAATCGTTCCTGGCCATGGATGCGCCGCGGCACACCAAGATTCGCAAGGTCGTGCACGCCGCCTTCACGCCGCGGCAGGTGCGACGCATCGAGGACTCGATCAAGGCCAACGCTGCCGCCATCGTCGCCGAACTGCGCGATGCGGGCAGCGGTTCGGACTTCGTCGACCTCTGCGCCAAGGAGCTGCCGATCCGGACCCTCTCGGACATGGTGGGCATCCCCGAATCCGAGCGCGCCCAAGTCGCCGACGCCGCCGACGCCATGGTGTCGTGGGGCGATCCGCACTACCTCAACGGGCGAAATCCGTTGGAGATCCTCGTCGGAAGTCAGATGTACCTGCACCAGGTGGCGGGCGCCCTAGCCGCCGACCGCCGCCAGAATCCGGGCGACGACCTGATCAGTGCCCTCGTCCACGCCGAGGTCGACGGTGACAAGCTGACCGACGCCGAGATCGCCGCGTTCTTCGTCCTGCTCAGCGTCGCCGGCAACGACACCACCCGACAGACCGCGAGCCACGCCGTGAAGGCGCTGACCGACTTCGACGATCAGCGGTCCTGGCTGATGGCCGACTTCGACGACCGAATCGGCGGGGCGGTCGAGGAGTTCGTGCGATGGGCGACGCCGGTGATGACGTTTCGCCGCACGGCCGCCGTCGACGTCCGGCTTGGCGGCCAAGACGTCGCCGCGGGAGAGAAGGTCGTCATGTTCTACGCGTCGGGCAACTTCGACGACGCGGCCTTCGAGGCGCCCGAGCGATTCGACCTCTCCCGTAAACCCAACCCGCACCTCGGCTTTGGCGGCGGAGGCCGACACTTCTGTCTGGGAGCGCACGTGGCCCGGGCGCAGTTGCGGGCTCTGTTCGGCGAGCTGCTGACCCAGCTGCCCACGATCGCCGCGGGCGAACCGTCCTACGTGGCAGGCAACTTCGTCCACGGCGTGCGGTCGCTGCCGGTCACCTTCTAGGGAGCCGGAATTGGCGCCAGCTCGTCGACCAAGAGGACCAGCAGCTCCGAGCAGCCCGCGTCGAGCTTGACCGTCGCGAACTCGTCGCCACGGGTGATCCCGCGGTTGATGATCGCGACCGGCTTGCCGGCCGCCGCGGCGTGCCGGACGAAGCGCAACCCCGAGAACACCGTCAGCGACGAGCCCGCGACGAGCAGCGCGTCGGCGGCGTCGACCATCGAATATGCCCGAGCTACCCGGTCCTTGGGGACGCTCTCGCCGAAGTAGACGATGTCGGGCTTGAGCATTCCGCCGCAGCGGGGACAGTCGACGTAGCGGAAGGACGACGTCTCCTCGACCATCGCGTCGGCATCGGGGGCCACCGCGATGCCGCCGACGGCCGCAGCGCGTTCGGCGAAACCGGGGTTGAGCGCCTCCAGTTCGTCGGCCAGCCGGGCCCGCGTCATCGTGAATCCGCAATCGAGGCACACCACCTGGGCGTAGGTGCCGTGCAGGTCGACGACGTTCTCGCTACCGGCCTTGGTGTGCAACAGGTCGACGTTCTGGGTGACGACGCCGGTGACCACGCCGGCGCGCTCCATCGCCGCCAGCGCGCGGTGCCCGGCGTTGGGCAGGGTGTCGTCCATGTGCCGCCAGCCGACGTGGTTGCGCGCCCAGTAGCGCTGCCGAAAGGCCGGGTCGGAGGTGAACTGGCGAATCGTCATGGGATTGCTCGGCGGGGAGTCCGGGCCGCGGTAGTCGGGAATGCCGGAGTCGGTGGACAGGCCCGCGCCCGTCAGGACTGCGAGGCGCCGACCTGCGAGCAGCGTGACCAGATCGGGGGCGGTGTGACCGTTCATCACCGTCCAGGGTAGGCCCCGTCACTGCGACCCGATCAGGTGTCGATGCTGGCCTGCCACGTTATCGTGCGTGCATGGACCTGACCGTGCGGAAGTTGCGCTACTTCGCGGTCCTCGC
Source organism: Mycobacterium sp. NPDC006124 (assembly GCF_040614235.1). Classification (NCBI taxonomy): domain Bacteria; kingdom Bacillati; phylum Actinomycetota; class Actinomycetes; order Mycobacteriales; family Mycobacteriaceae; genus Mycobacterium; species Mycobacterium sp. NPDC006124. Next base: position 284,075 of record NZ_JBEXUA010000004.1, on the reverse strand, counting down.
CGACGAGCGGCACTTCACCAGAGCTGCAGCCCGTCTCTTCATGACGCAGCAGTCGCTGTCACGTCAGATTCGTGATCTGGAGGAAGAGCTCGGCGCGCAGCTGTTCTATCGGACGACGCGGTCCGTCGAACTCACGCCGGCGGGCGAGGCCTTCCTCGAGGCCGTCCGATCAGCGCTAACCAGCCTGGACTTTGGAATAGAGGCCGCGCGGCGCCATGACGCCGGGGCAGTTGGGCATCTGCGGATCGGCTTCGGACTGGGCGCAGCCCTCGAGCTCACGCCTTACATCGTCGACGAGTTCTCCCGACAGTTTCCCAATGTCGAGATCGAGATGCGCGAATTCGGGCTGCCCGATCAGAGTGCCGGTCTGTCTGAGCATTGGGCGGACGTAGCAATCATCCGCCCACCTCTAGCCGAACCCGGCATCGTCTCCCACGCCTTGTTCGTCGAGCCGCGGGTGCTGACGGTGTCGGTGAGACACACTCTTGCCGACCGGGACACGGTCGCGGTGGCGGACATTCTCGACGTTCCGCTGGCTGTAGGTCGGTCCACCGACGAGGAATATCGACGCTTTTGGAGTCTTCAGGAATTCCGCACGGGGATGACCGAGCCGCTCCTTACCCCGACCACGAGCAACACCGAGGAAATCGAGCTCATTGCCGCGGGGCTGGCCTGCACGGTCAATCCAGCCGCGATAATGCGGTACATCCCGCACTCGGGAGTTCGCTACATACCGATCGTCGACGTTCCGGGTTCGGTCGTTGCGATCGCCTGGCGTAGGGACCGGGTCTCACCGCTCGCGCTGGCCTTCAACCGGGTTGCGCAGGAAGTTCGGCAGCGTGAGGTTCGGATTGTCGAGGCAATCGAGAATCCCTTCAGCGGAGGGGAGTTCAGTTCCGCCGTATCGGAACGTCGAACTTCGCCACCCCAGCCTCGCCCCGCTTGATCCGGCCCCGTAACACCAGCACGTGCCACAGGACGGCCAGAACGGTGGCACCAGCCACTACCTTGACTGCGCCATGGAAGTCGTCGGGAATGGTCAAGATCAACAGCGCAGCGATGATCCATATCAGCCCGACCACCATCAAGGGGACGCCCCACCGCCCCAGATTGAATGCGCCGGGAGCCGCCGCCAGCGCTGGTCGTCGTCGCATGTAGGACCCAACGATCAGAAGGTAGACGAGGTAAGGAGCGATCGAGGTGGCACCAACGAGAGTGGTGAACGAGTCCGTCTGCAGGAAGCCGTAGATCATGAAACAGACACTGACGACGCCACCGACGATGAGTGCCCGCATCGGAGTCTTGGTGCGTGCGTTGACCATTCGGAAGTGGCGGGATAGCGGCAACATGTTGTCGCGGCCCATCGAGTACATGAGTCTTGCCTGGGCCGCCTGATTCGCGATGACAAGGGCGATCATCGAGAACGCCACCACGACGATGAACACCTTCACGACGGAGGTCGGTAGGTAGAACTCCGCGATCGTCACGATCGGTGCGCTAGACGCTTGCGCCGCCGCAAGATCGGGCATGGCCACCGTGAAGCAGATCAACGCCAACATGCCGAGCACGGCCGAACCAATGACGCCCATGAGCACGCCACGGGGGACGGCCTTCTGTGAATCGACAGCCTCCTCCGTGAGATCGGCGGAGAGTTCGAATCCGACCATCGTATAGATGCCGAGCAGGCCAGCCAGGACGAAGTGCCCGATGCCCGAGCCCGCGGTTCCGGTGCTGTCGGTCAGGTTTGCAGTCGAACCCCCGTCGCCGCCCGAATACAGGCCGAAGGCGACGATCACGGTGACGGCGAGTAGCACCGTCCCGATGATCTCGGCGATGACGGCGGTGTTGTTGACCCTCGCCGCCAACTGCACGCCGACGATGTTGATGAGCACGGTGAAGAGGAGGATTGCGACGGCGACGCCAAGGAGAACGCCGTCGGGTGGACTAATGCCGAGCGCCTCGAACAGCAGAGGGGTGGCGCCCAGCAGGATGATGGCGCCACCGGTGATGCTCATGTACAGCAGACCGAAGAAGCCCGTGTACCAGCCGTAAGTCGAGCCGACCAGGCGTGCGCCCCACTGATATGCGTAGCCCGCAAGCGGGATCTTGGTGCTCAACTCTGCGATCAGCAGCGCCATCACGATTTGACCGGCCGCGGCGATGGGCCACGTCCAAATGGATGCTCCGCCAAATTGGTTGATCGCAAACCCGTAGTTCAGGAAGATGCCGGTGGAGATGGAGACGATGGAGAAGGAGATCGCGAACAGCGAGAAGAAGCGCAACGTTCGCTTGAGTTCTTGCGTATAACCAAATGACGCCAGAGTGGCATCGTTGGGGTTCGCGTCGTGGTTGAGCGCTACGTCGCGCTCTTCTGCGGGACGGCCGATCGTCATGGGATCTCCTTGATGAAGGCTGGTGAACTCAGCTGGGGCCAAAACGCTCGTGCACCGCGGCGAATGCAGCCTCCGTGCCACGCAGCGCGCGGTCGACGACGTCGTCTGTCATCGCGCACGACATGAACCAGTTGTGCCTGGGGTGGAGGTAGACCCCAGATGCGAGGGCAGCTTCGGCGAAGCACGTCATCTTGGCGTAGTCATCGTCCCCGGCGAACGTCATGTAGGGCATGACGTCTGGCCCGGTGTAGGCGATGTCGAACCCGCGGTCGGCCGCTTGGCCCTGGATCCCCTCCCGGAGGCGGGAACCGGCTTGCTGCATCAGCGATACTCCGTCGATCTGAGCCAGGCGTCGAATGGTGGCGAGTGCCGCTGCCATGGGGGTGGCGTTCATCCAAAACGATCCGGTGAGGAACACCGTCGATGCCGCGTCGCGCAAGGACTCTCGGCCGGTCACGGCCGCGAGCGGGTAGCCGTTGGCGATTGCCTTGCTCCAGGCACTCATATCTGCCCGGATGCCAAGGGGTTCCCAGCTGCCGCCGTGAGCCAGCCGAAAGCCGCATCGCACGTCGTCGATGATGAGCAGTGCGCCGAGTGCGTCGCAGCGGCTTCGAACGTGTCGAGCGAAGTCGACGTCGGCGAGATCCTGATCCTCGCCCTCGACGTGACGAAATGGCGTCAACATCACCGCCGCAAGGTCGTTTCCGGCCGCCTCCACCGCCCGGTCGAAGTCAGCTTCGTCGTTGTAGTCGAAGTAGCCCATCGCAGTGCGGTCACTCGGAAGGGTGCCGGCGGGCACCGGAGAGCACCATGGCGCGGCGCCGTGGTAGACACCCCGGGCAACAAGGACGACCGATTTAGCGGTGTACGCCCTGGCGATGGTCAGACAGGCGGTCGTTGCGTCGGTCCCGTTCTTGCCGAACAGACACCAGTCGGCGTCAGATATCGCGTCGACGAGGGTCTCCGCGAGATCGACCAATACCGGGCCAGGACCGTCCAAGCATTCGCCCCGTTCCATCTGAGTGTGTACCGCCGTCGTGACGACCGGGTCACGGTGTCCGAGGACGACGGGCCCCCAGCTGCACATGAGGTCGACGTATTCGTTGCCATCGACGTCGGTGATCAGAGCGCCGTTGCCTGCGGCGAAGAATTGAGGGTAGGCCGGTGACATGTTGCGGACGGCTTGGTGTCCGTACATTCCGCCGGGCACGACCTTGTTCGCTCGTCGACTGAGCTCGAGGTCGTTGCGATTGGCCGCGGCGACTGAGGTCACGTCCCACTCCTCGGGGTTGAGGTGGGCGGACTTCGCCCTGCCGCCATGATCGGTTACGTCGACTCCAGTGAGAAACACCAGTTAGGGCTCCATTGACAACGAATGGGTTGTCAATCGTAGTTTCGGATGATGCGGACTTCGATGCGCCGTTGAGACCGCCAAAGGGACCCGTACGCCGGGGCCTTTGAAAGAATGGGAGCGTGGACTTCTACTCCGCCTACCGGCACGACTACGTGCGAGTGGCCGCGTGTACCCATCACACGACGCTGGCCGACCCGTCGACCAACGCCGAATCAGTGCTGGGCCTCGCGCGCGAGTGCCACGACGAGGGTGTCGGGCTGGCGGTCTTCCCCGAGCTGACGCTGTCCGGGTACTCGATCGAGGACATCGTCCTGCAGGACACCCTCCTCGACGCCGTGGAAGCAGCCGTCGACGAGGTCGTCGCCGCCTCGGCGGACCTGTTGCCGGTGTTGGTGATCGGCGCGCCCCTGCGGCACCGCAACCGGATCTACAACACCGCGGTCGTGATCCACCGGGGCGCGTTGCTCGGCGTCGTGCCGAAGTCCTACCTGCCGACCTACCGCGAGTTCTACGAACGACGCCAGATGGCCCCCGGCGACGACCAGGGTGGGGTCATCCGGCTCGGCGGCACCGAGGTGCCGTTCGGACCGGACTTGTTGTTCACGGCGACCGACCTCCCGAGCTTCGTGCTGCACGTCGAGATCTGCGAGGACATGTGGGTCCCCGTGCCGCCGAGTGCCGATGCTGCGCTCGCGGGCGCGACCGTGCTCGCCAACCTCTCCGGCAGCCCCATCACCATCGGTCGCGCCGACGACCGGAAGCTGTTGGCGCGCTCGGCATCGTCTCGCTGCCTGGCCGCCTACGTCTACGCCGCGGCCGGTGAGGGCGAGTCGACGACCGACCTGGCCTGGGACGGCCAGACGATGATCTACGAGAACGGCGTGCTGCTCGCCGAGACCGAGCGTTTCCCCAAGGGCGAGCGCAGGTCGGTCGCCGACGTAGACGTCGGACTCCTGCGTGCAGAACGTCTCCGGATGGGAACCTTCGACGACAACCGGCGCCATCACGCCGACCGCGTCGACGCGTTCCGGCGGGTCGAGTTCGTCCTGGATCCGCCCGCCGGTGACATCGGGCTGCGCCGAGCGGTCGAACGATTTCCCTTCGTCCCGTCGGATCCCGAACGCCTGCAGAGGGATTGCTACGAGGCCTACAGCATCCAGGTGTCCGGCCTCGAACAGCGGATGCGGGCGCTGAAGTATCCCAAGATCGTGATCGGGGTCTCCGGTGGTCTCGACTCGACACACGCGCTGATCGTGGCGGCCAGGGCGATGGACCGCGAACAGCGGCCGCGCAGCGACATCCTGGCCTTCACGATGCCGGGATTCGCGACCGGGGAGCGCACCAAGGGCAACGCGATCGCCCTGTGCAAGGCGTTGGGGGTGACCTTCGCCGAGATCGACATTCGCGAGACCGCGACGCGGATGCTGACCGAGATGGAGCATCCCTTCTCCCGTGGCGAGAAGGTGTACGACGTCACGTTCGAGAACGTGCAAGCCGGTCTGCGCACGGACTATCTGTTCCGGCTGGCCAACCAGCGCGGCGGCATCGTGCTGGGCACCGGTGACCTCTCCGAGCTGGCGCTGGGCTGGTCCACCTACGGTGTCGGCGACCAGATGTCCCACTACAACGTCAACGGGGGCGTGCCGAAGACGCTGATCCAGCACCTGATTCGCTGGGTCATCTCCTCGGGTCAGTTCGCCGACGACGTCAACGTGGTGCTGCAGTCGGTCGTGGACACCGAGATCACCCCCGAATTGGTGCCCGCCGGCGAGGACGAGGAAGTCCAGAGCAGCGAGGCGAAGGTGGGACCCTATGTCCTGCAGGACTTCTCACTGTTCCAGGTGCTGCGCTACGGATTCAGCCCGTCGAAGGTCGCCTTCCTCGCCTGGCATGCCTGGCACGATGCCGAGACCGGCGGGTGGCCCACCGGCTACCCCGTCGACGAGAGGCCGGAGTACTCGCTCAGCGAGATCCGGCACTGGCTCCAGGTTTTCGTCCAGCGGTTCTACTCCTTCAGCCAGTTCAAGCGGTCCGCGCTGCCCAACGGTCCGAAGGTGTCCGCGGGCGGAGCGCTGTCTCCGCGCGGTGATTGGCGCGCCCCGTCGGACATGTCGGCGCGAATCTGGCTCGACGAGATCGACCGCGAGGTCCCGGAGGCCTAACCGGCCGGGAGTGTGAAAAACTCTCCGCTGTGGAGGAACCCGGCAACGGCACCGCGCGTGTCAGCGTAGACGCCGGGGTACCGCTGCACCGTCAGCTCTACCTGGTGCTCCACGACGAGATCAGCCGCGGAGCACTGGCATCGGGTGAGGCCCTGCCGACCGAGCAGACGCTCTGCGACATGTTCGGCGTCTCCCGCATCACCGTGCGACGCGCCCTGGCGGATTTGTCCGAGGCGGGCTTCGTCGACCGGCGTCACGGCGTCGGATCCTTCGTCGCCGAACACTCGGCGGCGGCCCGGCAGGTCTCCGGCGGCAGCTACCTGGACAACATGCGGCAGGTCGAATTCGAGACCGAGGTGGACGTCGTCGAGTGGGGTGTCCGAGCCGTTCCACCGGCCGTCGCCGCTCGATGGGACGCCCGCGACACCGCGCTGCACGTCCTGCGGGTACGTCACGAGCGCCGAACCGGCGAGCCCCTGATGATCACGGATGCCTGGCTCCCCGCCGAACTCGCCGAGGTGGTGACGGAGTCGGCGTTGCGGCAGGCTCCGCTCTACCGGCTGATGACCGACGCGGGGGTGAAACTGGAGCACCTCGACCACGAGATGACCGCCGAGATCGCCGGTCCCCGAACGGCGTCACTGTTGTCGACCGCCATCGGGTCGCCGTTGATCCGCGTCAACCGGGTGGCCTACGCGGGCGGTCTGCCACATCACGTGCTGTCGGTCGCCCTGTCCCCGGATCGAAGTCGCGTCCTGGTCGCCCAGCAGTCGGCGGACGCCGAGACGAGCACTGCGCTGTCCATCGCACATGACGTGCTCAGGCCGTCGACCTGACCCGACGCGGCGAAACGCGGCGTACCTCGATAAGCTGCACTAATGAGCGTTGAGGCTCCCTCCGACCTGCGCGATCGGGTTCACGGCGCCGCCCGTAGGGCGCGCGTCGCCGCCCGCACCCTTGCGACGTTGACCACCGAGACCAAGAACCGCGCGCTGCACGCCGCGGCGGACTCGGTGCTGGCCCACGTGCACGAGGTGTTGGCCGCCAATGCCGCCGACGTCACAGCCGCGAGGGCTGCGGGCACGCCCGAGTCGATGCTGGACCGCTTGGCGCTCAACCCGCAGCGCGTCGAGGGCATTGCATCAGGTCTGCGACAGGTCGCCGGCCTGCCGGACCCGGTGGGCGAGGTGTTGCGCGGCAGCACCCTGCCCAACGGGCTGCAGATCCGCCAGCAGCGCGTCCCTCTCGGGGTGGTCGGCATGGTCTACGAAGGCCGGCCCAACGTCACCGTCGACGCGTTCGGCCTGACCCTCAAGTCCGGCAACGCGGCGCTGTTGCGCGGCAGTTCGTCGGCGGCACAGTCCAACGCGGCGCTCGTCGCCGCGCTGCGGATGGCGCTGCTCGGCGAGGGGTTGCCCGAGGATGCCGTCCAACTGCTGCCCAGTGCCGACCGCGCCAGCGTCACGCATTTGATTCAGGCCCGCGGACTGGTCGACGTCGTGATCCCCCGTGGGGGCGCGGGGCTGATCGACGCCGTGGTGCGCGACGCGACCGTGCCGACCATCGAGACGGGCGTCGGAAACTGCCACGTCTTCGTCCACGAGGCGGCCGATCTCGACGTCGCCGAGCGAATCGTGCTCAACGCCAAGACCAGACGCACCAGCGTCTGCAACGCCGCCGAGACCTTGCTGGTCGACTCGGCGATCGCCGCGACCGCGCTGCCACGGCTGGTGGCCGCCCTCACCGACGCCGGCGTCACCGTCCACCTCGACCCGAGCGAGGAGGAACTGCGCGCCGAGTTCCTCTCGATGGACATCGCGGTGGCCGTGGTCGACGGCGTGGACGCCGCGATCGCCCACGTCAACGAGTACGGCACAGGCCACACCGAGGCCATCGTCACCGCCAATCTCGCGGCGGCGCAACGCTTCACCGAGCGCGTCGACGCGGCCGCGGTGATGGTCAACGCGTCGACCGCCTTCACCGACGGGGAGCAGTTCGGCTTCGGCGCCGAAATCGGCATCTCCACTCAGAAACTCCACGCCAGAGGTCCGATGGGACTACCGGAGTTGACCTCGACCAAGTGGATCGTGTGGGGCTCACCCGCCGACGGCCACATCCGCCCTGCCTAGCAAGGAGAACACCCAACGTGGCCGTCCCCACCCGTCCGACCCCGCTGTTCACCGACATCGACGACGTCGCCAAGCGGCTCGCCGAAACCGGCTACCTCCCCGACACGGCCACGGCGACGGCGGTCTTCCTCGCCGACCGGTTGGGCAAGCCGCTTCTCGTCGAGGGACCGGCCGGCGTCGGCAAGACGGAACTGGCCCGCGCGATCGCGCAGTGCACCGGTTCCGGTCTGGTGCGGTTGCAGTGCTACGAGGGCGTCGACGAGGCCCGTGCCCTCTACGAGTGGAACCACGCCAAGCAGATCCTGCGCATCCAGTCCGGGTCCGCCGACTGGGACCAGACCAAGACCGACGTCTTCAGCGAGGAGTTCCTGCTCCAGCGACCGCTGCTGACCGCGATCCGGCGAACCGACCCGACCGTGCTGCTGATCGACGAGACCGACAAGGCCGACATCGAGATCGAGGGCCTGCTGCTGGAGGTGCTGTCCGACTTCGCCGTCACCGTGCCGGAATTGGGCACGATCACCGCCACCCGCACCCCGTTCGTGCTGCTGACCTCCAACGCGACCCGCGAACTGTCCGAGGCGCTCAAGCGACGATGCCTGTTCCTGCACATCGACTTTCCCACGCCGGACCTGGAGCGCCGGATCCTGTTGTCGCGCGTACCCGAACTCCCGGAGAAGATCGCCGAGGAGCTGGTCCGGATCATCGGGGTGCTGCGCGACATGCAGCTCAAGAAGGTCCCGTCGGTTGCGGAGACCATCGACTGGGGCCGAACGGTGTTGGCCCTGGGCATGGACACCATCGACGACGAGATGATCGCCGCCACGCTCGGCGTGGTGCTCAAGCACCAGTCCGATCAGGTCAAGGCCAGCGGGGAGCTCAGGCTCAACTGATGGCCTACAGTCGCAGTACCCCGCCGCAACCCCTTGCGCCCCATGGTTTCCCGGGCCATCTGGTGGAGTTCGTCGAGGCGCTGCGCGGGGTGGGCATCGCAGTCGGGCCGTCGGAGACGGTCGACGCGGGGCAGGTGATGACGGTGCTCGGACTCGGTGACCGCGAGGTGCTGCGCGAGGGGCTGGCGTGTGCAGTGCTGCGCCGGCCGGACCATCGCAGCACCTACGACGCCATGTTCGACCTGTGGTTCCCCGCGGCTCTGGGTGCCCGCACGGTGCTCTCGGACGAGGAGTCCGACGATCCGACCGCGCCCGACGGCGCGCCAGGCCGCGACGCCGAGGCGCTGCGGGCCGCGCTGGTGGAGATGTTGGCCGGCAACGAGGACATGGCCACCATGGACGACCGGCTGGCGGCGATGGTCGCCCAGATCGTCGAGGCGTTCGGCAAGTACAGCTCCAGCCGGGGTCCGTCGTACTCGTCGTATCAGGCGCTCAAGGCCATGGCCCTCGACGAGCTGGAGGGCAAGCTGCTCGCCGGCCTGCTGGCGCCCTACGGCGAGGAGCCCACCCCCACCCAGGAGCAGATCGCCAAGGCGATGGCCGCCAAGCGCATCGGACAGCTGCGCCGCATGGTCGAGGCCGAGACCAAGCGTCGCACCGCCGAGCAACTCGGGCGCCAGCACGTCCAGACCTACGGCATTCCCCAGCTCGCCGAGAACGTCGAGTTCCTGCGGGCCTCCGGTGAGCAGCTGCGCGAGATGCGCCGGGTGGTCGCGCCGCTGGCCAGGACCCTCGCGTCTCGACTGGCCGCGCGTCGCCGACGGTCGCGCGCCGGTCAGATCGACTTGCGCAAGACGCTGCGAAAGTCGATGTCCACCGGCGGCGTGCCCATCGAGGTCGTGCTCAAGAAGCCGCGCCCGGCCCGTCCGGAACTGGTCGTGCTGTGCGACGTGTCCGGCTCGGTCGCCGGCTTCAGCCACTTCACCCTGCTTCTGGTCAATGCGCTGCGTCAGCAGTTCAGCAGGGTTCGCGTCTTCGCCTTCATCGACACCACCGACGAGGTCACCGAGATGTTCGGGCCCGAGGCCGACCTGGCCGTCGCCGTGCAGCGCATCACTCGGGAGGCGGGGGTGTTCACCCGTGACGGTCATTCCGACTACGGGCACGCGTTCGTCTCGTTCCTGGACAAGTATCCGAGCGTGCTCTCCCCGCGCAGCTCCCTGCTGGTGCTCGGCGACGCGCGCAACAACTACCGCAATCCCGAGGTCGACCTGCTGACGCACATGGTGACCGCCAGCCGGCACGCCCATTGGCTCAACCCGGAGCCCAGGCACCTGTGGGGCAGCGGAGATTCGGCGGTGCCGCGGTACTCCGGCGTCATCCCCATGCACGAGTGCCGCTCGGCCAAGCAGCTCGCCGCGGTGATCGACCAGCTGCTACCCGTCTAAGCTGCCTAGTCGTGACTCGACGCAGACTTGGGGTGATGGGCGGAACGTTCGACCCCATCCACCACGGTCACCTCGTGGCCGCGAGCGAGGTCGCCGATCTGTTCGCCCTCGACGAGGTCGTCTTCGTGCCCACCGGTCAGCCGTGGCAGAAGCGCGACCGCTCGGTCACCGCGGCCGAGGACCGCTACCTGATGACGGTCATCGCCACCGCGGCCAATCCACGCTTCTCGGTCAGTCGGGTCGACATCGACCGCGGCGGTCCGACCTACACCAAGGACACGCTGCGTGACCTCGCGGCGCTCAATCCCGACGCCGACCTGTACTTCATCACCGGGGCCGACGCCCTCGGCTCGATCCTGTCCTGGCAGAACTGGGAGCAGTTGTTCGCCCTCGCACGCTTCGTGGGGGTCAGCCGGCCCGGCTACGAGCTCGACGGCGAGCACATCGAGGCGGCGATGAAGGAACTGCCCGCCGACTCGCTGAAACTCGTCGAGGTTCCGGCGCTGGCGATCTCGTCGAGTGACTGCCGAAGGCGGGCCGAACTCGGCAGGCCCATCTGGTACCTGGTGCCAGATGGCGTCGTCCAATACGTCACCAAGCGCGGTCTCTATCCCGCGACGGCTCACTTACTAGGGGAACACCACGCATGACGGCCACCGCAGAAGCCATCCACATGGCCACGATCGCAGCCCAGGCCGCGTCGGCCAAGCTCGCCGACGACGTCGTCGTCATCGACGTCTCCGACCAACTGGTCATCACGGACTGCTTCGTGGTCGCCTCGGCGTCCAACGACCGCCAGGTGAACGCAATCGTCGACGAGGTCGAGGAGAAGATGCGGCTGGCCGGGTACAAGCCCGCCCGCCGCGAAGGTACCCGCGAGGGCCGGTGGGTGCTGCTCGACTACATCGACATCGTGGCCCACATCCAACACCAGGACGAGCGCAATTTCTATGCCCTGGACCGGCTTTGGCGCGACTGCCCGATCATCCCGGTCGACCTGGACGGCGAACGGTGAGGGTTCGTCGCCTGGTGCTGTTGCGTCACGGGCAGACGCAGTACAACGCCGGCAACCGCATGCAGGGCCAGCTCGACACCGATCTGACCGACCTTGGACGCGATCAGGCCGCCGCGGCCGCCGAGGTGCTGGCCAAGCGTCAGCCGCTGGCCATCGTGTCCTCGGATCTGCGGCGCGCCGCCGACACCGCGACCGCGCTGGCCGAGCGCAGCGGGGTGGAGATGTCGCTCGACACCCGCCTTCGCGAGACGCACCTCGGTGACTGGCAGGGTTTGACCCATCACGAGGTCGACGACGTCGCGCCCGGCGCTCGGTTCGCGTGGCGCGACGACGCCAGGTGGGCTCCACACGGCGGCGAGAGCAGGGTCGACGTCGCCGAGCGCAGCATGCCGCTGGTCGACGAATTGCTGACCCAACTCGAGGGCTGGGGCTCCGCGGATGCCGGGGACGCCTCGGACCGCCCGGTGGTGCTGGTGGCTCACGGCGGGTTGATCGCCGCGCTCACGGCCGCCCTGCTGAACCTGCCGGTCGACAACTGGCCGGTGCTCGGCGGCATGGGCAACGCCAGCTGGGTGCAGCTGTCCGGGCATTCCGATGACGACGCGGCGCCACGGGAGATCCGGTGGCGGCTCGACGTGTGGAACGCCTCGGCCCAGGTCGCCAACGATGTCCTCTGACGAGTCCGCTCCTGCCCGCCGGACCCTCCTCGTCTTCTGTGACTCCCTGTCCTACTACGGGCCGACCGGCGGCCTGCCGGCCGACGACCCCAGGATTTGGCCCAACATCGTTGCCGCCCAACTCGACTGGGACGTCGAGCTGATCGGTCGCATCGGGTGGACCTGTCGCGACGTATGGTGGGCCGCCATCCAGGACCCCCGCGCCTGGGCGTCGCTGCCCCGCGCGGGTGCGGTGGTCTTCGCGACGTCCGGCATGGATTCACTGCCCTCGCCGTTGCCGACCGCGCTGCGCGAGGGGATCCGCTACCTGCGGCCGCCGACGCTGCGCCGCTGGGTACGCGACGGATACGGCTGGCTGCAGCCGAGGCTGTCGCCGCTGGCGCGCCCCGCACTGCCTGCCCATCTGAGCGTGGACTATCTCGAACAGACCCGCGCCGCAATCGACTTCAACCGACCGGGCATTCCGTTCGTCGCGTGCGTCCCGTCCGTTCACGTTGCGCAGACCTACGGCAGGTCGCACCGCTGGCGCGACGCCACCGCCGCCGCCATCACCGACTGGGGTCGACGGCACGACGTCCCGATCGTCGACCTCAAGGCCGCGGTGGGCGACGAGGTGATGAGTGGCCGGGGCAATCCCGACGGCATCCACTGGAACTTCGAGGCGCACCGCGCGGTGGCCGACCTGATGATGAAGGGACTCGCCGAGGCGGGCGTGACGACCGTGGACTCGGGTAGCTGATCGTGGCCGTCACGGTGGTCACCGACTCCTCGGCCCGGTTGGAGCGGCAACTGTTGCAGCGGTGGGGGATTCGACAGGTTCCGCTGCACGTGCTGGTCGACGGTGCCGACCTGCTCGACGAGGTCGACGACGTGCCCCACGACGTCCACGACCGACCACACGCGACCACCGCCGGAGCCTCACCGGCCGATCTGTCGCAGGCGTACCGGAAGGCGCTGGCCGACAGCGGTGGCGACGGGGTGGTCGCGGTGCACTTGTCCGCGGCGTTGTCGAGCACGTTCAGTTCGGCCGTCGGGGCGGCCCGTGAGTTCGGATCAGCGGTGCGCGTGGTGAATTCGCGGTCGGCTGCGGCCGGTGTCGGGTTCGTCGCGCTCGCCGCGGCGCGCGCCGCGGCCGCCGGCGGGGACCTCGACGCCGTGGAGACCGCGGCGCGGGATGCGGTGCCTCGCGGTCACGCCTTCATCGTGGTGCACCGGCTCGACAATCTGCGCCGCAGCGGCCGGATCGGCACCGCGGCGTCGTGGCTGGGCACCGCACTCTCGTTGAAGCCGTTGCTACGCCTCGACGTCGACGGCCGACTGGTGCTGTCCCAGCGCATCCGTACGGCGTCCAAGGCGCATGCGGCGCTCGTCGACGCCGTCGCCGAGGTGGTCGGCGACCGCCTGGCGACTCTCGCGGTGCACCACGTCGACGACTACGACGGCGCGGCCGAGGTCGGCGCGGCGCTGACCACCCGGCTGCCCCAGGTGAACACGATGTCCGTCACCGACATGGGCCCGGTGCTGTCGGTGCACGTCGGGGGTGGCGCCATCGGCGTCTGCGTCACGCTGGAGGATTGAGGAGACACCATGGCGTATCTGGAACTGACGCGGGCGGAGCGCGAGGACTTCGCGGACCTCCTCGACGGTCTGACGCCGGACCAGTGGGCGGCGCCGTCGCTGTGCGCAGGCTGGACCGTTCGGGACGTCGCCGCGCATTGCATCAGTTTCGAGGGTGTTCCGCCTGCCGGTCTGGCCGCTCGGTTCCTGAAGGGATGGCTTCAGACCGACCGGATCAACGCGCTGGCCGTCGAGGCCTTGGCGGACCGCACGGACGAGCAGATCGTGGGCATCTTTCGCGACAACACCGAGCCGTCGGGACTGACCGCTGGGTTTGGTGGCCGGATCGCGTTGACCGACAACATGATCCACCAGCAAGACATCCGGCGTCCGTTGGGCCTGCCGCGGACCATCCCGCCGGACCGCCTTCGCGTCGCACTGGACTTCGTGCGCTACGCACCCACCATCCGCGGTGCGTGGCGCGCCCGCGGCACGCGACTGGTGGCCGTCGACGTCGACTGGTCGCACGGCAAGGGGCCCGAGGTGCGTGGGTCTGGCGAGGCGCTGCTGATGGTCATGGCGGGCCGTCGCGACGCGCTCGCCGACCTCGACGGACCGGGCATCCGGATGCTCGCCGCCCGGCTCTAGCGGTGGATGCCCCGCAGGTGGTCGACGGCAAGACGGGCGGCGTGCCCGATGGCGGCATCCACCGTCGGCTGGACGGCGGCCGCTCGGGCCGATTGCGTGAAGACTGCGACGGCGTAGGGCCTTTCGTCGTCGAACTGGACGACGCCGACGTCGTGCCGTAGCGCGCCCATGGTCCCGGTCTTGCTGGCCACCTGCACCCCCGCGAACGGGAATCCGCTGTGAATGCGCGTGGTTCGCACCTGCAGACCCATCAGTCGCCGGATGAAGGCGCAACTCTGCGCGCTGGCAGCGGCATCGGTCCAGATGCGGGTGAGGAGCGTCGTCATCTCCCTCGCGGTGGCGGAACTGGAGTGCAACGGATCATAGGCGCGCGGGTCGACGGTCCGGTCGGCGTCGGCGAGGGCCTCCAGCGCCGCCGCCAGGGTGGTGGTGCCGGTGTCGACGTGGAGAAGGCGGTAGGCATCGGCGGTGCCGCCCACCACGCGGCTTCTGGTGAGGCCGAGGGCGCGCAGCGTCTCGGCGATCTCTTCGATGCCGACCCGTCGGATGATTGCGTCGGCGGCGGCGTTGTCCGACACGCTCATCATCGTCGAGGCCAGGTCGCGCCACGACATGGTGACGGCGTCGAGCAGTGCCGAGATTCCGGTTGGGCCCACGGTGCGGTCGGCGGGTTCGAGCGTGATCCGCTCCAGCGGGTCGAGCCGGCCGTCGTCGACCATCCGCATCATCGCGACCAGGAGCGGCAACTTGTACACCGAGGCGATGGCCACGGGACGATCGCCGGCGACGTCGACGGTGCCGCCGCTCGAACCGTCGGCGGCGACGGCGTGAAGCCAGCCGGTGGCGCCGGCGTCGGCGAAGACATGGCCGATGTGGTCGCAGACGTCGCTCATCGCCCGCCACCCGCCACGTCGTCGAGTGCCTGTTGCACGGCTGCGAGTACCCCGGGCTCGACCGGGCGGTCGGGGTTCGTCGGACGAACCAGTCTCAGCCGCAACGGAAACGGATCCCCGGTGAGGATCAGATTGGCGATGCTGGGCGACGAGAGGTTCGGGTCGGCGGTCAGGGCCGCCACCGTGCCGGATGCCGCGGCGAGCATCGCGGCGCGGTCGTCCTCGGCGTGGCGTTGGCTCAGCCGAACCCCGTGCCGTGCCGACACGTCGAGCAGGTCGTCGTGCGCGGCGGGGTGGTGTCGGCGTGGCGGCAGCGCCAGCGGCAGGGCGCGCGCCAGCTCCTTCGCCGATATTCGAGCCGAATCGCCCTGGGCGAGAGCGTGATCGGCGGCAACCAGGACGTGCCGTGGCAGCCGCACGACGGGACCCGCCTGCAGGCCCGCCACCGGAGCCGGGTGGACGACGACGGCGACGTCGACCGTGCCGCGGAGCGCCATGGGCAGCAGCTCCGTGGTCGGCGCGGTGGACTGCTCGACCCGCCGGTGCGGCTGCACGACGCGTGCGCAGGTGACCAGGGCCGCCACCGCGCTCACCGGCAGTTGGGGCGGCACCCCGAGGCGAAGGCCCACCGGTTCCAGTCGCGCATCGTCGGCAGCGGACAGCAGCAGGGCCACCTCGCCGAGGATCCGGCGGGCATGGGGGAGTAGGGCGGCACCGGCGTCGGTCAGCGCGACGCCGCGGCTGCTGCGGTCGAACAGCGTGAACCCCAGCTTGCGCTCGAGGCGACGCAGACCCTGTGAGAGCGGTGGCTGACTGACGCCCACGGCGTCCGCGGCCCGACCGAAGTGCAACTCGTCGGCCACCGCCACGAAGAACTCGAGGTGTCTGACCAGGTCGATGCGCTGGTGAGCAGCGGTCATACGTCGATGATATCGCTGAGCGCGTCAGTCGATCTTGGACATGCTGCGCGCAGAATGGTCTAGTCGTCGCCATGACCACCTCGATGAGCCGCCGCACGCTACTGGGTATCGGACTGGCCGCAGTCGGCACCGCCGCGGTTGGGCGCACCGCGGCGCCAGCCCGGGCGCAAGGGCCCGGCGCCTCGGACGCGTTGGCGCAGCTGGAAGCTCGCGCCAAGGTTCGGTTGGGCGTCTTCGCGGTCGACACCGGCAGCCGGGCCGTCGTGACGCATCGCGCCGACGAACGATTCCTGATGTGCTCGACGGCCAAGGTGTTGGTCGTCGCCGCCGTCCTCCGGCGCAGCCAGACCGAGCCTGGCCTCCTCGACCGGGTCGTCGACTACGGGCCGTCGGACGTGCTCGCCTGGGCGCCGGTGACGTCTCTGCACGTGACCGAGGGGATGACGGTCGCCGCGTTGTGCGACGCCGCGATCACGGTCAGCGACAACACGGCCGCCAACCTGCTCGTCGGATTGCTCGGTGGGCCGCCCGCCGTCACCGAGTTCGCGCGCACCCTCGGCGACGACGTCACACGTGCCGACCGCCTCGAGCCAGATCTCAACGTCACCAGCCCGGGGGACGAGCGTGACACCTCGACGCCGGCGCAGATGGCCGCCGATCTGCAGACGCTCGTCCTGGGCACTGCCCTCGACGACGGTTCGCGCCGGCGTCTGACCGACCTCCTGATCGCCAACACCACGGGCGGCCAGGCCATCCGGGCCGGCGTGCCGGGCGACTGGACCGTTGGCGACAAGACCGGAAGCGGTGCCCAAGGCGAGAGCAACGACCTCGCCGTGGCGTGGCCGCCGCATCGCGCGCCGGTGATCGTCTCGGTCTACGTGTCGCCCCGGGATCCGGCGCTCCCGGCCGACGAGGCGCACCGCGTCATCGCCCAGGCGTCGAGGATCGTCGTCGACGCCGTGTCGTGACGACTAGTGCTGGCGCCGAAGGCGACCCGTCACCGGTGGCAGGTCCTTCAGGGTGACGATTCCCGGCGCCGCGGCGACGACGGCGGGCACCGCGTTGGTCACCGGCATTGCGGTGTAGATCATGCCAAGGCCCATGAAGCCCGGCTCACGCCAGTCCTTGGGCGGCAGACAGTGCAGTACGGTGCGCATGTTCGGCGTGCCGAAGACCTGGATGACGTGACCCTGCTCGAGCGGCTTGGGTGGGGTGACGTGGGTGCCCATCGTCCAGTTGAAGCCCACGCTGACGACGTTCCGGTCGCCCACCCAGCCGCGGTGATATCCGAAGACCCCGCCGACGGTACCCGCGGGGATCTGCATGAAGCCGAGGTCGGAATCGCCGGTGGCGGCGGTGAACTCGACGTCGAAGGTCATCCTGTCCAGGGTGGCGCCGATCGCGTCGGCCATCATCGCCGCCGACTCGGCGAACACCTCGCTCTCCCGCCGAACGCTCTCGGCGAGGTCGGGGGTCTGAGGGTCACGGCCGAATCCCATGGCCGACTGCGTGCCCGCCGACTCATAGGTCGAGCAGTCCACCGACTCGGTGATCCGGATCTGGTCGACGTCCTCGCATGCACCGGAGAGCACCATGCCCACCATGTTGGTCATACCGGGATGAGCCCCACTGCCGAAGATGGTGGAATTGCCCGTGGCGCAGGCCTTCTGAATGCGACCGATGTCCTCCGGGGTCTGCTTGCCGCCGGTGATCCAGGCGGCACTGGAGCAGACGTTCACACCCGCCTCCAGCAGCCGGACGAGCTCGTCGACGCTGGGCCACAGCGGGTTGTAGCAGCAGGCGTCGGGCCGCAGGGAGATCAGGGCGTCGACGTCGTTCGTCGCGGTGACGCCCGTCGGCTCGGTCAGGCCGGCCAGTTCGGCGGCGTCGACGCCCACCTTGTCGGCGCCGTGGGCGTACACCCCGACCAGTTCCATGTCGTCGCGCCCGATGACGGCGTGCAGCGAACGCCGTCCGATGTTGCCGGTGGTCCACTGGATCACCCGGAGCGGCCTGTCGGTCGTCGAAGTCATGGCGTGAACACTATTCGCGAGGTGTTCACCGGCGGGCCGATTCCCGCACTTCGTCGCCGCGCCGAGAGGGTCGACCGCTGGCATGATCGCCGGATGCACCACTTCCTGCCCGCCACGCCGTCGACGGTGCACTGGGGTTTCTTCGACCCGCGCCTGCCCCCGGCCGTCGTCGTCGCGTCCGGTGACCTGATCCAGATCGAGACGCTGACCCATCATGCGGGCGACGCTCCGGACCTGCTCATGGACGACGGCGTCGCCGCGGTCTTCGATTCCGTCACCGACCGTGGGCCGGGACCGCACCTGTTGACCGGACCCGTCGCCGTCGAGGGCGCCCGCCCCGGGGACGTCCTGCAGGTGGACATCCTCGAAGCGGTCCCGCGGCTGCCCTACGGGTCGAATCTGGCCGCGCACTGGGGCCACCTCTACGACGTGCTGCCGGTCGAACGCGTGACGATCTACGAACTGGACTGCGATGGCCTGCTGGCCCGCGCGGTCTTCGGCTACGACTGGGCCGCGACTCCGCTGGCCGACCAGCCAGGCACCGTCGTCACCCCCGACGCCGAGGCCCGTGAACCCGCGCTGCCGGGTGTCGTCATCCCGCTGCGCCCGCACTTTGGCACCATGGGGGTCGCGCCCGCCGAACCGCAGCGGGTGTCGTCGGTGCCGCCCGGCGATCACGGTGGCAACGTCGACGACTGGCGGATCGGAGTGGGTGGCCGAATGTACTTCCCGGTTCAGGTGCCCGGCGCACTGCTCTCGGTGGGTGACCCGCACGTCTCTCAAGGCGACGGCGAAGTCAGCGGGACCGCACTGGAGGCCTCCCTCAACGGATTGCTGCGCGTGACGGTTCGCCGTGACGTGCCGTTCACCGTCCCGGTGTTGGAGACTTCGACCGACATGGTGGTGCACGGATTCGGCGACACCCTCGACGAGGCGATGAAGGCTGCTGCGACGAGGACTCTCGACGTACTCCAACGACATTTCGGCCTGAGTGGCGTGGACGCGTACTCCTTCATGTCGGTCGCCGTCGACTTCACGGTCACCCAGGTCGTCGATCAACGCCAGGGCGTTCACGGCCGTATCGACAAACGGTGCTTCCCGAGCTGGCGGCTCGCCGGATGACCGGGATTCGGGCGTTCACCTTCAGCCCCGCCGACGGCGTTCCGCCCGGGGTCGCCCCGTTCGCCCACGCCACCGCCGCGGGCCAGACCCTCTACGTCACCGGTCAGATGCCCACCGGGGTGGACGGCGCCGTGGTGGGCTCCGACGTCGCCACCCAGACCGATCAGGTGCTGCGTAACCTGTTGCGCGTCAGCGAACTCTGCGGCGGCGGGCTGGCCGACGTGGTCTCGGTGCGCGCCTTCCTGACGAACTGGGCCGACTACGACGCGTTCAACGCCGCCTACGCCGCGTGGTTCCCGGATCGGTTGCCGTCCAGGACGTGCGTCGGGGTGAGCGGGCTGGCCGTCGACGCGCTGGTCGAGATCGACTGGGTGTGCTGGCGCTCGGACGGGTGGGGGTAGTCCACAGACGGCGCTTCATCCACAGCGGGTGTCCGTCGGCCGGCTGGCGGGGCAATCCCGTCCGTCGCCGCGCCTAACGTCGCGGCATGCGCACCGAACGACCGGTCCTCGACGTGGAACGCCGGCTCTCCGGAACACGCTCGCCCGAGGGGGATGCCGAGGCCGCCTCCAGCGCCGAGGAGTCCGACACCTCCCTGTCGCGATGGCTGCCCGAGGCGACCACCGGCACCGCCTCGGGATGGGTCGCCTTGGTCCGGGCCGACCCGGGCCGCGCGGGTGTCGTCGGCCTCGTGGTCCTCGGTGCCGTCGCCGTCCTGGTGACGGTGTTCACGCTGACCCGCGACGACGGGCCCGCGGTCACGTCGGCGAAACTGCCGCCGGTGCAGATGGTCTCGTCCACGGCGCCGGCCGCGCCGCCGGCCGCGCCGGCGGAGGCCGAGGTCACCGTCAGCGTGGTCGGGCTGGTGCATCAGCCCGGTCTGGTGACGCTCGGCACCGGTGGCCGCGTCGCCGACGCGCTCGCCGCCGCGGGCGGGCCGCTCGACGGAGCGGACCTGGTGGGCCTCAACATGGCCCGCCGCGTCGCGGACGGTGAGCAGATCGTCGTCGGCCTGTCGTCACCGCCGGGTGCCCCGCCGTCGATGGGCAGTTCGATCACCTCGCCACCCGGTGCAGCGTCCGCGTCTCCCACCGTCGGCGAGAAGGGCTCGGCACCAGGCGAACTCGTCGACCTGAACACCGCGACGGTCGAGCAGCTCGACGCCCTGCCCGGCGTGGGTCCCGTCACCGCGGCGGCGATCGTCGCCTGGCGTGATGCCAACGGCTCCTTCGCCGGCGTGGATCAACTCGCCGAGGTCGACGGCATCGGCCCGGCTCGCCTGGAGAAGTTGCGCGCCCTGGTTCACGTGTGACCACCACGACGGCCGGCGCCGTCCCCGACGTCCGGCTGGTGCCGAGCGCGCTCACCAGTTGGGCGGTCACCGCGGCCGGCATCGTCTGGGGGGCGACGGCGGCCTGGGCGGTCGTGCTGGCGGCGGTGCTCGTCGCGGCGGCGGTCGCATGGCGGTTGCGGATGCCGTGGCCCGCCGTCGTCGCGGTGGCGGCGGTCGGCGTGGCCTTCGCTGCGGCGGTGGGGATGCGGGTGCACGACGTCGAGCATCATCCCGTCGTCTCCGAGTACGGCACGACCGCGGCGGTCGTCGTGATCCCAACCGAGTCTCCTCGCCTACTGCGGGGGACGCGAATCATGTTCCGCGCCAAACTGATGTCAGTCGACGGGCGGGAGACCACCGGCCGCGTCGTGGTGTTCGCATCGGGATCGGACTATCGCGAGGTGTCCGCTGGTCGGCCCGCGGCCTTTCGTGCCCGCATCTCGCGGCCGATGCGACGGGACCTGTCGGTCGCGGTCCTGACCGCGACGGGCAGCCCGCGGTGGGGCACCGCGAGCCTGGTGCAGCGGGCCGCCGCCGAGGTTCGGGCGCGGTTCGCCGACGCGGCCCGGGCGGTGTTGCCCGGCGACCAGGCGGCGATGCTGCCTGCGCTGGTGCTGGGGGACACCTCCGCGGTCGGCGAGGACGCCCAGGCCGACTTCCGCGCCTCAGGACTGACCCATCTCACGGCGGTGTCGGGCGCCAACGTCACCATCGTGTGTGGCGCGGTCCTGTCCTCGGCGGCCGTGGTCGGTCCGCGGATCGCCGTCGCGCTCGCCGCGGTGGCGCTGATCGCGTTCGTCGTCGTGGTGCAACCCTCGGCCAGCGTGCTGCGGGCCTCGGTCATGGGGTCCATCGCCCTGTTCGCGGTGCTGTCGAGCCGTCGGCGCCAAGCGATTCCGGCGCTGTCGGCCTGTGTGCTGGTGCTGTTGGTCGTGGCGCCCGAGCTCGCGGTCGACGTGGGATTCGCCCTGTCGGTGTCGGCGACCGCCGCACTGGTGGTCGTGGCCCCGGTGTGGGCGCGTCGGCTCGTCGACCGCGGGTGGCCGACGCCGGTGGCCGCGGGGGTCAGCGTCGCCGTCGCCGCCCAGCTCGTCACGGCGCCGCTGGTCGCAGGCATGTCCGGGACCGTCAGCATGGTCTCGGTGCTGGCGAATCTCGCCGTCGCCGTGGTGATTCCGCCGATCACGGTGATCGGCACCGCAGCGGCCGTGCTGACGGTGCCATGGCCCGCCGCCGCCGAGTCGATGATCCGCTTCACCGGACCCGAGCTGTGGTGGCTGACGCACGTCGGCGCCTGGGCGGCGGCGGTTCCCGGCGCGGTGGTGACCACGCCGTCGGGCTGGCCGGGGGTGGCGATCACCGGGGCCGCCGCAGTGGCGACGGTCGCGCTGTGGCGGCGGCGCTGGGGCCGGCTGACGGTCATCGGCGCAGCGGTGTGCCTGGTGGCCTGGAGCGTCGGTGCGGCGTGACACCATCGTGGCGTGAGTCAACTGCACCTCGTCCTGGGCGATGAAGATCTGCTCGTCGACCGCGCGATCGGCACGGTCCTGCGTGCCGCTCGCAAGGAGGCCGGCACGCAGGACGTTCCCGTCGACCGGATGCGCGCCGGCGAGGTCAGCGTCAACGAGCTCGCCGAACTGCTTAGCCCGTCGCTGTTCGCCGACGAACGCATCCTGGTGCTCGAAGCGGCCGCCGAGGCCGGAAAGGACGCGGTCGCCCTGATCGCCGACGCCGCGGCGGACTTGCAGCCGGGCACCGTGCTCGTCGTCGTGCACTCCGGTGCGGGCCGGGCCAAGGCACTGGCCGACCGGCTCAAGGCGCTCGGGGCCGAGGTCCATCCGTGCGCCAAGATCACCAAGGCCGGTGAACGTGCCGACTTCGTCCGCCGCGAATTCCGCGGTCTCAAGGTCAAGGTGGGCGACGACGTCGTCACGGCGGTGCTCGACGCGGTGGGATCCGACGTCCGGGAGCTGGCCGCTGCGTGCTCACAGCTCGTCGCCGACACCGGCGGTGAGGTGACCGCCGACGCGGTGCGCCGCTATCACAGCGGCAAGGCGGAGGTGAAGGGGTTCGACATCGCCGACAAGGCCGTGGCCGGTGACGTGTCCGGCGCCGCCGAGGCGTTGCGGTGGGCGATGATCGGCGGTGAACCGCACGTGGTGCTCGCCGACGCGCTGGCCGAGGCCGTGCACGCGATCGCGCGGGTAGGTCCGCTGTCCGGGGATCCCTACCGGCTGGCGGGCGAGCTGGGCATGCCGCCATGGCGCGTGCAGAAGGCGCAGAAGCAGTCCAGGCGGTGGACACGGGACTCGGTGGCCGAGGCGATGCGCCTCGTGGCCGCCTTGAACGCAGACGTCAAGGGAGCAGCCGCGGACTCGGACTACGCGCTCGAGTCAGCGGTGCGAAGGGTGGCCGAACTGGCCGGGGGGAACTAGCTCAGAGCTTGTGCAGGGCCTGTGCGAGCGCGGACTTCTTGTTGGCCGCCTGGTTCTTGTGGATGACGCCCTTGCTGGCGGCCTTGTCCAGCTTGCGGCTCGTGGTGGCCAGCAACTCGGCGGCCTTGTCCTTCTCACCTGCGTCGATGGCCTCGCGGAAGCCGCGCACAGCCGTGCGCAGAGCGGACTTCACCGACTGGTTGCGCAGGCGCGCGGTCTCGTTGGTGAGGATGCGCTTCTTCTGCGACTTGATGTTGGCCACGCGAAAGTTCCTTTGCGAATGTCTGCTTGGATGTACCAAAGTGTGCACGGGCGCCCTGCTGAGGGCAGCGAGGGTTCACGTTACCAGCGGAGCACCTAAATCCCCAAAGCAGCGTGGCCTGGCCTGCCGAAACGAATACGTTGGGGCAGCATGTCAGTCGTGAGCCTTCGAACCCTGCCTGCGGACGGCGCCCGAACGGGGCGAAAGACCGCGTCCTCGTCCACTCGTCACCACGGCATCTTCGGCGGCTACAACGACGTCGGCGACTACTCCAAGGCCTTCGACGAGATGTTCGACGCCCAGGGCAACGTCCGCGGGCCGTACAAGGGCATCTTCGCCGAGCTCGCGCCGTCGGACGCCTCCGAGCTGGCCGCCCGGTCCGAGGCGCTGGGACGCGCCTTCGTCGACCAGGGCATCACGTTCTCGCTGTCGGGTCAGGAACGGCCGTTCCCACTCGACCTGGTGCCGCGCGTCATCTCGGCGGCCGAGTGGTCGCGCCTGGAGCGCGGCATCAAGCAGCGCGTCAAGGCACTCGAGATGTTCCTCGACGACATCTACGGCGACCAGGAGATTCTGCGTGACGGCGTCATCCCGCGCCGGCTGATCACCTCCTGCGAGCACTTCCACCGCGAGGCGGCGGGCATCGTCCCGCCCAACGGCGTCCGCATCCACGTCGCCGGCATCGATCTGGTGCGCGACGGCCAGGGCACGTTCCGGGTGTTGGAGGACAACCTGCGGTCCCCGTCGGGCGTCTCCTACGTCATGGAGAACCGCCGCACCATGGCGCGGGTGTTCCCGAATCTGTTCGCCACCCACCGCGTGCGTGCGGTCGGCGACTACTCCTCGCACCTGCTGCGCGCGTTGCGCAACGCCGCCGCCTCCAACGAGGCCGATCCGACGGTCGTGGTGCTGACGCCAGGTGTCTACAACTCGGCGTACTTCGAGCACTCGCTGCTGGCGCGGCAGATGGGCGTCGAACTCGTCGAGGGCCGCGACCTGTTCTGCCGCGACAACACCGTCTACATGCGCACCACGGAGGGTGAACGTCAGGTCGACGTCATCTACCGCCGCATCGACGACGAGTACCTCGACCCCATGCACTTCAAGCCCGACTCGGTGCTCGGCGTCGCGGGCATCCTCAACGCCGCCCGCGCCGGCAACGTGGTGATCTCCAGCGCGGTCGGAAACGGCGTCGGCGACGACAAGCTGGTCTACTGCTACGTCCCGACGATCGTCGAGTACTACCTGGGCGAGAAGCTGTCACTGGCCAACGTCGACACCTTCAGGTGCTGGCTGGACGACGAGCGCGAGGAGGTGCTCGACCGCATCGACGAACTCGTCATCAAGCCCGTCGAGGGCTCGGGTGGCTACGGCATCGTCTTCGGTCCGAGCGCCAGCGAGAAGGAACTCGCGGCGATCACCAAGAAGGTCCGCTCCGATCCGCGTGGCTGGATCGCACAACCGGTCGTGCAACTGTCCACGGTGCCGACGCAGATCGACGACAGCCTGGCCCCACGCCACGTGGACCTGCGACCGTTCGCGGTCAACGACGGTGACGACGTGTGGGTGCTGCCCGGTGGCCTGACCCGTGTCGCGCTGCCCGAGGGATCGTTGGTGGTGAACTCCAGCCAGGGTGGTGGCTCCAAGGACACCTGGGTGTTGGCGTCGCGCACCTCGGTGGCCGACCGCGAACTCGCCGCGGCGGAAGTCGTTCGCGCGCTGCCGAAGCCGAAGCCGGCCAAGGAGCGCAACGGTGACGGGCCCACCCAGTCGCAGAAGCAGTCGCAGACGGCCGGACCCGTCGAGGGTCAGCAGGAACAACAGCAGCAACAACGACAGCAGCAGCAGGCGGTGAACTGATGCTGGCACGCAACGCGGAATCGCTGTACTGGATCGGCCGTTACGTCGAGCGGGCCGACGACACCGCGCGCATCCTCGACGTGACCGTGCACCAACTGCTGGAGGACTCCAGCGTCGACCCCGACCAGGCGTCGCGCACTCTGCTGAGGGTGCTGGGGATCAAGCCGCCGAAGACCGAGCTCGACCTGTGGTCGCTGACCGACCTCGTGGCATTCAGTCGCGACACCGAAGGTGGCTGCTCGATCGTCGACTCGATCTCCGCGGCTCGCGAAAACGCCCGCGGGGCACGGGAAGTCACCTCCACCGAGATCTGGGAGTGCCTCAACACCACCTACAACGCGCTACCGGAGCGCGAGCGCGCCGCCCGACGTCTCGGACCGCACGAATTCCTGTCCTACATCGAGGGCCGGGCGGCGCAGTTCGCCGGCCTGGCCGACTCGACGCTCTCGCGTGACGACGGCTACCGGTTCATGGTGCTGGGCCGGGCCATCGAGCGCGTCGACATGATCGTGCGGCTGCTGCTGTCGCGCGTCGGCGACAGCGCGTCCTCGCCGGCCTGGGTGACGGTACTGCGCTCGGCCGGTGCGCACGACACGTACCTGCGGACCTACCGCGGCGTTCTCGACGCCGGCCGGGTGGTCGAATTCATGATGCTCGACCGGCTGTTCCCCCGCTCGGTGATGTACTCGCTGCGCCTGGCCGAGCACAGCCTCGACGAGCTGCACCACCGCAGGCTCAACCGCGTCGGGGCGACCGCCGAGGCGCAGCGCCTCCTCGGCCGCGCCCGCAGCGAGCTGGAGTTCCTGAGATCCGGGGTGCTGCTGGAATCCCTCGACGAACGGCTCGGCGCCTTGCAGGTGACCTGCGCCGAAGTGGGAGAAGCCTTGGCGCAGGAGTACTTCTACTCGGCACCGTGGGTGGCCTGGACCGACGCCGGGCGCAACGGTTCGCTGGTCATCGAAGAGGGCGAGGTCTAGGACATGTGGCGCATGCGAGTCATCCACGCAACCGGCTACGCCTACAAGTCACCGGTCACCGCGTCGTTCAACGAAGCCCGCCTGACTCCGCGGTCGGACTCGCGGCAGAACGTCGTCCTCAACCGCATCGAGACGGTGCCCGCCACCCGGTCCTACCGCTACGTCGACTACTGGGGTACGGCGGTGACGGCGTTCGACCTGCACGCTCCGCATGCCGAACTCGAGGTGACCGCCTCCTCGGTGGTCGAGACCGACAAGGGCGAGGTGCCCGAGGAGCGGCTGTCGTGGGAGGACCTGGACTCGCCTGCGGTGAAGGACAAGTTCGACGAATACCTCAGCGCGTCGGAGTTCACCCCGTTCAGCAGGCGTCTGACGCGGGTCGGCGAGCGCATCGCGAAGTATCACGATCCACAGCAGGCGGTGATCGAGGCGGCGCAGTGGGTGCACACCGAGCTGGCCTACGTGCCGGGCACCACCGGGGTGCACTCCTCGGGTCTCGACGCGCTGCGGGAGGGCAAGGGCGTGTGCCAGGACTTCGCACACCTGACCCTGATCGTGTTGCGCAGCATGGGAATTCCGTCGCGGTACGTCTCGGGATATCTTCATCCCAACGCGAAGGCGAAGGTGGGCGACACCATCGACGGCCAGAGCCACGCCTGGATCCAGGCGTGGACGGGTGGGTGGTGGCACTACGACCCCACCAACGACAAGGAGATCAACGAGCAGTACATCAGCGTCGGGGTGGGCCGCGACTACCACGACGTGACGCCGCTCAAGGGCATCTACTCCGGTGAGGGGTCGACCGACCTCGACGTCATCGTCGAGATCACCCGGCTGGCCTAGCGACGACCTCCACGCGGTGTAGGTCGTCGCCGAGTTCGACGGTGCCGTCGAACTCGGCGGCCGCCCGCGCCCGCCACTGGTCTTCCTGACCGGCGGCCGGCGACGGAACGTAGTGCGTGAGGATGAGTGTGCCCACCCCGGCCCGCGCCGCGGTGGCGGCGGCCTGCTCCACCGAGGAGTGGTAGTCGAGGATGTCGAGCAGGCGCTGATTGGGTACGAGCTCTACCAGATCCTTGCGAATCGCGGTGTGCACCAGCGCATCTGCGCCGCTGCTCAAGGTGTCCAGGCTGGCGCACGGCACCGAGTCGCCGGCCACCACCACCGACGCGCCGTCGAATTCGATCCGGAAGCCGATGGTCGGTTCCACCGGACGGTGATCGGTCGCTCCCACCGACACGATGACGCCGTCGACGTCCCAGATGGTGCCCTCGGTCACTTCGTGGACCTCGACGGTCGGAGGCTCGGTGATGTCGGCGTGATGGCCGACGCGGTAGCCGATGTCCGGCGCGAGGGAGGCCAGGATGGCCTCGACGACGGCGGCCGTTCCGGGTGGGCCGAACACCGGCAGGGGGGTGCGGGTGAACGTCGAGATCCACCGCGTGGTGACGACGTCGGACAGATCGGTGATGTGATCGCTGTGCAGATGGGTCAGCAGCAACGCCGAGACGTCGGCGGCGCCGACGCCCACCGCCGCGGCGCGCATCAGGACTCCTCGGCCGCAGTCCACGAGTAGCGTCTGGCTCCCCGCCCGGATCAGCGTGGCCGGTCCGGCGCGGTGGGGGTCGACCATCGGACTGCCGGTGCCCAGCAGGGTTACCTCGATCATGCCGTCATATCTACCCGGTCAAGATCAACCGCGCGGCACATCGGCGGGAACGGCTTGGTGCCGTCTCCAAGCCCTCTCGATGACCTATTGATTCACCGTCGGTGGAAGCCTCCTGACGTGCGTTCCACCCGAACGAGGCAGGGAAGGAGTCTCCATACGTCATTTACGACGGCGAAACAGGTCGGCAACAGAGGGCACTTACCGTCCTGCTCGACCACCGGAAACCAGGAGGAATCATCGTCACCACGTTCACCGGACGGACCGCCGAGATCGCGGAGCGCCTCACCGCGGCCGGCGTGAAGTACGCGGCCATCAGTTTCGTCGACGTGCACGGCAAGCCCAAGGCGAAGATGGTGCCGCTCGGCCATCTCGAGCAGGCGTCGAAGGGATCGGAGATGTTCACCGGCGCCGCCCTCGACGGCGTGCCGCAGGACGTCAACGACGACGAGGTCGCACCGCATCCCGATCTCGACGCCGCCATCATCGCGCCGTTCAACCGCGAGATCGCCTGGTTCCCCGGCGATCTCTGGATCGGAGACACTCCGTTCGAGGCCTGCAGCCGCCAGATCCTCAAACGAGTCACCGCCGACGCCGAAACCCTCGGGTACACCTTCAACC
This sequence comes from Mycobacterium sp. NPDC006124, assembly GCF_040614235.1. Taxonomy (NCBI): domain Bacteria; kingdom Bacillati; phylum Actinomycetota; class Actinomycetes; order Mycobacteriales; family Mycobacteriaceae; genus Mycobacterium; species Mycobacterium sp. NPDC006124. Next base: position 255,677 of record NZ_JBEXUA010000004.1, on the reverse strand, counting down.
TGGGCATCGAGACGGAGTTCTTCCTGCTCACCGACGATCGCGTCGGCGTGCCCCAGCCGGCGAGTCTCGACGACGACCTGGCCAAGCCGTGCTACGACCTGCGCACGATGCTGCACAACTACGGCGTGGTCGACGAGATCGTCTCCGCGATGAACGAACTCGGTTGGGACGTCTACTCGTTCGACCACGAGGACGGCAACGGGCAGTTCGAGACCGACTTCACCTACACCAACGCCGTCGCCATGGCCGACCGGCTGGTGTTCTTCCGCATGATGGTCGGCGAGATCGCCCGAAAGCACGGCCTGTTCGCGTCGTGGATGCCCAAGCCGTTCGCCGACCGCACGGGCAGCGGAGCGCACTACAACATGTCGCTGGCCGACTCGGCGGGGCTCAACCTGTTCGAGTCCGAGGACGATCCCCGCGGGTGCGGGCTGTCGACGCTGGGCTACCAGTTCACCGCGGGCGTGCTACGGCACGCGTCGGCGATCTGCGCGGTGATCGCACCGACGGTCAACAGCTACAAGCGACTCGTCAAGCAGGGCAGCATGTCCGGGCTCACGTGGGCGCCCATCTTCGCCTGCTACGGCGACAACAACCGAACCAACATGTTGCGCATCCCCCGCGGAGGTGGCCGGGTCGAGTGTCGCGCCGCCGACAGCGCGAGCAATCCCTACCTGGGCGCCGCACTGGTGCTCGCCGCCGGTCTGGAGGGCATTCGGGAGGGACTCGATCCCGGTGACCCCAACCGGGACAACCTCTACGACGCGTCGGAGGGTGACCTGGCCAAGCGCGGCATCGGCTGGCTGCCACGCTCGCTCGGTGAGGCCGTCGATGCGCTGGAGGCGGACCCGTTGGTGCGCAATGTGTTCGGTGAGGCCATGTTCGCCTCGTTCGTCAGCGAGAAGCGCGCCGAGTGGGACTCCTACACCGCGCACGTCTCGTCGTGGGAGACCGACCGCTACCTGAGGTTCTGGTGATCGGGTGAGCCATCGCTGGGAGGAGATGACCTCGGCCGAGCTCGCACGGCGCACGGCGGCCGACCCCGACTGCGTCGCGCTGATCCCCGTCGGAGCCACCGAGCAGCACGGACCGCATCTGCCGGTGGGGACCGACACGATCATCGCCACCGCGGTAGCCGATGCCGCCGCGGGTGATGTCGCCGTCGTCCTGCCTCCGATGGCGTTCGGTGCCAGCTTCTTTCACGGTACGACGATGGCGGGCACCGTCGCGGCGAGCGGCACGCAGACCGCGGCCGCCGCGCTGCGCGTCGCACGGGCGTGCGTGGCATCGGGATTCAGGCGAGTGCTATTCGTCAACGGGCACGTCGGCAACGCGGCGCCGCTGTGGATCGCCTGCGACGAGTTCAGGCGCGAGTTCCCCGACGGTCGCGTCGGCGTCATGCAGTGGTGGGAGCTGACCGCCGAGATCGCCCGGCACGCCACCTCCGACGCGGTGGACTGGCACGCCAACGCGGCCGAGACGTCGCTGATGCTGGCGTTGCGGCCCGATCTGGTCGACGTCGATGCGCTCGCCGGGGCCGACGACCCGGACCGCACCGCGGGCACCGTGTTTCGCTACGCACTCGACCAGGTCTCGACCAACGGCGTCACCGGGTTTCCGTCGCGCGCCTCGGTCGACTTCGGTGCGACGCTGTGGCGCGACGTGGTCGAGGCCGCCTCGGAGACGGTTCGGCGTGCGCACCGCGAGCGCGCGCCGTTGAGCTAGCCGTGTCGACGCCACGGCGCCGGGCGCCGCGCGCCGGCATCGTCGACGCGGCCACGAAGTTGTTCTCGGAGAAGGGTTATGCCCACACCACGATGAGTGACGTGGCCCGCGCCGCGGGGCTGCAACAGTCGTCGTTGTACTACTGGTTCCGCAACAAGGAGCAGCTGCTGCAGGAGACCCTCGCCGTCAACCGGGCGTCGCTGGACTTCGTCGCGCAAGTGGGTGCGGGGTCCGGCTCGCCGGCGGTCAAGCTGTACCGGTTGCTGCGATTCGACACGATGCAACTCGCGCTCTCGCCGATCGACTTCAACGAGATTCAGCGCATCGCCCACCGGCAGCGCGCCGACTTCCACCAGTTCTGGCGGGACTACGAACGTCTCACCCAGTGGGTGGTCGACCTGATCGGGGCGGGTGTGGGGGAGGGCAGATTCCTCGACTGCGACAGGGTGCAGACCGCGGAGCTGCTGTTGACCTTCGGCGAGGGTGCCCAGAAGCGCGTGCGGCTCACCGCCGAACCCGAGGACCGCGTCGCGGCGGCGGTCCGGGTGGGCGAGCAAGTCGCCACCCTTGCCCTTCGCGGCCTCCTCAAGCGCCCCGGCGAGATCGAACGGATCCGTGCCCAGGCGGCTGCGTTCGACGACGTCGCCGTTGCGGTGCAGGGGACACGATCCGACGACGAGGACTGACGGGTCATTCCCGGCCGGCCGACAGGAAGCTCGGGGCTCTGCGCACGGCGGCATTGTGTTCCGCCGTCGACCGGTTCTACCCTGATGTGATCTACGTCACGAGGGGGTAATCGTGCGGATCGCAGACGTGTTGCGCAACAAGGGTGCGGGTGTGCTGACCACCGCGCCGGACACCCTGGTCAGCGATCTGATCAGCGGCTTGGTGGGCCGCAACGTGGGCGCCATGGTGGTCGTCGGCCCCGACGGGGTGATCGGCATCGTGTCCGAACGCGACGTCGTGCGGATGCTGCACGAGCACGGCGCCGGCGCGCTGGGACGCCCCGTCGCCGACATCATGACCAGCGACGTCGTCACCTGTTCGCCCGAGGACACCGTGGACGGCCTCAGCGCCCTCATGACCAACCATCGGGTGCGGCACGTACCCGTCGTCGACGGCGGGCGACTGGCCGGCATCGTCAGCATCGGGGACGTGGTGAAGACCCGGATGGAGGAGTTGCAGGCCGAGCGCGAGCAGTTGGCGGCGTACATCACCCAGGGGTGAGACCATGAACGGCGTGCATGCGCGACCCGCGACCCGCGCCGACGTCAAGGCCCTCTCGAGAACCCTGGGTAGAGCGTTCGCCGACGATCCCGTCATGTGCTGGATGCTGCCCGACGCCGAACGCCGCACGCGCAAACTGCACTCCCTCTTCGCCGCGCTCACCCGTCACCACCATCTGGCCCGTGGCGGCGTCGAGGTGGTGACCGACGACCACGGCGGCATCGGCGGCGCGGCGCTGTGGGATCCGCCCGGTGCGTGGCGGCACACCCGCGGCGAGGAGTTACGGGCGATGCCGTCACTGATCTGGACGTTCGGCCGGTCCCTGCAACGTGGCGTCGTCGTCGAGGAGATGATGAAGCAGGCCCACCCCGAGGAGCCGCACTGGTACCTGGCGGTCATCGGGAGCGATCCGACCGTGCGCGGCAAGGGTTTCGGGCAGGTGCTCATGCAGTCGCGGCTCGACCGCGTCGACGCGGAGCATGCTCCTGCCTACCTGGAGTCCAGCAATCCGGACAACCTTCCGTACTACCAGCGCTTCGGCTTCGAGGTCACCGGCGAGATCAAGCTGCCTGGCGGCCCGGCATTGTGGCCCATGTGGCGGGCCGCCCGTTAGCGCCAGGAGTAGTCGGCGCGCAGCCGCGCCGCGACGATCTCGAAGGTCTCCCGTTCGAGGATCGCGCCCTCGCGTCGGATGCTCTCCTCGGGGACGTCGAGCACCCGGTCCAGCCGCACCCAGCTCGCACGGCCCTCGTGATCCCAGCTGCCGCTGCCGATGTGCACCCAGGACCGGTCGCCGGCGTGCCGTTCCTGGCTGGAGAGCATGAGCCCGAGCAGGGTCGTGCTGTCGCGGCCGACGACCAGGACGGGGCGGTCCTTGCCGCGGGAGGGGTCCTCCTCGTAGACGACCCACGTCCACACGATCTCGCCCGGATCGGCCTGACCGTCCAGATCGGGGGCGTACGCGATCCGGCGGGCCCTGCGATGGGTCGGCGCACTGTTCTTGGTGACCGGTCGACCGGCGGTGATCGCCTGCCGGGGATGCTGTTGCTGCTGCGAAGCGGCGATCACGCTGAGGCCGACGTCGATGCCCAGCCGGATGCCCTGGCCGAGGGTGCGCGGCACCATCTCGGGGTTCTGCAACTGCCGGATGATCTTCGGAGCCTCGCTGAACACCAATTTCTCGGTGGTCTTCACAATCCGCTGCCACGGACTCAACTGAGGAGCCATGGCGTCGAGCATAGGACGTCTCGCCCGGCGGCGATTGTGTCGATGAGGTGGCGGCTCGATATCCTGAACGAGCGCAGCGCCGCTGCCATCTAGCCCCACCAGGAGATTCCCATCAGCAGCTTCGCCGACAAGACGTTCACCGCGCCGGCTCGGATTCGGAATTTCTGCATCATCGCGCACATCGACCACGGCAAGTCGACGCTGGCCGACCGGATGCTCGGCATCACCGGCGTGGTCGCCGACCGTGACATGCGCGCGCAGTACCTCGACCGGATGGACATCGAGCGCGAGCGCGGCATCACCATCAAGGCCCAGAACGTGCGCCTGCCGTGGACGGTGACGACCGACGGCGTCGACGAGCAGTTCGTGCTGCACCTGATCGACACGCCCGGCCACGTCGACTTCACCTACGAGGTGTCGCGTGCGCTGGAGGCCTGCGAGGGTGCGGTGCTGCTGGTCGACGCCGCCCAGGGCATCGAGGCGCAAACGCTGGCCAACCTGTACCTGGCGCTGGACCGCGGTCTGACGATCATCCCGGTGCTCAACAAGATCGACCTGCCCGCCGCCGACCCCGACCGCTATGCCGGTGAGATCGCCCACATCATCGGCTGCGAGCCCGAGGAAGTGCTGCGAGTCTCGGGCAAGACGGGCGTCGGGGTCCGAGAGCTGCTCGACGCGGTGGTGCGCTTGGTGCCGGCGCCGGTCGGCGACCCGGACGCGCCCGCCCGGGCGATGATCTTCGACTCCGTCTACGACATCTACCGCGGCGTGGTGACCTACGTCCGCGTGGTCGACGGCAAGCTCAACCCGCGCGAGAAGATCAAGATGATGTCCACCGGCACCACGCACGAGCTGCTCGAGGTGGGCATCGTTTCTCCGGAGCCCAAGGCCACCGAGGGTCTCGGCGTCGGCGAGGTCGGCTACCTGATCACCGGTGTCAAGGACGTCCGGCAGTCGAAGGTCGGCGACACCGTCACCGTGGCCCGCAACGGCGCGACCGAGGCGCTGACGGGGTACCGGGAGCCGCGGCCGATGGTGTACTCGGGTCTCTATCCGGTGGACGGCTCGGACTATCCCAATCTGCGCGACGCCCTGGAACGCCTGCAGCTCAACGACGCCGCGCTGACGTGGGAGCCGGAGACCTCGGTGGCGCTGGGGTTCGGCTTCCGCTGTGGCTTCCTCGGGTTGCTGCACATGGAGATCACCCGCGAGCGTCTCGAGCGCGAGTTCGACCTCGACCTCATCTCCACCGCGCCCAACGTCGTCTACCGGGTGGTCAAGGACGACGGAACCGAGATCGTCGTCACCAACCCCTCGGACTGGCAGGAGGGCAAGGTGCGGTCGGTCTTCGAGCCAATCGTGAAGACCACGGTGATCGCGCCGAGCGAGTTCATCGGCACCATCATGGAGCTGTGCCAGGCACGCCGCGGCGAGCTTGGCGGCATGGACTACCTCTCACCCGAGCGCGTCGAGCTCCGCTACACGATGCCGTTGGGCGAGATCATCTTCGACTTCTTCGACTCGTTGAAGTCCCGCACGCGCGGGTACGCCAGCCTGGACTACGAGGAGGCCGGCGAGCAGGAGGCTGATCTGGTCAAGGTCGACATCCTCCTTCAGGGCGAGGCGGTGGACGCCTTCAGCGCGATCGTGCACAAGGACGGTGCGGCGGCCTACGGCAACAAGATGACCACCAAGCTCAAGGAACTGATTCCGCGTCAGCAGTTCGAGGTCCCGGTGCAGGCTGCCGTGGGGTCGAGAATCATTGCGCGCGAGAACATTCGGGCCATCCGCAAGGACGTCTTGAGCAAGTGCTACGGCGGTGACATCACCCGCAAGCGCAAGCTGCTCGAGAAGCAGAAGGAGGGCAAGAAGCGGATGAAGACCATCGGTCGGGTCGAGGTGCCGCAGGAGGCCTTCGTCGCCGCGCTGTCTGCCGACGCCGCCAGCGACAAGCCGAAGAAGTAACGCCGGTGCGGTGGCCGGCGGGCGCCGTGACGGTCGTCCTGCTGGTGGCCGGCTGCGCACAGACGGTGCCGGGGGTGCCCACGCCCGCAGCGTCGACGGTGAAGGTGCTGCCGACCGAGGGTGAGATCGGGTCCGATCTGCCGAACACGTTGAGCACCTTCGGTTTTCGCCCGTTCGTCGGTGGGGTCGAGATCCTGCCCGACGGATATCGCACCGAGGCGGACGCCTCGCCGATCGGCTGCGCGGCGGTCACCGACACCGCCCCGCGCATCGTCTACGAACCGCTGCCCGTGATCGAGGCCGCGCGGCAGAGCTACTTCAACTGGGACGAGGGCGCCGACGCCTCGGGTGCCGACGCCGCGGTGGTACGACTGTCCACCGCGACCGCGGCACGCGACGCGTTCGACGCGTTCACCCGGCAGTGGCGACAGTGCGCAGGCACCACGGTGGTCAAGCACGTGGGCGCGGCGGTCGTCGATGCGGTCGTCTCCGACGTCGACGACGAGGACGCGGTCGTCTCCGCGACGGTTCGCACCCGCCAGCGGCCGGGGGGAGCGCAGACGCGCTACGAGCGGGCGCTCGGCGTGCGGAATGCGACCCTCGTCGAGGTCTCGTTGGCGGTGACGCCCGACGGCGACCGTCAGCCGGATCCGCGGGCCTGGGCGGTGGACATCGCCAAGACGATGCTCGGCAAGTCAGAATGACGATCGTGATGCGGTGGGCTCGGCTGTGTGCGGTGCTGACCGTCGCCGCCGCGGCCGCCTCGGGGTGCGCGAGCACGGTCGAGGGCGTGGCGGTGCGCGACGCCGGTGCCAACCCGACCGACGTCCGTCCGCTGCGGGAGCCCCAGCTCGACGACGTGATGCTGAGTGTCGCCCAACTCAACGGGATAGCCGGGGCGACGCAGATGGAGGTGGTGCTCACCGGCGAGGAGATGTCGGACAACTCCGATGCGGTGTCTGATCCCGACTGCCTCGGTTCGATCTTCGGTGCCGAGGACCTGGTGTACCGGTCCAGCGGCTGGACCGCCGTGCGCGACCAGGTGGCGCGCGAACCCCGCGACGACAACGAGCACTGGATGGAGCAGACCGCGGTGCTCTACCCGACCGAACGGGCGGCCAGGGACTTCGTCGGCGCGTCCACGGCGGCCTGGCGGGGGTGCAGCGGATTCTCGGTGGCCGTCGACGACGAGGCGACCAGTTCGATATGGCTGATCGACGACGTGCGCGCAGATGGTGACGTCGTCACGCAGAAGGTCACGCAGGAGGACTCCGACGGGTGGGAGTGCCAACACGCGCTCTCGGCGGTCGCGAACCTCTCCGTCGAGACCATCGCCTGCGCCTTCGGCGTCAACGACGAGGCCGTGTCGATGGTCCGCGCGATGATCGCGAACGCAGCCCGGCTCTAGGCGCGGAAACGTCAGGGAGCCAAGGCGCTCAATCGGTTACCGGCGTCGTCGACGCAGTACGAGATGGGCGCGACCCAGCAGCGCGCGGGCGGAGACGAAGCGCAGACGCTCGTCGAGCAGACCGTCGAGCTGCCAGGTCGGAAACGACCACCCCTCGTCGCGTAGCGCCCCGCGTACCTCCGCCACGAGCGCCAGCTCGTCGTCGATCGACTTCAGGTCGCGCATCGCACCAAGTTAGGACTGGAAGGTGGGCGCCGCGACGATTACGTCCGACGTGATTCTTATCCCTGCTGCTCAGCGGGGCAGGCGTTCGCCGGCTTTCGACGGCAACCTCCAGCCGGTTGACCGCCGGCGCTACCGGGCGCGCCCTCCGCCGGCTCGAGACGGTCGACTCCTGCGACGCCCTCTACGAGCAGACCGGGTCACCGAAGTACCGCTCGCGTTCGGCGTGCCACTGCGCCCACTCCGTCTCGGTCGTGGTCATCCCTCGGCGCCCTCTTCGAGCCGGAATCCGACCTTCAGGGTGACCTGGAAGTGGGCCACCTGACCGTCCTCGAGTTCGCCGCGCACCGACTGCACTTCGAACCAGTCGAGTCCGCGCAGCGTCTTGGCCGCCCGGCTCACCCCGTTGCGGATGGCGGCGTCCACTCCCTCGGGTGAGGTGCCGACGATCTCGACGATTCGGTAGGTGTGCTCGCTCATGGTGTCTCCTTCACTGCGTCGTGTCCGTCGAGTCAACCCCATTCAGAATGCCCTGTACAGCTTCGGACCATCGTGATCGAAACGCCAGCGGGGCAGTCTCCGTCGTCAAAGGCATTGTGGCGCAACGCCTTGAATGTCCAGGACCGAATCACATGACCGTGGGTAGGCCGTGATTCGCGACGTGGCTCCAACTAGCCTGCCTTCATGACCGAGGTGGGGCGTACGGGGCAGACCGCATGGCACGACTGGTGGCCCTGGATCGTGTTCGCCCTGGGCGTCGCCGTCGTCACGGTCGGCGGCATCCTCTTCAGTCCGTAAACGTCGCAGCGACATAGGAGATCATGCCCAAGCCAGCCGAGGATCGTCCGCTCTTCTTCTCCGCCTTCGTGATGAACACCCCGTCCCACGTGATCCACGGACTGTGGCGTGACCCTGCGGCGGCCAACCACGAGATCAACTCCCTGGACCACTGGGTCGACCTGGCGCGGTACCTCGACGACGCCGGTTACGACCTGATGTTCTTCGCCGACGTCAGCGGGCTGCGATCACCCTGGAACGGCTCCTATGAACTGGTCGCGCGCGAGGGCATGCAGATCCCGACGAACGACCCCTCGGTACTGATCTCCGCACTCGCCACGGCGACGAAGAACCTGGGGCTGGTCTACACCAGTTCGATCGCGCAGAGCCTGCCGTTCGACTTCGCCCGCCGCATCTCGACCTTGGACCACTACACCCGCGGTCGCGTGGGCTGGAACATCGTGACGAGCTTCTCCGACAACACCTATCGCAATTACGGTCACGACAAGCTGGTCGAACACGACCTCCGCTACGAGATCGCCGAGGAGTACGTCGACGTCCTCTACAAATTGTGGGAGGGCTCGTGGGACGAGGACGCCCTGCGCGCCGACAAGCAGGCCGGCGTTCACGCCGACGCGACGAAGATCCACAAGATCAACCATGTCGGTGAACACTTCTCGGTCGAGGGGCCGCACTTCGTGACACCGTCACCGCAGCGCGTTCCCGTGCTCTTCCAAGCGGGCGCATCTCCGGTGGGACAGCGCTTCTCGGCCCGCAACGCCGAGGGGGTCTTCATCTCCAGCCCGGATCCTCAGTCGGCCCGCGGCCTCATCGAGGAGACGCGAGCGCTGGCAGCGGATTTCGGGCGCGACCCGTATGACGTGAAGTTCTTCCAGGGCCTGTCGCTGGTCGTCGGCCGCACGTCGGAGCAGGCCAGGGAGAAGGAAGCGCGGATCGAGGAGTTGTCGAGCGTCGAGGGCGTGCTGTGCCACATCCTCGGTGACGCCGGCATCGACGCGGGAGCGCTGCCCTTGGACACGCCACTGTCGGTTCTCGGTGAGTTTCGTGGCGTTCAGGGTTGGGTCCGTTGGGCCAGGGAAGCTGCCGGGGGCGCCGAACCCACCATCAACGATCTGGGCCGCGCCTTCGAACGCAGCAGCCGCATCGTCGGTTCGCCAAGCGAGGTGGCCGACAAGCTCGAGGAGTGGCGCGACGCCGGCATCGACGGGGTCAACGTGTTCCATGCCGTCCGGCCCGGCACCTTCTCCGACATCGCCGAACTGCTGTTCCCCGAGTTGCGCAAGCGCGGGCTGCTTGGCGAAGGCAAGTCGGGAACATTGCGGCACAAGCTCTCCCGAGGCGGCTCCGACCGGCTGCCCGCCAGCCACCCAGCGGCGAAGCACCGCGGGGCGTTCACCGGCAACTCGTTGGCCGACAAGGTCTCCGAGCCGCTCTCGGTGCCCGCTGCGGTCTGACGACTAACGCAGGGCGGTGCCGTCCTTGCCGACGATCGACTCCACCGCGCCGCGCAGCCTCTCCAGCTCGCCGCGTTGCTCCTCGGTGTAGTCGCGCGCCTCGTCGTCCAGCACGCACACCGTGCCGACGACCTTGCCATCCGAGTCGTGAACGGCCAGTCCCAGATAATTGTGCAGGCCGAACTCCTTCTCGTCCTCGTTGCCCGCGAAGGTCTCGTCGGCGCGGGAGTCCCGGACGAAGAGGTCGGCGTCGGTGTCAACGATGCGCTCGCAGTACAGCGGTACGCGGCTGGCGTCGTCACCGGCCTTCTTGCCTGCGGCCCCGACGGTGTAGTGCTTGGTGGCCTCGCCTGCGGTGGCCGCCACGACCATGGAGTCGGGTTCGGAGCGCATCACCAGAACGGACTTCACCCCGAGTCGTTCGGCCACCCTCTCCAGTTCTGGGGACAGCGCGGCGAGGCCGTCGGTGGTGTCGGTGCGATGGGGTTCGGAGGTCATGAATAGATGATGCCCTTGTCGGTGCACAGGTGTACTGTCGAACACATGTTCGATAGCGTTGACGAGGCGCGCTTGGTGGACCGCATCTCCGCACTCGAGCGCGCCAAGTCCGCGGCCGCCGCCGAGCAAGCAGTCCTCACCGCCACCCTGGATTAGGCCCGCCGGGCCCGGGAAGCGGCCGCCGGAATTCCGGCCGCAAAACGCGGCAAGGGCCTGGGCAGCGAGATCGCCCTGGCCCGCCGTGAATCCCCCAACCAAGGAGGCCGCCACCTCGGGTTCGCCCGCGCCCTGGTCCACGAAATGCCCCACACCCTGGCCGCCCTCGCCGCCGGGGCGTTGTCGGAGTGGCGGGCCACCCTCATCGTGCGCGAATCGGCCTGCCTCGACGTCACCGACCGCCGAATCCTCGATGCCCGGATGTGTGCGGACCGAGAGAGTTTGGACGGCAAGGGTGATCAGCGGATCACCGCGGACGCCAAGGCCATCGCCTACGAACTCGATCCGCATGCCGTCGTGGACCGGGCCGTGCGCGCCGAGGGCGAACGCTCGGTCTGGGTCCGACCTGCACCGGATGCCATGACCTATGTGACCGCACTGCTCCCCATGACCCAGGGTGTCGCGGTGTACGCCGCACTGCGCAGGGAAACCGACACGTGCGGAGACGGGCGCTCCCGCGGCCAGGTCATGGCCGACACCCTGGTCGAACGCGTCACCGGCCGCCCCGCCGCGGTGCCCGTTCCGATCGCGGTCGAGGTGGTGATCACCGACGAGACTCTGCTCGGCGTGGACACCACACCCGCCCGCGTACCCGGCTACGGACCCATCCCCGCCGCGGTCGCCTGCCGGCTCGTCGACCGTGCCGCCACCGACCCACGCTCGGCGGCGACGCTGCGGCGGCTCTACCGCCATCCCGCTTCCGGGGCGCTGGTGGCGATGGAATCTCGGGCCCGGCTGTTCCCGAAGGGGTTGGCGCGGTTCATCGCCGTCCGGGACGACACCTGCCGCACGCCGTACTGCGACGCCCCGATCCGGCACACCGACCACGCCCAGCCCCACGCCCGCGGCGGACCGACCACCGCGGTCAACGGCCTCGGCGACTGCGAAGCCTGCAACCACGCCAAGGAAGCACCCGGCTGGGTGGTGAGCACCAGCCTCGACCAGGACGGTCACCACGCGGCAGAATTCACCACCCCCACCGGCGCCCGCCACCACACCCAAGCCCCACCACTACCCGGCCGCACCACCCACCACCGAAGCGACGTCGAGATCGCCTTCGCCGACCACCTCGCCTGGCACGACGCCGCCTGATTACTTCCCGCTGATCGCAACCGTCGGTCCGGCGACGACGTCGCCCTATGTTTCAGGAACGTTGCAGTGTCAAAGACACTGCGCTGAGCCACTTCTGAGATGAGGGAATCGATGACCGACCTTGCCACCAGGGAGCCGCTGACACCGGCGGCCGCCGTCTCGACCGTCGACGTCTCGCCGCCCGTTGCACCGGTGCGGGAGGGCAACCCGGGACTGCTGGCGCTGCCACTCGTCATCGCCGGAGGCTTCGGACTGGGCTTCACCAACACCGGCATCGTCGACGTGGCCGCGGCTGCGGTGCCAATCCTGTTGTCGGCTACCTCGATCGGCCTTCTCCTGGCCACGGTGTGGGCGGCGGCGCTGGGTCAGAACGTCAACGCCACGGTCTACGGGGTGTTCTTCGGCTTCTACGCCAGCTATGCGGCGCTGTCCCTGGGACTCACCCACGACTGGTTCGGCATCAGCGCTGCCGACGCGGGACCGACGACCGCCCTGTGGCTGGGCAGCTGGCTGCTGACCATCGGTCTGCTGACGGTGTTGGTGCTCCGGCTGCCGTGGACCTATCCGCTGCTCCTGGGGATCGTCGACGTCGCACTGGTGTCGTTGCTGATCGGAAACCTGACCGGCAGCGCCGCGGCCACTCATGCCGGCGGGTGGTTCGTCTTCGCGTTCGTCGCCCTGGTGGCCTACTACTACGTGGCCGCGCTGTGGGAGGAGACCGGCGGTCGCGCGTTGCCTCTGGGCCGGCCGCTCGTCGGCTGAGTCACCTCACATGGGTGCGTTGGCCGGCTGGAAGACGCCCGTGCTGTCGGCCTCCTCCTCGGCGCGGATCACGTGCACCACGGCGTTGATCAGCGCCAGGTGGGTGAACGCCTGCGGGAAGTTGCCAAGGTGACGACCCGTCCGCGGCTCGATCTCCTCGGCGTAGAGATGTAGCGCGCTCGCGAACGACAACAGTCGCTCGCACAGGTGCTTGGCCCGGCTGATCTCGCCGATCTCCACCAGTGCCGAGACCAGCCAGAACGAACAGATCGTGAACGAGCCCTCCTCGCCGGAGAGGCCGTCGTCGGTCTCCTCGGTGCGGTAGCGCAGGACGAGGCCGTCTTCGGTGAGCTCGTCGGCGATGGCCAGCACCGTGGCGCGCACCCTCGGATCGTCGGACGGCAGGAACCGCACCAACGGCACCAGGAGGAGCGACGCATCCAGTGCGTCGTGGCCGTAGCGCTGCGTCAGCGCTCCCCGGTGGTCCACGCCGTGGGCCAGGATGTCGGCTTTGATGTCCTCGGCGATCGCGCGCCACTGCTGCGCGTAGCTCTTCTCGCCCTGCAGGTCGGCCAGCTTGGAACCGCGATCCAGCGCCACCCAGCACATCACCTTGCTGGAGGTGAAGTGCTGCGGCTCACCGCGCACCTCCCAAATTCCGCGATCGGGTTCACGCCAGTGCTTGATGGCCTCCTCGACCTGAAGCTTCAACACCGGCCACAACGTCTCCGGAATCTGCTCGCGCGACTTGGCGTGCAGATACACCGAATCCAGCATCGACCCCCAAATGTCGTGCTGCATCTGGTCATAGGCGCCGTTGCCGATGCGCACCGGACGCGAGTTGTCGTACCCGGACAGGTGGTTCAGCTCGTCTTCGATGAGGCTGCGCTCGCCCCCGACGCCGTACATCACCTGAAGCGGATGGCGCTCACCGTTGTTCGCCCCCGACACATCGGCGATGAACGAGAAGAAGTCGTCGGCCTCCCGGTCCAGCCCCAGGGTGTAGAGGCCCCACAAAGCGAACGTCGAATCCCTGATCCACGAGTACCGGTAGTCCCAGTTGCGCTCGCCCTGAGGCGTTTCCGGCAACGACGTCGTGCTCGCGGCCAACAGGGCCCCGGTGGGGGAGTAGGTCAACCCCTTGAGCGTCAACGCGCTGCGCTGAAGGTAGGACCGCCACGGATGATCCGGGAAGTCGCCGATGTTGATCCACTGTCGCCACGACTCACTGGTCTTCCACATCTTGTCCGAGGCCTCCTCGAACGTCTGCGGCGCCGGGTGGCCGGACCAGCTCAACGCCACGAACACGTTGTCGCCCTCGGTGAGTCGCGTGCGAGCGCGCGCCTCGTGACCCTCCAGGCCGATGCGGAGGTTGGTGGTCAACCGCAGCGTCGGATGGGCCTCCGGATTCTTGCTCGCCCGCGCGATCGCCTCGCCGTAGGCCTGCGCCGAGTACTCCCAGGTCGCCGGCTCCCGGTGGTAGTCGAACGCCGGCTCGCAGCTCATCACCAGCTCCACCACACCGCTGACGCATCGGACGGTGCGCAGCAGGATGTGTTCGGCGTCCCAATCCATCGGGGTGCGGCGGTGGGTGCGCGAGCGGGTGTCGAGGTCGTGCCACGGACCCATCACCAATGCGTCGCGCACGATCAGCCAGCCGGTGTGGGTCTGCCACGTGGTCTCCATGATGAGGCTGCCCGGCAGGTAGCGCCGCGCCGACGGCACCGTCACCCCGTACGGCGCCAGGCGGAAGTGACCAGCGCCGCGGTCGAGTATCGCGCCGAACACGCTCGGCGAATCCGGCCGCGGCACGCACAACCACTCGACCGAGCCGGCCGAGGAGATCAGGCACGTGTTCTCGCAGTCGGACAGGAAGCCGTAGTCCGCGATCGGCGGGAACGGGTTTCGCAACGGTCCGCTCGGGGCGTAGGGCACGGGTGCGGTCACCGTGTACGGCGCCTCCGGCACGTGGTCGGCCTCGTCGGACGAACCGTCGCCACTGCCGTTGGACCCAGCTTGCTGCAGAACCATCCCGACATCATCGACCGGCCGGGCCTCCGGCGTCTACTCGTGCGCGTTCGGCCGTCTGGCGTGTCCAGGCGCGCGCTCGGCATCACCCTCCGGGCCGTTGACAGCACGTGATCGTAGGGTGGAGCGGGTGACGGGCATCCTGAGTTGGTGGGACGGGGTCGAACTGTGGCTGTCCGGCCTCGGGTTCGTCGTCCAGACGATCGTGGTGATGCCCGTGGTGCTGGTGCTGGCGTACCTGGTCGCGGTGCTGCTCGACGGCGCGCTCGGCAACGGCATCCGGCTGCTGCAGCGCACCAAGCACGTCGACGAGGATCCGTCGTGACCGGCATGCCGCGCTCCAGGGTGACGTTGGTGCTGGTGGCGCTGGTGTTGCTCGTCGTCGTGATGTGGTTGTTCGCCAGGTAACGGCACGTCGATTCGTTCTGCTACGCTTCGCGCCATGCACGCACTGTCCAGCAACGACGAGAGCCATGTCCTGGCCCTCATCGCCGTGGGCAACTGCGCTGTGGCCGATGTGCACTGTTGTCGCTGACCCCCATTCCGTTGCGCGGTTTGGTGTCGGTCGCGGCAATCTCCTTGCCTGAGAGCTGATACGTCCCCTCTCCGTCGTGGCGGGTACCAGAACCCCAAGAACGCCGCAAGGAAAGGCCCCAACCCATGTCCGTCGTCACCAAGAAGTCGATGCGGTCCTTGACCACTGCCGGCGCTCTCGCCGTCACGGCCACCCTGCTCGCCGGGTGCGGCGGCGGCGCCAGCGATGTCGCCGGAGGGAGCTCGGGGCCCGCCGCCCAGACCACTCTGACCCTGGTCGCCTACGCCGTGCCCGAGCCGGGCTGGAGCAAGATCATTCCCGCCTTCGCCGCTACCCCGGATGGCAAGGGCGTCGCCGTCACCGCTTCCTACGGCGCCTCCGGCGACCAGTCCCGCGGCGTCGTCGATGGAAAGCCCGCCGACATCGTCAACTTCTCCGTCGAACCCGACGTCACCCGGCTGGTCAAGGCCGACAAGGTGGCCAAGGACTGGAACGCGAGTGCGACCAAGGGAATTCCGTTCGGCTCCGTGGTCACCTTCTTGGTCCGCAAGGGCAACCCGAAGGGCATCAGGGACTGGAACGACCTGCTCAAGCCCGGTGTCGAGGTCGTCACCCCCAGCCCCCTGAGCTCCGGCTCGGCCAAGTGGAACTTGTTGGCGCCGTACGCATTCGCCAGTAACGGCGGTCAAAACGCGCAGGCCGGTCTGGACTTCGTCAACCAGCTCGTCACCGATCACGTCAAGGCGCGGCCAGGCTCGGGCCGCGAGGCCACCGACCTCTTCATCCAGGGCAGCGGTGACGTTCTCCTTGCCTACGAGGACGAGGCCATCAACGTCGAGCGTCAGGGCAAGCCCGTCGAGCACGTCACCCCGCCGCAGACCTTCAAGATCGAGAACCCGGTGGCCGTGGTCACCACTTCACAGCACGTCAAGGAAGCCACCGCCCTGAACAACTTCCTCTACACCCCCGAGGGGCAGAAGCTGTGGGCCCAGGCCGGATTCCGACCCGTCGACCCCGCGGTCGCGGCGGAGTTCGCCTCTGACTTCCCGGCGCCGCAGAAGTTGTGGACCATCGCCGACCTCGGTGGCTGGAGCACGGTGGATCCCGCCCTGTTCGACAAGGACAACGGCACCATCACCAAGATCTACAAGCAGGCCACCGGATGACCGCTGGGCTCGCGCCGACTCCCGAGGCGCCGGGCCGACTGCGCCGCGCCAGAGGCACGACGTCGCTCCGTGTCGGCGCGGCGACCCTGTGGCTCAGCGTGATCGTGCTGCTGCCACTGGCGGCCATCCTGTGGCAAGCGGCCGGCGGCGGCTGGTCGGCCTTCGCAGCGGCCGCGACCTCGAACGCGGCGTTGGAGTCCTACAAGGTCACGTTGTCGGTGTCCGTCGGCGTCACGGTGGTCAACCTCGTCTTCGGGCTGATGGTCGCCTGGGTGCTCACGCGCGACGACTTCCCGGGCAAGCGGCTGGTGGACGCCGTCATCGACCTGCCGTTCGCGTTGCCGACCATCGTCGCGAGCCTGGTCATGCTCGCCCTCTACGGACCCAACAGCCCGGTGGGACTGCACCTTCAGCAGACGAGGTGGGGAATCGGCGTCGCTCTGCTGTTCGTCACGCTGCCGTTCGTGGTGCGCTCGGTGCAGCCCGTGCTGTTGGAACTCGACCGGGAGGTGGAGGAGGCCGCAGCGTCGCTCGGGGCGAACAACTGGACGATCTTCGTCCGCGTCGTGCTGCCGGCGCTGTTGCCGTCGCTGCTGTCCGGGGCGGGCCTGGCCTTCTCTCGTGCGATCGGCGAGTTCGGCTCGGTGGTCCTGATCGGCGGCGCAATCCCCGGCGAGACCGAGGTGTCCTCGCAGTGGATTCGCACGCTCATCGAGAACGATGACCGCACCGGTGCCGCAGCCATCTCCATCGTGCTGCTCCTTGCGTCGTTCCTGGTGCTCTTCGTCCTGCGGGCCGTGGGATCTCGCGCCGCCAAGCGGGAGGAGTTGGCAAAGTGATCCTGTCGCGCCCGGTGCGCTTTCTCATCCGCCTCGCCGCGCTGGCGTACATCCTGATCCTGGTGATAGTCCCCGTGGGAC
This sequence comes from Mycobacterium sp. NPDC006124, assembly GCF_040614235.1. Taxonomy (NCBI): domain Bacteria; kingdom Bacillati; phylum Actinomycetota; class Actinomycetes; order Mycobacteriales; family Mycobacteriaceae; genus Mycobacterium; species Mycobacterium sp. NPDC006124. Next base: position 238,434 of record NZ_JBEXUA010000004.1, on the reverse strand, counting down.
TCATCCTTTGGCGCACGCTCTCCCCGGGGCTAAGCACGTTCATCGCCTCGATCACCACACCTGCTGCGATCTCGGCGCTGCAGTTGTCGGTGTTGGTCGTGGCAATCGTGGTGCCGCTCAACGTGCTCTTCGGTGTGCCGACCGCACTCGTGCTGGCGCGCAACAAGTTCCGTGGCAAGAGTGCGCTTCAGGCGGTCATCGACCTGCCGTTCGCGGTGTCGCCGGTGGTCGTGGGCGTAGCCCTGATCCTGCTGTGGGGTTCGGCCGGCGTCCTGGGGTTCGTCGAGAACGACCTCGGTTTCAAGATCATCTTCGGATTGCCGGGCATCGTCCTGGCCAGCATCTTCGTCACGGTGCCGTTCGTGATCCGCGAGGTCGAGCCACTCCTGCACGAACTCGGCACCGACCAGGAGGAGGCAGCCTCCACTCTGGGTTCTCAGTGGTGGCAGACGTTTTGGCGCATCACCCTGCCGTCCATCAGGTGGGGTTTGACCTACGGCATCGTGCTCACCATCGCCCGCACCCTCGGCGAATATGGCGCGGTCATCATGGTGTCCTCCAACCTTCCCGGCACCTCTCAGACCATGACTCTGCTCGTCTCCGACCGGTACAGCCGTGGGCAGGAGTACGGCGCCTACGCAATCTCGACGCTGCTGATGACCGTCGCGGTGCTGGTGCTGATCGTCCAAGTGATTCTCGACGCCCGGCGTGCCCGGGCGATGAAATAGGTTTCGGCTAGGAGACCCCATGACTTCCGAGCAGACCAACGCCATCACCGTGCGCGGCGCCAACAAGCGCTACGGAGACTTCGTCGCCCTCGACGACATCACCTTCGACGTGCCCGAGGGATCGCTGACCGCTCTGCTGGGGCCCAGCGGATCGGGCAAGTCGACCCTGTTGCGCGCCATCGCCGGTCTGGATCAGCCCGACACCGGCACCATCACCATCAAGGGCCGCGACGTCACCGGGGTGCCGCCGCAGCGACGCGGGATCGGCTTCGTGTTCCAGCACTACGCGGCCTTCAAGCACCTCACCGTGCGCGACAACGTGGCGTTCGGCCCGAAGATCCGCAAGATGCCCAAGGCCGAGATCAAGGACAAGGTCGACAGCCTGCTCGAGATCGTCGGCCTCGCCGGATTCCAGAATCGCTATCCCAGCCAACTCTCTGGTGGTCAACGGCAGCGGATGGCCCTGGCCCGCGCTCTCGCGGTCGACCCCGAGGTGCTGCTGCTCGACGAGCCGTTCGGAGCGCTGGACGCCAAGGTGCGCGAGGACCTGCGGGCGTGGCTACGCCGACTGCACGACGAGGTGCACGTCACCACCGTGCTGGTCACCCACGACCAGGCCGAGGCGCTCGACGTGGCCGACCGCATCGCCGTGCTCAACAAGGGCCGCATCGAGCAGATCGGTTCGCCCACCGACGTCTACGACAGTCCCGCCAACGGATTCGTGATGTCGTTCCTCGGCGCCGTGTCCTCCTTGAACGGCACGCTGGTGCGTCCCCACGACATCCGGGTGGGTCGCAATCCCGACATGGCCCTCGCGCAGACCGACGGCAGCGTGTCCTCGACCGGTGTCATCCGCGCCGTGATCGACCGAATCGTGATGCTGGGCTTCGAGGTTCGCGTCGAACTGACCAGCGCGGCGGACAACTCGACGTTCACCGCGCAGATCACCCGCGGTGACGCCGAGGCGCTCGCACTCAAGGAGGGCGACACCGTCTACGTGCGCGCCACCCGGGTGCCGCCGATCCCCGGTGACGTCGAGGTGCCCGCCGACCTCAGCGCGGCGGGTCTCCCCGCCAGGTAAAGCTGTTGACGTACTTCGCCATGTCCAGGGCGAGGAAGAAGTTGGCGCCCGAGGGATGCCCCGACCCGAACTCGGGCGTGAACTCCCGGTACGGACCGGCGGCCGCGGCGATCAACGCGTAGTCGTTCTTGACCCCGACCATGACGAGGACCCGGTTGCGGTCGTCGTCGCCGATCGCGTCGGCGGGATAGTCGTCGGCCAGCTCTCCGTACCCCAGCTGGTAACCCACGAAGGCGTTGGGGATCTCGTAGTCGAACGTCGCGTCCGGATAGTGCTCTCGCAACATGTCGTCGGCGATCTGTCGTGGCGTTCGTCCGTTGGCGGGCTGCCCGAACAAGCGCAGGGTGCCGCCGTCACCGGCGAGCAGGTCCAGCACCACTCCGTTCGGCTCGAACGTGGCGTCGTAGGCGGTCTCGGGTCCGGGATAGGACACCGAGAACTGACCGTCGGTGGAGGTGAACCGGGGGTTGGTGGAGACGGGTTTGGCGATCGGCGGGGTACCGCAATCGGGCGGGCACACCACCGCCGCCTCCTGCGGAGTCAGCCAGACCGCCGCGGCGGTCGCGCCCGCCGCCACCATGACCACCGCGGCGGCCAGGATCAGCAGCAGGCGCGTCGGCGACGTCGACTTCACCGGCGCCGCGGTGTAGCTGGTCTCCGGCGTGGCATACCCCGGCCACACCGTCGGGGGCGCCGCCGTCACGAGCTCACCGGCACGGGGCGCTCGGAACGCCTGCGGGCCCGCGAGATTCGCGAGGTGGCCAGGCTCGCCAGGCCGCACCGCGGGCAGAAGGGCAGGTCCGGGACGACGTGCTCGCACTCGGGACAGAGCAGCACTTCATCCGGTGCCCCGGCGTCGTCGGGCTGGGCGTGCAGCAGCGTGGAGTGCACCACGAGGCGCAGCAGGTAGAGGGCCACCACGGTCAGCACCGCGTAGACCACCGTCTCCACGATGCTGGGCGGCGAGACGAAGTCCAGCACCCCCAAACCCAGGTACGCGGCGAGCCCGAACGCGGTCGACGGAAGGGGCGAGGTCAGCGCGTACCACCGCGACCGCCGACCGGTGTCGCGGCGCGGCACGAACCACAGGGTCGCGCCGACCGCGCCGGCGACCGCCGCGGCCGTCAGCGGGACTGCGATTCCCTGGATCAAACCTCCGACCACCAGGTCGACGGGCGTTTGACCGTCGGTGTCCACGGGACCGCCGGCGAGTTCCGGCACCAGAGACGTCATGCTTCCGGCCGTGACGAAGCAGATGGCGCCGAAGGCCCCAATCGTCATACCGCGCAGCGGCTCTCGAGCACCGGGGTGCCAGAGCCGGGCGACGGCCGTCGGGGCCAGCAGCAGGATCAGGAAGCCCACCGGGATGCCCAGACAGGTCAGCAGCAGGTCGAGCGTGCTGGCCGGCAGGCCCAGGGCGTCGTCGTCGACGCGTGCGGCAGCCAGATCGGTCGCGATGCTCCAGCCGACACCCCCGGCGACGCTGAGCACGGCACTCACCAGCAGTGTGCCCGCCAGCCGGTCCGCCATCACGTCGGCCACGGCGAGGTACGCCAGGAACACCACCGGCAGCCCGACGCCGACGACGCCGATCAACGGGGCCAGCCACATCGGCGCGGCCGTGCCCACCAGCAGTGCGACGACGCCGATCAGCGCGACGCCGAACGCCACCCGGAGATGTCGCGGTGCCCTCGGAAACACCGTGCTCGGCACCGCCGGCCGCAGCACGCGCTCACCGGGAGCGGCGGCGTAGGCCGACAGCCGGAGCCAGGACGGTCCGTCACCTCGCCGCGCGGTCGCCGTCGCCCCGCAGTTTCCGCAGAACTCGCCCTCCGGGACGACGACGGCGCAGACGCGACACGTCATCGTCGTCGCCGTCATCGAGGCGCCATTCCCTTCTGGATGGCGAGGAAGTCACGCGCCAGCTGGGCGACGTTGGGACTGCCGAGACCGGTCGCCAGGTCGTAACCGGGGGCCGCGACGTCGACGGCGCTGCCGCCCAGCGTCACGTCCCGGAACCCCGCTTCGTTGGCGCCTGCGGCGACGCGGTAGAGCAGGGGGTTGACGTCACCGAGGCGCTGACCGCCGTTGGCCAGCAGGTACTGGTTCATCAGCGCGGTCAGACCGGCCCACACGGGCGCCGCCTGCGACGTTCCTGCGCCCACCAAGTCCTGCTGGTCGAATCTGATCCGCACGCCGGTGAACGGGTCGGCCAGGGCGGACACGTCGGGGGTGAGGCGCCGCTGCTTCTTGCCGGAGTCCCGCTCCACGGTCAGCCTGCGCTGCCACGCGGGGCGCGGAAAGAGTTTGGACACACCGCCACTGGTGCCCTGCGACAGCGGCGAGTCGATCCAGGCCTGCTCGGCCAACCACTGGCCGTCCTCGTCGGTCGACAGCGTCGTGCCGCCCACCGACGTCATGCCGGGAAGGGAGGAAATCGCGTCCAGCCCGACGTCGTCGGGACCCGGTGCGGACGACCAGTTCTCGCCTCCCTTGCACTCCAGGCCTCCGGTGTCACCGCTGGCGTCGAAGGCCGACGTGCCGTTGCGGTGGGCGCGCTCCAGGGCCGACTGCACGGGCTTGAGGTCGGTTGCGGTGATCAGCGCGTCACAACCCCACCCGATCGACAGGCTCCACACGGCGCCGGGGAACTGCTCGTTGGTCGCATCGAACATCTCCGCGATGCGTTCGTAGGTGCGGCCGCCCTCCAACGTCGGACGGGCGTTGACCACCACCATCCGGGCGTCGGGCGCAATCGCATGGGCCACTTCGAGATCCATCACGGTCTCGGCGCGTGACTCGCTCGGCTGACCGCCGACGAGCACCGGCTTCAGCGGTGGCAGGCCGGACATCGACGCGAAGTCGTCGAGGTCGCCCTGGTCGTAACCGCTGAAGGCGAAGAAGGCAATGGTCTGGCCCTTGCCCGTAACGCCGGCGTCGGTAAGGGGATTGGCGTTGTACGCGGTCAGCAGGGCCGCCGGCGTCAGCCCTTGGCCGGGGACGTCGAGCGGCACGTGATCCGGGCGCGCCTCGCGGTGCGGGGTGAATCCGAGGATACGGCCGAGATCGGTGACCGTGGTGCGCACCGCGGCCGGTACCTCGGGCTGCTGGGGGGAGGCGTAGAAGACCTGACCCTGCATGCCGCGGTAGTCGTGCACGGGTACGTCGAAGGCCTCGGCCACGACGTGCGGGGTACCCTCCACGATCGCCCAGTCCTCGCCGTCCTTCCAGCGGACGTCGAGTCCCTTGGTCGTCGCCCACTGCAGGAGGCGGTCGGGTCGGGTGGACTCTCGAAGGCCGACGGTGAGCTGAGCGTGGTCCAGTTGGGACGGGCCGAGATCGGTGGAACTGGCCAGAAGGTTTGCATAGGGCCCGGCGATCGTGACCGCGGGTCGGGCCGCAGATTCGGACCGGTGATCCGAGATGACCACGGCCACACCGGCTGTCAACGAGAGGGCCAACGTGCACCCGGCCACTCGCGTGGCGATGCGTCGATCGAACACCAGGGACTCCCGGTCACCATCGTCGACTCTGCAGGGACGCCATTATGTGACGTCCCTGCAGAATTCGAATTGCCTTGCGGCGACCGGAGTTAGGAACTGCTGCCGTTGCGGTGAGTTCCCGGCTCGCCGGTAGGAGCCGGCGGTGCCTTCACCGGCGGAGAGAAGCTGTTCGCCCCACCCGGGGTGAGACTCTTCTCCGTCGGGGTGACGGACGGCGCGGTGGTCGTCGTCGTCGTCGTGCTGCTGGGTGCGGGCGTCTCGCTGCTGCTACAGCCAGCGGTCAGTGCACCCATCGTGATGATCGCACCGCCACCGATGACCAACGCCATCCGACGAGTGAAACGATCTGTATTCATGTTCTATCCCAATCCAATCCCCGAATTGCGATCCGACGACCGTTTGCGGGGTCGTGGGCGGCTGGACGCCGCCGTCAATATCATGCCACGAGATGAGCAAATGACGCACTAAACGTCGAATGGACGTCGAGCCGTGCCCAGCTTGCCAATGACGACCCAGCCGTGGCCCCGGTGGGGCGGATGGCAAACCGCGTTGGTCGATCAGGCGGCGAGCCGTACGAGCCGGGCGGCGTCGTAGCGGTCGAGCAGCGTGGCGGCGACCAGGTTGTGCGAGCCCAGCGGTTCGGCCATCGGGATGCCGAGTTCGGCGGCCGACGCGGCGACCCGGTCGGTGATGCGGCCGTGAGCCAGGAACCACGGCGCTACGACGAGGTGTCGGGCTCCACGGCTTCGAAGTCGAGCGGCGGCCTCTGCGACGGTGGGGTGCGGCCCGGTGGCGAAGGCCACCTCCACTGCCGCCCACCGCGTCCGCGCCACGAGAGCCGACGCCAGCGTCGTCGTGCGGGCATTGGCCGCCTCGCTGGAGGATCCCACCGCGACGACCACGACCCCCACGTCGCGTCGGTCGGCCGGTGCGCCGGCGGCGGCGAGACGTTGCCCGAGCAGCGTCACCAGCGCCGGGTCCTCGCCGAGAGCGTCGGCGACCTCGACCGTCGCACCGGACTCCTCGATCACCGCCGGCAGGTCGACCGTGACGTGATGGGCGCTGGCCAACAGCATTGGGACCACGACCGCGGGCTCGCCGCGCCGCGCGAGTTCGGACAGCAGGTCGCCGACGAAGGGTTGCGACTTCTCCAGGAACGCCGCGCCGACCTCGATTCCGGGGCGAAGTCGGCGGATGCGTCCCGCGAGTGCGTGGGCCACCTGCGGTGAACGGCGATCCGCACTGCCGTGAGCCGCGAGGATCAGGGCGGGTTCAGTCATCGAGGGTCACGAGGCGTGCAGCCCGCACTCCGTCTTCGACAGACCAGCCCAGCGGCCGCTGCGGGGATCGGCTCCGTCGATGGGCTTCGCCGTGCACGGCGCGCAGCCGATCGACGGATAGCCCTCGAAGACCAGGGGATTGACCAGGATGTCATTGGCGTCGATGTAGGCCTGCATCTCCTCGTCGGACCACGCGGCGATCGGGTTGATCTTGACCAATCCGAAGGCCTTGTCGTAGCTGACGAGTGGGGCATTGGCCCGCGTCGGGGACTCGACGCGCCGAATGCCGGTGACCCAGGCCGAATAACCCTTCAGCGCCTTGCCGAGCGGTTCGACCTTGCGCATCCGGCAGCACGCCGCGGGATCCCTGGCGAACAAGTCCTTGCCGAACAGCTCGTCCTGCTCGGGCACGTCGTTCTCGGGAGTGACGTTCACCATGTTGACGCCGTACACGGCCTCGACGGCGTCGCGGGTACCGATCGTCTCGGCGAAGTGGTAGCCGGTGTCGAGGAACAAGACGTCCACGCCCGGGCGCACCTTGGCAGCCATCGCCACCAGAACCGCGTCCTGCATGTTCGAGGCCACGACGTAACCCGATGTCGCCGGCGGCCCGGCTCCGGCGTCACCGCCGAAGGTCTCGTCGGTCCAGGCCAGCAGCTCATCGGCGGAGGCGCCCGCCAGCTCGGCTGCGCCCCGCTCGGCGATCTCGATCAGGTCGGTCTCGGTCATCACGTCGGTCATCGCTACCTCAAATCAGCTTCGTCGGCCCGAACGGCCCACGTTGCAAAACGCTCGCCGTCCTCCCTTTGTTTCACGAAATTGCGGACGACACGCTCGATGTAGTCACCGAGCTCCGTACTGGTGACCTTGTGCTGACGCAATTTGCGGCCGAACGCGCTGTCCAAGCCGAGGCTGCCACCCAGGTGCACCTGGAAACCCTCCTCGGGACCGTTGCCGTCGTCCACCATCTGGCCCTTGAAGCCGATGTCGGCGATCTGGATGCGGGCGCACGAGTTGGGGCAGCCGTTGATGTTGATCGTGACGGGGACGTCCAGTTGGGCGTTGAGGTCGTCCAGTCGCTTCTCGAGCTCCGGGGCCAGCTGCTGCGAGCGGCTGCGGGTCTCGGCGAACGACAGTTTGCAGAACTCGATTCCCGTGCAGGCCATAAGGTTTCGCCGCCAGTGCGACGGCTTCGACGGCAACCCGAGTGCGTCGAGTCCGTCGCGCAACGCGTCGAGCGCGTCGTCGGGCACGTCGAGGATGACCAACTTCTGATACGGGGTGAAACGGATGCGATCCGAACCGGCCGCCTCCGCGAGGTCGGCGACCTTGGTCAGGATCGTGCCCGACACCCGGCCCGCGATGGGCGCGACGCCGACGGCGTTGAGGCCGTTCTTCAGACGCTGAACGCCGACGTGGTCGATCGGCCGGGGAACCGGCGTCGGCGCGGGTCCGTCGACCAGGGGCCGCTTGAGGTACTCGGTTTCGAGGACTTCGCGGAACTTCGGGATGCCCCAGTCCTTGATCAGGAACTTCAACCGCGCCTTGGCGCGCAGGCGGCGGTAGCCGTAGTCGCGGAACACGCTGACCACGGCTTCCCACACGTCGGGCACCTCGTCGAGCGGAACCCACGCGCCAACGCGCTGGCCCAGCATCGGGTTCGTCGACAGACCGCCGCCGACCCACAGGTCGAATCCGGGACCGTGCTCGGGATGGACGACGCCGACGAACGCGACGTCGTTGATCTCGTGGACGACGTCCTGCAACCCCGAGATCGCGGTCTTGAACTTGCGCGGCAGGTTGGAGTACTCCGGCTTGCCGATGTAGCGCCTGGTGATCTCGTCGATGGCGGGGGTGCCGTCGATGACCTCGTCGAGCGACTCGCCGGCCAGCGGCGAGCCGAGCACGACGCGGGGGCAGTCGCCGCACGCCTCGGTGGTCTGCAGGCCGACCTCGTCGAGGCGCCGCCAGATCTCCGGCATGTCCTCGACCCGGATCCAGTGGAATTGGACGTTCTGTCGGTCGGAGATGTCGGCGGTGTCGCGGCCGAACTCCGTGGAGATGCCGCCGAGTGCCCGCAGCGACGCCGCGGTCAGGGCGCCACCGTCGGAGCGCACCCGCAGCATGAAGAACTCGTCTTCGAGCATGTCGGTGTTGTCGTCACCGGTCCACGTGCCGTCATAACCGGGCTTGCGCTGGGTGTACAGGCCCCACCAGCGGAAACGTCCGCGCAGATCACCCTTGTCGATGCTCTCGAAGCCGCCCTTGGCATAGATGTTCTCGATGCGTTCGCGAACGTTGAGCGGGTTGTCGTCCTTCTTGGCCTGCTCGTTGGGGTTGAGCGGCTCGCGATGCCCGAGTGCCCACTGGCCCTCGTTCTTGGGTGGCTTGGCGGGCTTGGCGTCGGCCTGGGTCATGTGATGGCCCCTCTCGAGGGAGCCGGCGTGTGAATCGTGCGTCGTCACCGGTGGCTGTCCGGCGGCGCAGATCCGGCGGCCAGCTGAGTTACAGGATGGACGGTTCTCCGAGATCGAACGCTGTCAGGGCAGACAGCAACAGGTGCATACGCGCTTGAAGTCGACGTGCCGCCGGACCACCAGCGACACGCCGGCGGTCGAGGTCTGAGCAGCAGTCACGTTCGCCATTCTGCCACGAAGCACCCGATGGGCTCCAACCGGCCAAATCTTGCGCTCATCACGAGCCAAATTCGGCTCTGGGAGACTGGACCGATGGTCACCGGACGTTCTGCGGCGCGACCCTTCGGCGTCTACGTCCACGTACCGTTCTGCGCGACTCGCTGCGGGTACTGCGACTTCAACACCTACACCCCCGCCGAACTCGGCGGCGCGAACCCCGACGGCTGGCTCGAGGCGATGAAGGTCGAACTCGAGTTGGCTGCCCACCAGCTGTCATCGCGCGGAGAGGTCCCCGAGGCGGCGACGGTGTTCGTCGGCGGCGGCACCCCCACGATGCTGGGCGGGGAGCGGCTCGCCGCCGTGCTCGACGCGGTGCGGGCCAACTTCACCCTGGCCGCGGGCGCCGAGGTGACGACCGAGGCCAACCCGGAGTCGACCACACCGGAGCTGCTCGCCCGCCTGCGGACCGCCGGCTTCACCAGGATCTCGCTGGGCATGCAGTCGGTGGCGCCGCACGTGCTCGCCGCGCTGGACCGCGTGCACTCGCCGGGTCGCGCGCTGACCGCTGCCGCCGACGCCCGGGCTGCGGGGTTCGAGCACGTCAACCTCGATCTCATCTACGGCACGCCGGGGGAGACCGACGACGACCTGACGCGCTCGGTCGACGCGGCAATCGGGGCCGGCGTCGACCACGTCTCGGCGTATGCCTTGGTGGTCGAGGAGGGCACCGCGCTGGCGAGGCGGGTGCGCCGCGGCGAACTGCCCGCGCCGGACGACGACGTGCTCGCCACCCGCTACGAACTTCTCGACGCACGCCTCTCGGGTGCCGGGTTCGACTGGTACGAGGTGTCCAACTGGAGTCTCCCGGGTGGCGAGTGCCGCCACAATCTCGGTTACTGGGACGGCGGCGAGTGGTGGGGGGCCGGCCCCGGGGCGCACGGGTACACCGACGGCGTGCGGTGGTGGAATGTCAAGCACCCCAACGCCTATGCCGAATTGCTCGCCCGTCGCGAACTGCCCGTCGGCGGGCGCGAGGAGTTGAGCGCACCCGAGCGGCACACCGAGGACCTGATGCTGACGGTTCGGCTGCGCGGCGGTTTGCCGGTGAGCACGCTCGACGCCGGCGAGCGCTCGAGGGCCCAAGAACTGTGCCGCGCCGGCCTGCTGAGCGACCACGGGGACGCGATGGTGCTGACGGATCGCGGCCGGTTGCTCGCCGACGCCGTGGTCCGAGAACTGCTGGGGTAGTCGGTCAGGTCTGCTGATCCAGCGGGAGGTCCATGTCGTAGACCCGCGCGTGCAGGACGGCACGGTTGCGCAACGCGGCCCGAACCGCCTGGTGCACGCCGTCTTCGAGGTATACGTTGCCCTCCCACCGGACGGCGTGCGGGAACAGGTCGCCGTAGAACGTCGAGTCCTCCGAGAGCAGGCGGTCCAGTTCCAACACGGTCGTGGTGGTCACCAACTCGTCGAGCCGGATCTGCCGCGGCGGGATCTGCGCCCACTGCCGGTAGGACAGGTTGTGCTCCGGATATGGCTTGCCGTCGCGGACGCCCTTGAAGATCATCGTCCGGTCCCGGTGAGCACCTAGTCAGGCTATCCGTTGGCCCACCGGTTGGCACCGCGCGACGCCGCGGCGCGTCGGTGCTGCTGGGCGACGTAAAATGACGACGACTAGGAGGTGAACCATGGGTACTGCCGACGACCGTCGCTTCGAGGTGCTGCGCGCGATCGTCGCCGACTTCGTCTCCACGAAGGAGCCGATCGGTTCGAAGAGCCTCGTCGAGCGCCACAACCTGGGCGTCTCCAGTGCCACGGTGCGCAACGACATGGCCGTCCTGGAGGCCGAGGGGTACATCGCCCAGCCGCACACCAGCTCGGGCCGGGTGCCCACCGAGAAGGGGTATCGCGAGTTCGTCGACCGCCTCGACGACGTCAAGCCCATGTCCTCGGCCGAGCGTCGCGCCATCCTCACGTTCCTGGAGTCCGGCGTCGACCTCGACGACGTGCTGCGGCGCGCGGTCAAGCTGCTCGCCCAACTGACCCGCCAGGTCGCCATCGTGCAGTACCCGACGCTGTCGACGTCGTCGGTGCGCCACCTCGAGGTCGTCGCGCTCACCCCGGCCCGGCTGCTGCTGGTCGTCATCACCGACTCCGGCCGGGTCGACCAGCGGATCGTCGAGCTCGGCGACGCGATCGACGACGTGCAGCTCTCGACGCTGCGCGAACGGCTGGGCCAAGCCCTGGAGGGCAAGCCGATCAACACCGCCTCGATTGCGGTCTCGGACCTGGCCTCCCAGCTGGTCGGCCACGGCGGGCTGGGTGACGCCGTCGGGCGGGCGGCGACGGTGCTCGTCGAAACCCTCGTCGAGCACTCCGAGGAGCGTTTGCTGCTCGGCGGCACGGCCAACCTCACCCGGAACACCGCCGACTTCGGCGGCTCACTGCGTTCGGTGCTGGAGGCACTCGAGGAGCAGGTGGTGGTGCTGCGGTTGCTGGCTGCCCAGGAGGAGGCCGGTAAGGTGACGGTGCGCATCGGACACGAGACCGCGGCCGAGCAGATGGCGGGAACGTCCGTGGTGAGCACCACCTACGGCAGCTCGGGCAAGGTCTTCGGCGGGATGGGTGTGGTGGGTCCCACTCGGATGGACTATCCGGGAACCATCTCCAACGTCGCCGCGGTTGCTCTGTACATAGGTGAAGTCCTGGGTGCCCGCTAGGGGCCTCGGGAACGACGGCGACTGCGGCTTCACGAAGCGAAGAAGGGTTTGGCGTGGCACGGGATTATTACGGCCTGCTCGGTGTGAGCAAGGGTGCGAGCGACTCGGAGATCAAGCGCGCCTACCGCAAGCTGGCGCGCGAACTGCATCCCGACGTGAACCCCGATGAGGCGGCGCAGGCGCAGTTCCGCGAGATCGGTGTCGCGTACGAGGTGCTGAGCGACCCGGAGAAGCGGCGCATCGTCGACCTCGGCGGTGACCCGATGGAGAGCGCCGGCGCGGGCGGGTTCGCAAACGGCTTCGGCGGCGCCAACTTCGGCGGCCTCGGCGACGTGTTCGAGGCGTTCTTCGGTGGCGGCGGGGGCGGTGGTCGCGGACCGGTGGGCCGGGTGCGTCCGGGATCGGACTCCCTGCTGCGGATGCGACTCGATCTGGCCGAGTGCGCGACGGGCGTCACCAAGCACGTCACCGTGGACACCGCGATCCTGTGCGATCTGTGCCAGGGCAAGGGCACCCACGGTGACTCCAAGCCGGTCACGTGTGACACCTGCCATGGTCAGGGCGAGGTGCAGTCCGTGCAGCGGTCCCTGCTCGGTCAGGTCATGACGTCGCGTCCGTGCCCGGTGTGCGCGGGCGTGGGCGAGGTCATCCCCGACCCGTGCCACCGCTGCGGCGGCGACGGCCGGGTGCGCGCGCGGCGCGACATCAGCGTCAAGATCCCGCCCGGGGTCGGCGACGGCATGCGGGTGCGGCTGGCCGCCCAGGGCGAAGTGGGCCCCGGTGGCGGCCCCGCGGGCGACCTGCACGTCGAGGTGCACGAGACGCCGCACGACGTGTTCATCCGCGACGGTGACGACCTGCACTTCAGCGTGTCCGTGCCGATGGTGGACGCAGCGCTGGGCACCACGGTCACCGTCGACGCAATCCTCGACGGCGACACCGACATCGTCGTCGCACCGGGTACGCAACCGGGGGCGGTCACGACCCTGCGTGGCCACGGCATGCCCAACGTGCGGTCCGGCGTTCGGGGCAACCTGCACGCCCACATCGAGGTCGTGGTGCCAACCCGGCTGGACCATCAGGACACCGATCTCCTGCACAAGCTCAAGGAGCATCGCGTGCGCGACGTGGCCGAGGTCAAGTCGACGCAGGCCGCACCCGCCGGCGGTGGGCTCTTCAGCCGGCTCCGCGAGACGTTCACCGGCCGCTAGTCACGTCGGGTTCGTAGCGCCGTGAGTCGCGCACTGTTCTACGTCGACGCGGTCCCCGAAGTCGGCGGCCTTCTCAGCGTGGAGGGTGACGAGGGCTTTCACGCTGCCTCCGTCCGGCGCATCCGCGTCGGGGAGGAGCTCGACCTGGGTGACGGGGCGGGCACGGTCGCGCACGTGGTGGTCGACGGCGTCGGCAAGGGCACCCTGACCGCCCGCGTGTTGAGCAGGCGTGTCGTCGCGCCACCCTCGCCCGTGGTCACCGTAGTGCAGGCCCTGCCGAAGTCGGATCGTTCGGAGCTGGCGGTCGAATTGGCCACCGAGGCGGGTGCCGATGCGTTCCTCGCCTGGCAGTCCGACCGCTGCGTGGCTCGTTGGGACGGAGCCGCCAAGGTCGAGAAGGGGCTTCGCCGCTGGCAGGCGGTGGCCCGGTCCGCGGCCCGGCAGTCGCGGCGCCCGTACGTCCCCCCGGTCACCTCGTTGGTGTCGACCAGGGAGTTGGCCGCCCACGTGCGGTCGGTCGCCGAGGTGACCTCGGTGCTGGTGCTGCACGAGTCCGCGACCGTTCCGCTGGCGGCGGCGAGCCTCGGCCAGGCTGGTTCGCTGATGTTGCTGATCGGCCCCGAGGGCGGCATCGGCGAGGACGAGCTGCGGGTGTTGACCGACGCCGGGGCGACCGCCGTGCGGCTCGGTCCGAGTGTGCTGCGGACCACATCGGCGGCCGCAGTGGCGCTTGGCGCACTCGGCGTGCTGACGCCGCGCTGGAATCTGTGACCTCGATCTCGGCGAAACGCCCACGGTTGTACTCCGTCGGAATTAATCGTCTGATCAGTGCGTTCGTGCTAGCAGACCGGTTGGATGGCTCCACCGCCGGTCGACGCAACCACAGAGGGCACGAAAGAAGAAATGAAGAACACGAAGAAGTTCGGACTTGCCACCCTCGTTGCCAGCGGCTTTGCTGCGGGCATTCTTGGGGTAGCGGCTCCGATGCAAGCGACCGCATCCGCCGAAACGCTGCCGGTGCTGGAAATGCCGGGTTACTCCGCCGGTGTCGACCACGACCGCAAGGTCAAGTCGGTACTGCCGGCCGTCAACATCGCGCACGCCGACAACACCGTGCAGCAGAGCCGCTGACACGGCACCACGCGACGAAGGGGCACCCGCTCGGGTGCCCCTTCTTCTTTGGGTTGGCACGGTGACCAGCGGTAAGCTGTTCGCAGTACGCAATACGTATCTGAGCACGGAAAGCAGGCACTGAACACCACGTGACGCCCCGCGAGACGACCGCCGCCAACAGCACCGCCTCGGACAACACCGTGCGTAGCAACATAAGTGTTCCGCCCGACCTCGTGGTGGGACTGCTCGGCTCCGCCGACGAGAACCTCCGTGCCCTCGAAGCCCTGCTGACCGCCAACGTCCACGTGCGGGGCAATGCGGTGACCCTGTCCGGTGAGTCCGCCGACGTCGCGCTTGCCGAGCGTGTCCTGACCGAGTTGATCGCGGTGGTCTCCCGCGGACAGACGTTGACGCCCGACGCCGTGCGGACCAGCGTCGGCATGATCACCGGCACCGGCAACGAGTCACCCGCGGACGTGTTGACCCTCGACATCCTGTCGCGGCGCGGCAAGACGATCAGACCCAAGACGCTCAACCAGAAGCACTACGTCGACGCGATCGACGCCCACACCATCGTCTTCGGCATCGGGCCGGCCGGCACCGGCAAGACCTACCTCGCGATGGCCAAGGCCGTCAACGCCCTTCAGACCAAACAGGTTTCGCGCATCATCCTGACCCGGCCCGCGGTGGAGGCCGGCGAGCGTCTCGGCTTCCTGCCCGGCACCCTCAGCGAGAAGATCGACCCCTATTTGCGGCCGCTCTACGACGCGCTGCACGACATGATGGACGCCGAGCTGATTCCGAAGCTGATGAGCGCGGGCGTGATCGAGGTGGCGCCGCTGGCCTACATGCGCGGACGCTCGCTCAACGACGCGTTCATCATCCTCGACGAGGCGCAGAACACCACGCCCGAACAGATGAAGATGTTCCTCACCCGCCTTGGCTTCGGTTCGAAGATCGTCGTCACCGGCGACTCCACCCAGGTCGACCTGCACGGCGCCAAGTCGGGTCTGAGCGCTGCGATGGAGATCCTCGACCACATCGACGACATCCACTTCTCGGAGCTCACCAGCGCCGACGTGGTGCGCCACCGCCTGGTCTCCGAGATCGTGGACGCCTACGCCAGGTCCGAGGCGCCCTCGGCGAACCGGGCCGAGCGCCGATCGGGCACCGGGAGGCAGCGCCGATGAGCATCGAGGTGTCCAACGAATCGGGTATCGACGTCGCCGAGAACGAACTGGTCAGCGTCGCACGATTCGTCATCGCCAAGATGGACGTCAACCCCGGTGCCGAGCTGTCGATGGTCCTGCTCGACACCCCCGCCATGGCCGACCTGCACATGCGGTGGATGGACCTGCCGGGGCCGACCGACGTCATGAGCTTCCCCATGGACGAGCTCGAGCCAGGCGGTCGTCCCGACGCCCCGGAGCCGGGGCCGTCGATGCTGGGCGACATCGTGCTGTGTCCCGAGTTTGCGGCCAAACAGGCTGAGAAGGCGGGACATTCGCTCGGCCAGGAGCTGGCCCTGCTCACCGTGCACGGCGTGCTGCACCTCCTCGGCTACGACCACGCCGAGCCGGACGAGGAGAAGGAGATGTTCGCCCTGCAGCGCGAACTGCTCGAGGAGTGGGTGGCCGACCAGGTCGCCGCCTACCACCAGGACCGCCAGAGCGAGAAGGACCGCAGACTGTTGGACAAGTCCCAGTTCTTCGATCAACCGTGACCGGATTGGCTTCTCTCGTCGGCGCTCTCGCGCTGATCGCCCTCGGCGGCGTGTTCGCCGCGGTCGACGCCGCCATCAGCACGGTGTCCATCGCCCGGATCGAGGAGATGGTCCGCGAGGAGCGCCCGGGTGCCGCCCGGCTGGCCCGCCTGATCGACGACCGGCCGCGCTACGTCAACCTCATCGTGCTGTTGCGCATCACGTGTGAGACGGCGGCGACGGTCCTGCTCGTCGCGTTCCTCTACGAGGACCTCGGCCTGAAGTGGGGTCTGCTCGCCGCCGCGGCCATCATGGTGGTGGTCAGCTTCGTCGCGATCGGCGTGGGGCCGCGCACGCTCGGCAGGCAGCACGCCTACAGCATCGCGCTCGGCGCAGCCCTTCCGCTGCAAGCGATCTCGGTGCTCTTGACCCCGATCAGCCGGCTGCTGGTGCTGATCGGCAACGCGCTCACCCCGGGCGTGGGCTTTCGCAACGGCCCGTTCGCCTCGGAGATCGAACTGCGGGAGGTCGTCGACCTCGCCCAGCAGCGCGGCGTCGTGGCCGACGACGAGCGCAGGATGATCCAGTCGGTCTTCGAACTCGGCGACACCCTCGCCCGCGAGGTGATGGTGCCGCGCACCGAGATGGTGTGGATCGAGAGTGACAAGACCGCGGGGCAGGCTACGTCGCTGGCGGTGCGCAGCGGGCACTCCCGGCTGCCCGTGATCGGCGAGAACGTCGACGACGTCGTCGGCGTGGTCTTCCTCAAGGACCTGGTCGAGCAGACCTACTACAGCAACGGCGGCATCGACACCCGCGTCGGCGAGGTCATGCGACCGCCCGTGTTCGTGCCCGACTCAAAGCCCTTGGACGCCCTGCTGCGCGGGATGCAGAAGGACCGCAACCACATGGCGCTGCTGGTCGACGAGTACGGCGCCATCGCCGGGCTGGTCACCATCGAGGACGTGCTGGAGGAGATCGTCGGGGAGATCGCCGACGAATACGACACCGACGAGGTGGCGCCCGTCGAGGAATTGGGCGACAAGCAGTTTCGCGTCAGCGCCCGGCTCCCGCTCGAGGACCTCGCCGAACTCTACGAGCTCGAGCTCGACGACGATCTCGACGTCGACACCGTCGGTGGCTTGCTGGCCCACGAGCTGGGTCGCGTGCCGCTGCCCGGTGTCGAGGTGACCTGGGACGCGCTGCGCCTGCGTGCCGAGGGTGGCCGAGACCACCGCGGCCGGGTGCGCATCGGCACCGTCCTGGTCAAACCCACCGATCGGGAAGAAGACGAATGACCAGTGAGTTCCGTTCCGGCTTCGTCTGTTTCGTCGGCCGGCCCAACACCGGCAAGTCGACGCTGACGAACGCCCTGGTGGGCGCCAAGGTCGCGATCACCTCGAATCGACCGCAGACCACCCGTCACACCATTCGCGGCATCGTGCACCGCCCCGAGTTCCAGATCATCCTCGTCGACACCCCGGGATTGCACCGGCCGCGCACCCTGCTGGGGGAGCGCCTCAACGAGCTGGTGAAGGCGACCTACTCGCAGGTCGACGTGATCGGGCTCTGCATCCCCGCCGACGAGACCATCGGCCCGGGGGACCGCTGGATCTACGAGCAGATCCGGGCCGTGGCGCCGCGGACCGCCCTGACCGTCATCGTGACCAAGGTCGACAAGGTGTCCAGGGAGAAGGTGGCCGCCCAACTGCTGGCAGTGAGTGAGCTGACCGGCGGTGCCGCGGAGATCGTTCCCGTGTCGGCGATCTCGGGCGAGCAGGTCGACGTGCTCACCGGGGTACTGGCCGCGCAACTTCCGCCCGGTCCGGCGTTCTACCCGGACGGGGAGCTGACCGACGAGCCCGAGGAAGTCCTGATGGCCGAGCTGATCCGCGAGGCCGCGCTGGAGGGCGTTCGCGACGAACTGCCGCACTCGCTGGCCGTCGTCATCGACGAGGTGGAGCAGCGCGAGGGTCGAGACGACCTCATCGACGTGCACGCCATCCTCTACGTCGAACGGGACTCCCAAAAGGGCATCGTCATCGGCAAGGGCGGGGCGCGACTGCGCGAGGTCGGGACGGCGGCCCGGCAGCAGATCGAGACGCTGCTCGGCACCAAGGTCTACCTGGACCTGCGCGTGAAGATCGCCAAGAACTGGCAGCGCGACCCCAAACAGCTTGGGCGGCTTGGCTTCTAGCTAGTCCTCCGGGGTGCCCCACCAGACCTCGGGCTGATCGGCCCGCCACGCACCACTGGCTTCCAGCGCGGCCGCCAGCGACACCAGCAGCGGTTCGCTGCCGGCCGGCCCCATCAGCTGAACGCCGATCGGCAACCCGTCGGAGGTGAACCCAGCCGGCACGTTGACCGACGGCCACCCGAGCAGATTCCACGGCCACGTCACCGGGCAGGCGCGGATCATCGCGCGGTCGGTGGACAACCCGCCGCGGCCGTCGAAGTCATGCAGCTTCGGCGGCGGCTGAGCCGTCGTCGGGGCCAGGACGACGTCGGCGAGGTTGAAGATCCACCCGATCCGACGCTGGGACTCCGCCTCGCGCGCACGGGCGTCGCGCAGGATCTTCTCCGACAGCAGGCGCCCCATCCTGGTGTTGGCGACGGTGCGCTCGTCGAACTGCACCCCGGGCCCAAGCCGGTCCACCCACTCCAGCAGGCCCGAGGTCGACCGGGACAGGAAGTTCCACGACGTGCGCAGCCCGTAGTCGGGGTCGGCGGTGCGAATCGTGTGGCCGAGGTGCTCGAGGTGTCCGGCCATCCGCTCGAGCGCGGCCCGGATCTCGGGATGCAGCGTCGCCCGAAAGCCGGTGAAGGGAAACTTCGTCGACATTGCCACCGTCAACGGTGCCGGTGGCTGGCTGACGTACTCGGCGGCGGTGACTGGCGGCGGCTGGTGCAGGTCACCAGGGGCGTTCCCCGAGGCCGCGTCGAGCACCAGCGCGGCGTCGACGACGGTGCGTGCCAGCACGCCGTTGACGGTGATCCCGTTGAACGCCTCGGGCAGCGGCCACGTCGACAACCGGCCCCGCTGGGGCTTGATTCCGACGAGGTGGGTCCAGGCCGCGGGGATCCGGACGCTGCCGGCGCCGTCGGAGCCGATCGCCGCGGTGACCAGGCCGGCGGCCACCGCCGCAGCGCTGCCGCCGGAGGATCCGCCGGGCGTGTGCTCGGCCGACCACGGGTTGCGGGTGTGCCCGAAGGCCGGCCCACTGGTGAACGGCCACTGTCCGAGTTCGCAGGTGTTGGTCTTCCCGACGATGACCGCACCCGCGGCGCGCAACCGTCGGACCACCTCGGCGTCGGCCGTGGCCGGTGGCACCTCGCCCGAGGTGCCGAAGCGGGTGGGCACCCCCGCGACGTCGACGTCGTCCTTGACCGCGATGGGGATGCCCAGCAAGGGGAGATCTTGTCCCGCAGCACGTTTGCGGTCTGCGGCGGCGGCATCGGCCAACGCGTGCTCGGTCAGGACCACGCGAAAGGCGTTGAGCGTCGACTGACTCGCCTCGATCGCCTTCAGCGAGCGGGTGACGAGGTCGACGGAGGAGACCCTGCCGCTGGCGAGTCGAAATTGCAGCTGGGTCAGGGTGGGGAGGTGCTTGCCGGGGGGCCGCGTGCTCGACCCGTGAGAGGAGGTGGCTGACATTTGCATCGAGAATATCCGGCACGCTCACCCCGGCGTGGTCGGTGCGGGTGGTCGGACCGAGGTGGAACACTGTCGTCATGCGGTTGTACCGGGATCGAGCGGTCGTGCTGCGCCAGCACAAGCTCGGCGAGGCCGACCGGATCGTGACGCTGCTCACCCTCGAGCACGGGCTGGTCCGCGCCGTGGCCAAGGGCGTGCGGCGGACCAGGAGCAAGTTCGGGGCCCGGCTGGAGCCGTTCGCGCACATCCACGTCCAGCTCTATCCGGGGCGCAATCTGGACGTCGTGACCCAGGTGCAGGCCATCGACGCGTTTGCCGGGGACATCGTCAGCGAATACGGGCGGTACACCAGTGGGTGTGCGGTACTCGAGACCGCCGAGCGGCTGGCCGGTGAGGAACGCGCCCCGTCGCCCGCCCTGCACCGGCTCACCGTCGCGGCGCTGCGGGCGGTCGCCGACGGCACCCGGCCCCGGGAACTGGTCCTGGATGCATACCTGTTGCGGGCCATGGGAATTGCGGGCTGGGCCCCGTCGCTCACCGAGTGCGCACGTTGCGCGGCGCCCGGGCCACACCGCGCCTTCCACGTCGCCGCGGGCGGCAGTGTGTGCATGCACTGCCGGCCGTCGGGATCGATCACCCCACCGCAGGGCGTGCTCGACCTGATGTCGGCCCTGCACGACGGGGACTGGGCTGCCGCCGAGGCCTCGACGGCGTCCTACCGCAGCCAGGCCAGTGGGCTGGTGGCCGCGCATCTGCAGTGGCACCTCGAACGCCAGTTGCGGACGTTGCCGCTGGTCGAGCGTGCCTACCGGGCCGACCGGATGGTCGACTCCCTCAGATCCCGAGTCGCTCCGCTGCTGCCCGCCGAACCGCCGAGTGGCCCTTTCGGGCAGGATGAGGCACATGGCTACGACACGGGGCAGGGGCAAGAAGGAGACGTTCCCGCAGTTGCCTCCGGCGCCTGAGGACTATCCGACGTTTCCGGACACGTCCTCCTGGCCGGTGGTCTTCCCGGAGCTTCCGCCCCACACCAACGGCAGGTTCTCCCGACCGCCGCAGCACCCGTCGAAGGCATCTGCGCCGCTGATCCCCGCGGGCCAGGTGCCCCACCACGTCGCGGTCGTCATGGACGGCAACGGTCGGTGGGCCACCCAGCGGGGGCTTGGCCGCACCGAGGGCCACAAGATGGGCGAGGCGGTGTTGATCGACATCACGTGCGGAGCGATCGAGCTCGGCGTCAAGCACCTCACCGTCTACGCCTTCTCGACCGAGAACTGGAAGCGCAGCACCGAAGAGGTGCGGTTCCTGATGGGCTTCAACCGCGAGGTGGTGCGCCGGCGCCGCGAGAATCTCAACGCGATGGGCGTACGAATGCGGTGGGTCGGATCGCGGCCGCGCATGTGGAGCAGCGTCATCAAGGAATTCGACATCGCCGAGAAGATGACCGTCGGCAACGACGTCATCACCATCAACTACTGCGTCAACTACGGTGGTCGCACCGAGATCATCGAGGCCGCACAGGAATTGGCGCAGCTGGCGGCCGACGGCAAGATCAAGCCGAACCGCATCAACGAGGCCTCGTTCGCCAAGCACCTGCACCGCGACGACATACCGGACGTGGACCTGTTCATCCGCACCTCCGGTGAGCAGCGCGCCAGCAACTTCTTGCTGTGGCAGGCCGCGTACGCCGAGTTCGTGTTCCAGGACAAGCTGTGGCCCGACTACGACCGGCGGGATCTGTGGGAGGCGTGCATGGAGTACGTGAACCGCAACAGACGGTTCGGTCGGGCCGAATGAGCCTGCTGGAACGGCTGACCTCGGCGCTGGGGGAGGCTACGACGCTCGTCGCAGAACCCGACGGCGCCCTGACCATCACGGTGGACGGCATGGTGGCTTCGCTGCGCGTGGTGGTGATCGCCGACGGGTTGGAGATGGTGTCGCTGACGTCTCCACTGGCGTGGGATCTGTCGCTCTCCCACGGGATTCGCGATCTGATCATCGAGCAGGCCGGTCAGGTGATGCTCGGGACCGTCACGCTGGTGGGCAAGGCGGCCGACGACGGCGTCGCAGACGTGATGCTGCGGTACAACTTTCCCGCCGCGGGTTTGTCGGAGGAGGCGTTGCGCACGTTGATCCTGCTGGTGCTCACCACCGGCGCCGAGGTGCGGCGCGCCCTGACCCGGTGAAGGTCATCCGGATCGTCGCGGCCGTCGTCCTCGACGGCCGCAACCACGTGCTGGTGGTCCGCAAGCGGGGGACGTCGGCGTTCATGCAGCCCGGCGGCAAGATCGAGCCGGGGGAGCGCCCGCTGGAGGCGCTCGTCCGCGAGGTTCGCGAGGAACTCGGCACCGGCGTCGACGAGTCGTCGGCCCGATCGCTGGGCCGTTTCACCGCGGCGGCCGCCAACGAACCCGGCTACGTCGTCGACGCCGATCTGTTCTTCGTCGATCTCGTCGGCGTGCCGAGAGCGGCGGCCGAGATCGACGAGATGCGCTGGGTGGACCCTCGTTCGCCCGATGACCTGCCGTTGGCCCCCCTGACGGCGCAGACGGTGCTGACGCTGGCGCGCGACCGCCTCAGCTGACTTACGAGGCGCAGTCCGCGCACACCCCGAAGATCTCGATGGTGTGGCTGACGTCGGAGAAGCCGTGCAGCGCAGCCACTTCCGTGGCCCAGGCCTCGGCCGCGGCGCCCTCCACCTCGACGGTCGAGCCGCAGGTCCGGCACACCAGGTGATGGTGATGGTGTTCCGAGCACCGGCGGTAGACGGACTCGCCAGTATCGGTGCGCAGCGTGTCGAGTTGCCCGGCCGAGGCCATCGACTGCAGCGTGCGGTAGACGGTGGTCAGGCCGATGCCCTCGCCCTGGCGGCGCAGTTCGTCGTGCAGTTCCTGGGCAGAGCGAAACTCCTCGACGTTCTCCAGGAGCGCCGCGATGGCGGCGCGCTGGCGGGTGGAGCGCACGGCGGTGGTACTCATCGGACCTCGCCCCCCTCGTGGTGGTGGGCGTATTCACCAGCGTGGGCCACCGCGGCCAGCACGATGTCGCTGAGGTGGTGGTCGACGAGGCGGTAGCGCACCTCGCGTCCGGTGCGTTCCCCGGCGACGACGCCGGCGGACTTCAAGATGCGCAGGTGCTGGCTGACCAGGGGCTGCGCCACGGCTAGGGCGTCGACGAGCTCGTGGACGCACCGGGAGGATTCCCGCAATTGCAGCACGATTGCGATGCGGACCGGTGCGGCCAGCGCGCGCAACAGGTCGCCGGAGTGGTCCAGGACCGCCCGGGGCGGCACGTCGAGCGCCGGACTGGCACCGTGCAGGTGCTCGGCGTGCTCTACATCCGTCACCGACGGGTCGGCGGCCAGTGGCACGGTCGACTTGGAAACCGTTTTCATCTAGGCCAGAATACATGCGTCGACGCGCATGTCAATCGACTCCGCGCCGCCCGCTACGCTGTTCACCCGTGGCCTCCATCATCGACACCGTTGCCAATCTCGCGAAGCGCCGTGGTCTGGTCTACCAAGCGGGCGAGATCTACGGCGGCACCAAGTCGGCGTGGGACTACGGACCCCTGGGCGTGGAGCTCAAGGAGAACATCAAGCGGCAGTGGTGGCGGTCGGTCGTCACCGGTCGCGAGGACGTCGTCGGACTGGACAGCTCGATCATCCTGCCGCGCGAGGTGTGGGTGGCCTCCGGTCACGTCGCGACGTTCAACGACCCGCTGATCGAATGTCTCAACTGCCACAAGCGCCACCGGCAGGATCACCTCCAGGAGGCCTACGCCGTCAAGAAGGGCCTCGACGATCCCGATGCGGTGCCGATGGCCGAGATCGTCTGCCCGGACTGCGGCACCAAGGGCCAGTGGACCGAACCGCGCGACTTCAACATGATGCTCAAGACCTACCTCGGGCCGATCGAGTCCGAGGAGGGTCTGCACTACCTGCGCCCCGAGACCGCGCAGGGCATCTTCGTCAACTTCGCCAACGTGGTCACCACGTCGCGACGCAAGCCGCCCTTCGGCATCGGCCAGATCGGCAAGAGCTTCCGCAACGAGATCACGCCGGGCAACTTCATCTTCCGCACCCGTGAGTTCGAACAGATGGAGATGGAGTTCTTCGTCGAGCCGTCGACGGCTCCGGAGTGGCACAGGTATTGGATCGACACGCGCCTGCAGTGGTACGTCGACCTCGGCATCGACCCGGACAACCTGCGGCTCTACGAGCACGCACCGGAGAAGCTGTCGCACTACAGCGCCGGCACCACCGACATCGAGTACAAGTTCGGCTTTGCGGGCAACCCGTGGGGTGAGCTCGAGGGCATCGCCAACCGCACCGACTTCGACTTGTCCACGCACAGCAAGCATTCCGGCACCGACCTGTCGTTCTACGACCAGGCCACCGAGACGCGCTACACGCCGTACGTCATCGAACCGGCGGCCGGTCTGACCCGCTCGCTGATGGCCTTCCTCGTCGACGCCTACCACGAGGACGAAGCCCCGAATGCCAAGGGCGGCATCGACAAGCGCACGGTGCTCAAGCTCGATCCGCGGCTTGCCCCGGTCAAGGCCGCGGTGCTCCCGTTGTCGCGCAACGCCGACCTGTCACCGAAGGCCAAGGATCTCGCCACGGAACTTCGCGCGTCGTGGAACATCGAGTTCGACGACGCCGGGGCCATCGGTCGCCGGTACCGCCGCCAGGACGAGATCGGCACGCCGTTCTGCGTGACGCTGGACTTCGACTCGCTCGAAGACCACGCGGTGACGATCCGCGAGCGTGACGCGATGACCCAGGAGCGCGTGGCGATCGACGCGGTGTCGGACTACCTCGCGGTGCGCCTCAAGGGCTGCTAGAACCGCCCGCCGCCGCCACCCCAGTCGCCGCCGGAACCGCCGAACGATCCCGGGCTCCAGTCGCCGCCGCCTCCTCCCATGCCGCCGCGCATCGCGCCGGAGAGGATGTTGCCGATGAGGATGCCGCCGAGCACGGCGCCCATGTTGCCGCCGCCTCCGCCACCGAACCCGCCGCCACCGTAGCGACCGGTGTATTGCCGCTGGGCGGCCTGGACGTCGGCGTTGGCCATCGACTGGGCCTGCACCGCCAACATCGCCGCACCGTTGGCGCGTTGGATGCCCTCGGCCGGGTTGCTCGCCCGTACCGCCGCGGCGGCGTCCAATTGCCGTACGGCTTCGGCCAATCGAGTGCGGGCCTCCGGGCCGACGCTGCCGCGACGCGTGTCGACGAAGTCCGACACCGAGCGCACCTGGGCTTGGGCGTTGAGCAGGGCCTGGTCGAACGCGCGGCTCAACCGGGCGGCGGCCTCGACTTCGTCGCTGATCGCCGCAAGCAGCCGATCCAGCGTGGCGTCGGCCTGCGTCAGCTGGGTGAAGGTGCCCAGCGGGTCGGACGTTCCGGCGCTCTGGGCGGCCGCGACGGCTGCGACGGCCGCATCGCGGGCCTTGCTCAACTCGTCGGCGCGCGGGACGTCGGCCTTGGCAAGGTGGCCGGCCGCGGCGGCGATGCCATTGCCAATGTCGGTGATCGCCGCGGGAAGTGCGGTCACCGCACGGTTGATGTCGGTGGACGCACTGTCGACCGCGTCGAGCAGCGTGCGGGCCTGGCCCAGTCCGGACTCCGCCGACCGGATGGCGTCGACCAGTCCGCCTTGGCTGCCGGCGGGTTTGGCGACGAGCGCGCGGGCCTGGCCGATGCTCTGGTCGGCGAACGCCAACCGTTGCCGGGCGTGCTCGACGTTGTCGGCCACCGACGCGAGCGCGGTCTCGGCGAACTGCGAGTGCAGCGCGGCGAGGGTGCGCTCGGCGGGTTCGACGCGTGCGGTCAGGTCGACCATCTGCTGGGTGAGGGTGTCGAGGCGGTCGGGTGCGTTGATGACCAAGTCGCGCAGCTTGCCGAAGGCCTCCCGCTGCGCCTCGAGTTCGTCGTCGGCCCTGGCGGCCGCGACGATGACTCGGGTGAGCAGGTCGCGGCGTTGCTGCGGTGTCTCGGGGATCGTGTCGTCGAGGATTTGACGGGCGTTGAAGGCTTGTGTCAGTGCGGTTTTGGCGCCGTCGACCGCCTTGGTGAACGGCGCGGTGTCCCGCTCGCCGAACTCCTCGACCGCCAGCGTCAATTCGTTGTCACTGGTGCGCACCGCGTTGTCGACCTCCACCACGATCGACTTGGACAGGTCGTCGAGGGCGTCGAGGGACAACGACGACAGTGCGTTCGGATCGGCCGGGTCGACTCGCTTCGCGGCTTCGAACTCGGCCTCGCGCCGCTGGCGGCGCCGACGGCGCTGCCAGACCAGGAGTGCGAGGACTGCCGCGACGATGACCGCGAGAACGGCGACGATGCCCACCCACGACACACTCGAGGTCGGCGATCCTGCATTGCTCAACCCGGTGGCGGCGGCGGTGGCGGCACCGGCCCAGTCACCCTGGCGCAGGGCCGGTTCCACCTCGTTGCGCCGAAGATCGGCCTGTTCGGAATTGCCCAGGATGGCCTTGCCGGCCAACAGCGCGTAGTCGCGATCCTGGGTGGCCACGGCGAGGATCGCATCCTGGTCGGGCTGGAAGTCGTTGATCTCCATGGCCCTTTGCGCCCATTGCACTCCACTCTCACCGGAGAAGGACGGGACGTAGACGACCCAGAGGCGAACCCGCCGCGCGTTGTACAGATCGTCGACGGCGCCCGTGACGGTGGCGAGCGCGGCGGCGTCCAGTACCCCGGCCTGGTCGGTGACGTAGTTGGTCAGCCGAAGTGGCGGTGACGCGCTGGCGGTGGGGAGTGTGGGCGTCAGCAGTGCACCCACGGTCAGCACGGCGAGGAGCATGCCGAGAACGCGGGCTGCCCTTGGATTCCTGCTCATGACCGCCAATGTAGTGCGCCACGGCCGACGGCCGCCCGAGACCGCGGCACCGCCCTGGCAGACTGTCCGTCGGTGACGCACTCCAGTGACGGTTATGACGCCTTCGACCGGGAACGCCCGGTGGCCGAGGCGCCGAAGGGTGCTGCCCTGCCAGGGACCGACTCGGAGAGCCGTACGGACTTCGCCCGCGATCGGGCCCGGGTGCTGCACAGTGCGGCGTTCCGGCGGTTGGCGGACAAGACCCAGGTCGTCGGCCCCAGGGAGGGTGACACCCCGCGCACCCGGCTGACTCATTCGCTGGAGGTGGCTCAGATCGGCCGCGGGATGGCCGTCGGCCTGGGTTGTGATCCCGACCTGGTCGACCTGGCCGGACTGGCCCACGACATCGGCCATCCGCCCTACGGCCACAACGGGGAGCGCGCGCTCGACGAGATCGCCAAGCCCTTCGGTGGCTTCGAGGGCAACGCGCAGAACTTCCGGATCCTGTCCCGGCTGGAGCCCAAAGTGCTTGACGGCGAGGGGCGTTCGGTCGGGTTGAACCTGACTCGGGCATCGCTGGACGCGGTGACGAAGTACCCGTGGCGGCGGGGGGACCGCAGGAAGTTCGGGTTCTACGACGACGACGCCCCGTGGGCCGACTGGATGCGCCGGGGTGCTCCTGAGCGTAAGTCCTGCCTCGAGGCGCAGGTGATGGACTGGGCAGACGACGTCGCCTACTCCGTGCACGACGTCGAGGACGGCGTGATCTCCGGGCGCATCGACCTGCGCGTGCTGGCCGACACCGATGCGGCCACCTCGCTGGCCCGCCTGGGTGCCGAGTCGTTCGACGGGGTGCGCTCCGAGGACCTGCTGGCCGCCGCCCAACGGTTGTCCGAGATTCCCGTGGTCGCGGCGGTGGGCAAGTACGACGGCTCGATCTCGGCGTCGGTGGCCCTCAAGCGGTTGACCTCCGAACTGGTCGGCCGGTTCGCCACCGCGGCGATCATGGCGACCCGCGAGGTCGCGGGTCACGTTCGGCTGACGCGCTTCGACACCGACCTCGCGGTGCCCGCCCTGGTGCGCTCCGAGGTCGCGGTGCTCAAGATGCTCGCGCTGCAGTTCATCATGTCCGACCATCAGCACCTGCAGGTCCAAGCCGATCAGCGCACCCTCGTCCACGAGGTTGCCCTGGCGTTGTGGGCGCAGGCTCCCAGCAGCCTGGACCCGCAGTTCGCCCCGGAGTTCGCCGCGGCCGCCGACGACGGAGCCCGCCTGCGGGTGGTGATCGACCAGATCGCGTCCTACACCGAGGGTCGGCTGGAACGCGTGCATCGGGCGCGCTCGCCCCGGCCCTTAGACTGAGCCGGTGGCAGCAGGCAGGAGCGATGGGACGCGGGGCGGGCGCATTCCCGACCGCGACATCGCGGCCATCCGCGAGAGCACCCGCATCGAGGACCTCGTCGGAGACTACGTGCAGTTGCGCCGCGCGGGCGCGGACTCGATGAAGGGGCTGTGCCCGTTCCACGACGAGAAGTCACCGTCGTTTCACGTCCGTCCCAACCACGGTCACTTCCATTGCTTCGGCTGCGGCGAGGGCGGTGACGTCTACGCCTTCCTACAGAAGATCGAACACGTCAGCTTCGTCGAGGCCGTCGAGATGCTCGCCGACCGCATCAACTACACCGTCACCTACACCGGTGGCTCGACCACCAACGTGCAGCGGGACAAGGGCAGCCGCAGCAGGCTCATCGCTGCCAACGCCGCCGCCCAGGCCTTCTACGCCGAGGCCTTGCAATCAGACGAGGCCGCACCGGCGCGGCAGTACCTCGTCGAACGCAACTTCGACGCTGCCGCGGCCGCGCACTTCGGCTGCGGATTCGCGCCGTCGGGCTGGGACACCCTGACGAAGCACCTGCTACGCAAGGGTTTCGAATTCAAGGAACTCGAGGCTGCGGGGTTGTCGATGGAGGGGCGCCGCGGCCCACGGGACCGTTTCAACCGGCGCCTGCTGTGGCCGATCAGGGCAAGCAGCAATGAGGTCATCGGGTTCGGTGCGCGCCGGATCTTCGACGACGACACGATGACCGCCAAGTACCTCAACACCCCGGAGACGGTGCTCTACAAGAAGTCCAACGTGCTCTTCGGGCTCGATCTGGCCAAGCGCGACATCGCCAAGGGCCACCAGGCCGTAGTGGTGGAGGGCTACACCGACGTGATGGCGATGCACATGGCAGGGGTGACGACGGCGGTCGCCTCGTGCGGCACCGCCTTCGGCGAGGAGCACCTGTCGATGCTTCGCCGACTCATGATGGACGACAATTTCTTTCGCGGTGAGCTGATCTACGTCTTCGACGGTGACGCGGCGGGCCGCGCGGCGGCGGTCAAGGCGTTCGAGGGTGAGCAGAACCTCTCGGGTCAGTCGTTCGTGGCGGTGGCTGACGAGGGCATGGACCCCTGCGACCTTCGGTTGAAGTCCGGGGACGCCGCGCTGCGCGACCTGGTGGCCCGTCGAACTCCGTTGTTCGAGTTCGTGATTCGCACCGCTTTGGCCGACCACGACCTCGACAGTGCCGAGGGCCGGGTGTCGGCGTTGCGACGCTGCGTGCCGATGGCGGCCAGGATCAAGGATCCGACCCTGCGCGACGAGTACGCCCGTCAGCTCGCCGGCTGGGTGGGGTGGGACGACGTCGCCCAGGTCATCGGCCGGGTGCGCGAGACCGCGAAGGCGGGCGGCAGCCCACAGCGGCGTGACAATCGCCGAGCCAGTGCCGCCACCGCCGGCCCGGCCGACGCCGCCGTCGTCGTGCCCCGACCCGATCCGAAGGACCCGACGCTCTGGCCGCAACGCGATTCGCTGAAGGCGGCGCTGCAGTACCCGGCCCTGGCGGGCCCGGTCTTCGACACGCTGACCGTGGAGAGCTTCACCCATCCCGCCTACGCGGCGGTGCGCGCTGCGATCACGTCGGCGGGCGGCATGTCCGCCGGTGGCTCGGGTGGGCAATGGATCGACGCGGTCCGCGAGCAGGCGGCCTCCCCGCAGGTGGCGAATCTGATCAACGAGTTGGGGGTCGAGGCGTTCCGCGTCGAGGACGACGACCGTCTGGCGCGCTACATCGGTGGCGTACTGGCCCGACTGCAGGAAGTGTGGGTCGGCAGGCAGATCGCCGAGATGAAGTCCAAGCTGCAGCGCATGTCGCCGGTCGACAACGACGAGGAGTACAACGCGTTGTTCGGCGATCTGGTGGCGATGGAGACCTATCGGCGCAGCCTGCTGGAGCGGGCCAGCGGCGACGACCTTACTGCGTGAAACGCCTCACCGCGCTATGGTGAGCTCGCCGTCAGTTCTATGGAAGGGCACGTCATGACCACCAGCGCACGCCGAATCGCCACCGCGGGAGCCTTGGCGGTCACCGCCGTCGCCGCTCCGCTCGCGATCGCATTCACCAGCGGTGCAGGTCAGGCCGTTGCCGCACCCTGCTTGGCGACCGTGACGACCAACGGCTCCGACCCCGTGTGCGTCGGCTACTCCAACGGCAACCCCACCAACATCGGCACGCCGAACTTCGGCACCTTCGGACCGAACAACGGCCTGGGTGTCTCCACCGGCAATCTGGCCCCCGGCCAGACCTGGCGTCAGCCGCTCTCCTAGCGCTTCTTCTCCGGCTGCCACACCGCGGTATCGGCGTCGATCGCCGTCAGCGTCCCCATCGAACCGTCGGGTGACACGCGGTCGGCGATCTTGCGTCGCCCCGCATCCAGCACGGCCTTGGTGGCCGGGCTCGCCGTGACGGCACGAAAGGTCCCCGCGATCTGTTCGTAGCGGCGGCGGCCCGCCTTCGCGCCCAAGACATACCCAACGGCCATGACGGCGGCGACGCGGATCACGGGGTCCCTCTCTCGCGGTGGTGCATTGCGTCCATCCTGCCTCGTGCGGGCCAGTGGTGGCGGAACGAGGCCGTCCGCCCCCACTCACCTGCCCGATATCGGACTTCCGGACTCCATGCGCTAGAGTCAACGCTCGGTCATCGGGCGCGTCCCGCGGACCGAGTGCTATTCCCCTGTAGCTCAATTGGCAGAGCAGCCGACTGTTAATCGGCAGGTTCGTGGTTCGAGTCCACGCGGGGGAGCTTCACACCTCGTTACTCCGCTCCGTTACTCCGCGTTCTGCTCCTGGTGCTCGTCGGCGTCGGGGATGTGCTCCGGGTGCAGCATCTCGGCGTACCGCAGCTGCTCAGGAATCCCGAACCCCTCCACCAACAGCTCGGCGTGGGGCCGCAGCTTGCGACACCGGTCGTTGATGCCCCGGGTGACGGCCTTGGAGCGCTCGGTGGACAGGAAGCGATGCTCGATGAACCACGCCTTGTCGTCCTCGATCACCGAGAGCGCGTAGAGGTCGCAGACGATCCCGAGGATCTCCCGGGCCTTCTCGTCCTCGCAGGTGTCGATGCCGGCGACGAACGCCTCCAGGATGATCCGGTCGACGTGCGCCTTCGCGGCGTGCAGCACGTGGTCCTGCACAGAGTTGAAGGCGTCGAACGGCGACATCTCCTTGGACTTGCCCTGCAGTCGGCGCGCGACGGACGCGAGCATGTACTCCTCGCGGTCCTCGAACATCTTCACCTGGGTGCCGCGGTTGAACAGCGAGCCCTCTTCCTCGTTGTCCTGACGCGTGTCGACGATGGTTTGCATGATGGTCTGCGCCGCGGTGCGCTTGAGCACCCGCTCACCGGCGAAGTTGGCCGCGAAGCGCACCCACTGCGCGGGGCTCATGCTCTTGACGTCGTCGGCGTAGGCGGTCAGCAGTTCCTTGGCGACCAGCTGGGTCAGCACGTGGTTGTCGCCCTCGAAGGTGGTGAACACGTCGGTGTCGGCCTTCAGTGCGATCAACCGGTTCTCGGCCAGATAGCCTGCGCCGCCGCAGGCTTCGCGAGCCTCCTGGATGGCGCGGGTGGCATGCCAGGTGTTGGCGGCCTTCAGCCCGGCGGCGCGGGACTCCAGCTCGCGCTGCTCCTCGGCGTCGGGGTCGTCGGAGGTCTGCAGCTCGTGGCACTTGGCGACGAGCTCGTTCTGGGCGAACTGCAGGGCATAGGACTTGGCGATCAGCGGGAAGAGCCGGCGCTGATGCACCAGGTAGTCCATGATCAGCACCTCGTCCTCGGCGCCCGGGGCCTCGAACTGCCTGCGCTCCAACGCATATCGCGTGGCGATGTCCAGTGCCACGCGGGCCGCGGCGCCGGCGCTGCCGCCGACGGTGACCCGGCCGCGGATCAGCGTGCCGAGCATGGTGAAGAAGCGTCGGCCCGGGTTCTCGATCGGCGAGGTGTAGGTGCCGTCCTCGGCCACGTCGGCGTACTTGTTGAGCAGGTTCTCGCGCGGGATGCGCACCTGGTCGAACTGGATGCGACCGTTGTCGACCCCGGGCAGACCGCCCTTGTACTGACAGTCCGACGTCGTGACCCCGGGCAGGTCGTTGCCCTCGTCGTCGCGGATCGGGACGACGAAGCAGTGCACGCCGTGGCCCTCACCCTTGGTGATCAGTTGCGCGAACACCGCCGCGACCCTGGCCGTGTTGGCCGCGCCGCCGATGTAGTCCTTGCGTGCGGACGGGGTGGGGGAGTCGATGACGAATTCCTGGGTCTCGGGATCGTAGGTTCCCGTGGTCTCCAGGGCTTGGACGTCGCTGCCGTGGCCGGTCTCGGTCATCGCGAAGCAGCCCAGCAGTTCCAGGTCGATGAGCTTGCGCACGTAGGCGTCGTGGTGGCGCTTGGTGCCGAGGTTCTCGATCGCGCCGCCGAAGAGCCCCCACTGCACGCCGGCCTTGACCATCAGGGACAGGTCCGACATCGCCAGCATCTCGATCTGCGTCACCGCCGCGCCGACGTCGCCGTTGCCGCCGTGCTCCTTCTTGAAGCCGTCCTCGGCGGCGCCGTTGGCGGCCATGATGCGCATCTGCTCGGTGACCTTCGTACGGGCGATCACCGTGTTGGGCGTGTAGTGCGGCTTGAACACTTCGGAGGACAGTTCTTGGCGCATCCGGTTCTTCATGTCGCGCCAACGACCGTCGAGAGCATTACGAACGTGATCCGCAGTGGTGGTCATGAGGCCACGGTATCCCTCGAAACCGCCTACGAAACTGTGATGTGGCAAACCCAGGCCATCCTCACTGAAACCCGCCTCCGCGGCTGGCGTTGAATCGTCGTCATGACCGATCCGGATGCCGTACCGCCACTCGCCGGGATGCCCCATCAGATCGACCATCGGCACCCCGACGTCACCGGCGGGTGGCTGCGCGCCGCCACGTTCGGGGCGATGGACGGCCTGGTCAGCAACACGGCGCTCATCGCAGGCGTCGCCGCCAGCGCGAGCACCCAGGGCGTCGTGCTCGCCGGGGTGGCCGGCATGTTGGCGGGGTCGTTCTCCATGGCGCTCGGCGAATTCACCTCTGTCACCACCGCCAACGAACAACTCGAGTCCGAGGTGCGGGTGGAGCGCCGCAGCTTCCGTAAGTACCCCGACGAGGAACGGGCCGAATTGGTCGAGACGTTGACCGAGATGGGCATGAGCGTCGACACCGCGACCAAGGCAGCCGAGGAGATTCACCGCGACGAGACTCGCGCGCTGAACTTCCACCTCGTCCAGGAGTTGGGTGTCAACCCCGACGAGAAGCCGTCGCCGTGGGTGGCGGCGGGATCCTCGTTCGCCATGTTCGCGATCGGCGCGGTGATCCCCTTGATCCCATACCTGCTGGGTTACGGGTCGCTGTGGTTGGGCTTGGCCTGCGGTGGGGTCGGGCTGCTGGTCGTCGGCGGCGCGGCCGCCTACGTCACCAAGAAGGCGCCGTGGCTCGGATCGTTGCGGCAGTTGGCCTTTGGCGGAATCGCGATCGCCGTGACCTATCTGGTCGGTCACCTGATCGGCGCGGCGGTCGGGTAGGGCCGCTCACGTCGTCTCCAGGCCGTAACCGCCGCGCAAATCCTTGCGGGCGGCAGCGGTCGTGCGATCGCACAGAGCCAGCAGGGCGTCGACGTCGAGGTCTGATTCCGCACCGAGCCGCTGCAGCCACGACGCCTCTTCTTCCTTGAGTGCGGTCCACGTCGCCTGGTCGTCGCACGGCGTGCTGAGCTGCTGCTTGCACGCGTCCAGCTGTGCCAGGGAGTAGCCGTGGTCGCGGAATTGCCGGTCCCATTCGTCGAGCAGTTGTTCGGTGAGCTGGCGGACGGGCTCGGCGGTGTAGATCAGCACCTCCGCGACGCCGTCGTCCAGACCGAGCCGGCCGCGGAACGCGTAGAGCTCCTCGATGGCCTCGGCCCGCCGCTCCTCGACGGTCTGATGGCCACCGGCGAGCGGCTCGGCACCCCGCCGGACACGCATGGTCGCGGCCAGGAGGGTCTTGAGGGCGATCTTCTTCTCCTCGCCCGCCCGCTGCTCGAAATCCAAGCGCAGCGCGTGTTCGCGGTCGTCGCGCTTGCTTCGGACGTCGATGCGCTTGGTCCAGATCGCGACGGTCGCCGTCGACACCACGGAGACCACGGGGACGAGGACGGTCGCGAGGGTGCTCAACCAGGTCATGGGGGATCAGTCTCCCCGGACGACGCCGTGGCGGCAGGATTTCCGGTGGGAGGGGTCAGCTGTCGCTGCCGACGGTGATCGCCGCGGCCTCGTCGGCCAGGTCCTCTTCGGCGTCGTCGAGGTGGCGCAGGTGGGGACGCGTCAGCAACAGGACCCCGGCGCCGAGCAGGACGGCGGCCGCGCCGACCCAGAACGGCACGTGGGCGTCGAACGTCTCGCCGAGGACGCCGGCCAGCCACGGTGCCACCGCGGCGCCGCCGAACCGCAGGAAGCTGTAGGCCGCCGAGGCCACGCCGCGCTCGACTCCGGTCGACTTCCCGGTCGCTGCGCTCCTGCCCGCCGGAACCGCCTTCATGACCGTCTCCGTGATCAGCGTGTTGTTGACGCCGATGAACAAGCCGGCGACTACCACGCACGCGGCCAGGGCCGGCCTGACGTCGGTGACGACGGCCATCACGGCCAGCAGCGCGGAGAAGGCCAGCAGGTTGAGGACCAGGACGCGTACGGTGCCGAACCGATGCTGCAACCGCGGCGCGACGACCACGGAGGTGAAGGCCAGCGCCAAGCCCCAGCCAAAGAAGATGAGACCGATCTCGTGGGCGGTCATGTCGAGCGGGAACGGCGTGAACGCGAGCAGGGTGAAGAACCCGAAGTTGTACAGCAGAGCGGTGATTCCGACGCCGAGCAGGCCGCGGTGCCGCAGGGCGCGGAGTGGGTCGGCCAGGCTGGTGGCGCGTTCGGCGCGCGGCGTCGCGGGCAGCAGGAAGGCGGTGACGACGAACGCGATCGCCATCAGCGCCGAGACTCCGAAGAACGGGCCGCGCCACGAGATGGAGCCGAGGACCCCGCCGACGAGGGGACCGACCGCGATGCCCAGGCCCAGGGCGGCCTCGTAGAGGATGATCGCCTGGGCCACCGAGCCGCGGGCCGAGTTGACGATGGTCGCCAGCGCGGTGGCGATGAACAGGGCGTTGCCCAGTCCCCACAGCGCGCGCCAGCCGACGATGCCCGTGACGGTGTCGGACAGGCCCGCCAGGCCGGCGCCGGCGATGATGACGACCAGCCCGATCAGCAGGGTGCGCTTGGGTCCGATGCGGCTGGACACCACGCCGGTGATCAGCATTGCGACGCCCATGACGGCCATGTAGCTGGTGAACAGCAGGGACACCTGCGACGGGGTGGCGTTCAGGTTGTCGGCGATGGGCTTGAGGATCGGGTCGACGAGCCCGATGCCCATGAATGCGACGACGGATGCGAACGCAACGGCCCAGACGGCCTTGGGTTGGCGCCACATGGGCGGCTGCTCCTCTTCTGGTTGGGGTCAGTCGGACTGTTGAGCGTTGGCCAGGATGGTGCGCATGACCTCGACTGCGTCGGTGAGGGTCTGCCGGTCGGCCGGGGTGAGCCGCTCCAGGTAGGGGTCGACGGCGGCGCCGCGGTCGGCGCGTACGCGGGCCAGGACCTGTCGTCCCTTCGCGGTGATGCTGATCAGCACGGCACGGGCGTCGGCGGGGTCGGTGACGCGGGAGACCAGGGCGGCCTCCTCGAGCCGGCGGACCTGAGTGGTCATCGTGGGCTGCGAGCAGTGGTCGAACGCGGCCAGGTCGGAGATGCGGGCGGCGCCCTGGTCCTCGATGGTGGACAGCAGCCGGGCCTGGGCGAAGGGGAGTTCCAGCTTGACCCGCTGGGTCGCGAGGCGGTTGAGGCGGGCGACCACCGACAGCAGGTCCGCGGAGAGCGTGGTGTCTGCGGTGGCACGCGTGGCTGAGCGCGATGACATGCGGCCATTTTTACATAGAATCCCTATGTACACCACCGAGGGTCCAATCGTGGCGCTCCTCACACGCCGCTGAGATGGCTCTTGGTCGACAGCTGGCAGAATCGAGAAATGGCCAAGACCGGCAGCGCGACCGGCGGCGGC
This sequence comes from Mycobacterium sp. NPDC006124, assembly GCF_040614235.1. Lineage (NCBI taxonomy): Bacteria > Bacillati > Actinomycetota > Actinomycetes > Mycobacteriales > Mycobacteriaceae > Mycobacterium > Mycobacterium sp. NPDC006124. The sequence goes on along the minus strand of NZ_JBEXUA010000004.1, from coordinate 202,473 downwards.
GCACCTCGACGAGCTGGCTCGATGAAGCCCGACGAGCTGGCGCACGCCGCGATCATGGCCGCCCTCTGCGCCGCCACCGCCATCATCGCCGTCGTCGTCCCGTTCGCGGCTGGTCTGTCGGTGCTGGGCACCGTACCGATGGGGCTGCTGGCCTACCGCCACCGCTTCCGGGTGCTGGTCGCCGCGACGGTCGCCGGTGGCATCATCGCCTTCCTGATCGCCGGGTTCGGCGGATTGATGACGGTGGTCAACTGCGCCTACATCGGCGGCCTGGTGGGCATCGTCAAGCGCCGCGGCCGTGGACTGGCCACGATCACCGGTGCGGCGTTGGTCGCCGGGGCGGCGTTCGGCGTGCTGGGTGTCGGCTTCCTGCTGGTGTTCTATCGCATTCGCGAGCTGATCTTCGCCTCCATCACCGCGAACATGAACGGCATCGCCGCGGTGCTCGACCGCATCTCCGGAATGGAGCGAACGGCCCAGGAACTGCGCGACGGCTTCGGGACAGTACTGACCTACTGGCCCGTGCTGATCATCGGGTCCAGCATCCTCAGCATCGGCTCGGTGACCCTCATCGGGTGGTGGGCACTGTCCCGCGTGCTGGCGCGGCTCTCCGGGGTCCCCGACGTCCACAAGCTCGACTACGACGGTTCCGTCGAGCCCGTCGGGCCGGTGCCCGCCGACTTCCACGACGTCCGCTTCCGGTACGACGGCGCGGCCCAGGACGCGCTCGGACCGGTGTCCCTGACCATCGGGGAGGGCGAGCACGTCGCCGTCACCGGGCCCAACGGGTCGGGCAAGACGACGCTGATGCTGGTGCTCTCCGGACGGGAACCGACCGCGGGCACCGTCGAGCGGCCCGGGGCGGTCGGCCTGGGGAAGGCCGGCGGCACCGCGGTGGTGATGCAGCATCCCGAGAGTCAGGTTCTGGGCAGCCGAGTCGCCGACGACGTGGTGTTCGGGCTGCCCCCGGGCGCCGCGACCGACGTCGACCGACTGCTCGCGGAGGTGGGGCTCGACGGGCTGGCCGAGCGCGACACCGGCAACCTGTCCGGCGGCGAACTGCAGCGGCTCGCAGTGGCCGCCGCCTTGGCCCGGCAGCCGGCGCTGCTCATCGCCGACGAGGTCACCAGCATGGTGGACCAGCAGGGCCGCGAGGGACTCATCGAGGTGCTCTCCGGGCTGACGAAGAACCACCGAATGTCGCTGGTGCACATCACGCACTACAACGACGAGGCCGCGTCGGCCGACCGGGTGATCGATCTGACCGGCAACGGCGGCAGCGCCGACAACGTCGAGATGGTCGACACCGCGCCTGCACCCGCTGCGACCAGTGCCCAGACGCGCCGCGGCGGATCGCCGATCCTCGAACTCACCGGGGTCGGTCACGAATACGGGCTGGGCACGCCGTGGGCGTCGACCGCGCTGCGCAACGTCGACCTCGTGGTCAACGAGGGTGACGGCGTCTTGATCCACGGCCTCAACGGATCCGGCAAGTCGACGCTGGCGTGGATCATGGCCGGGCTGCTGACGCCGACCACGGGCACGTGCCTGCTGGACGGCAAGCCCGTCGCCGAACAGGTTGGCGCGGTGGCCATCTCGTTCCAGGCGGCCCGGTTGCAGTTGATGCGTGGTCGAGTGGACATGGAGATCGCGTCGGCCGCCGGTCTCGACTACTACGACCACTCCCAGATCGTCGCGGCGCTCGGGATGGTGGGCCTCGACCCGGCGATCGGCCTGCGGCGCATCGACCAGCTCAGCGGTGGGCAGATGCGTCGGGTGGTGCTGGCAGGCCTGCTGGCCCGCAAGCCGCGGGTGCTGATCCTCGACGAGCCCCTGGCCGGTCTGGACGCCGCCAGCCAGCGTGGGCTGCTGGGGCTGCTGACGTCGCTGCGGCGCGACGCGGGACTGACGGTCGTGGTCATCTCGCACGACTTCTCCGGGCTGGAGGAACTGTGTCCGCGGACGTTGCACCTGCTCGACGGCGGCGTGATGGCCGCCCCCACGACGGCGGGAGGCGTCGGATGACCGCTCCACGGCGTCAGTCCCGGCCGGTCGTGTTGCTGCGACCAGTCCCCGGCCGCACCGTGATCCACGAATTGTGGGCCGGCACCAAGCTTCTCGTCGTCGCGCTCATCGGAGTGCTGCTCACCCTGTATCCGGGATGGGTGCCGATCATCCTCGTCGGCATCTTCGTCCTGGTGACCGCGAAGATCGCCCACATTCCCCGCGGTGTGTTGCCGTCGGTGCCTCGATGGCTGTGGTTCCTGCTGTTCCTCGGCGCGCTGACGGCCTCGTTCGCCGGCGGCAGTCCCCACCTCACCGTCGCCTCGGTCGACTTCGGGCTCGGCGGGCTGCTGAAGTTCCTCCAGATCACGGTGCTCTCGGTCGTGCTGCTGGGTCTCGGCGGTCTGGTGTCGTGGACGACGAACGTCGCCGAGATCGCTCCGGCGGTCTCCAAGATCGGTCGACCGCTGCGCTTGTTGCGCCTGCCGGTCGACGACTACGCCGTGGCGCTTGCGCTTGCGCTGCGGGCGTTTCCGATGCTGATCGACGAATTCCGCGTCTTGTTCGCGGCGCGCAAGCTCAGACCGCGCGACCCGGCGACGACGGCCAAGGAACGCCACCACCGGCTGAACCGCGAGATCGTCGACCTGCTCGCCGCCGCGGTCACCGTGGCGTTGCGCCGCGCCGACGAGATGGGAGACGCCATCACCGCCCGTGGTGGGGCCGGGCAGATCTCCGCACTGCCGTCGCGACCGAAACGTGCTGACGCCGTGGCCTTCGCGGCCGTCCTCGTGTTGTGCGCAGTGTCGGTCTACGTCGAAGTGTTCACCCCGCTGGCGACGAGCTAGCCGACCCGCCGAGGGGTTGCGGGGTCGTAGGGGTCGTACCACCACCAGTCGGCGCGTTCGCCGAGTGGGCCGGTGCAGGGTGGCACGTCCGGTGGTGGTGTGGTGGGTGGTCGGGCCAGGGACGCCGCGGTCAGTGTGTTGCCGTCGGCGTCGGTGACGACGAGGTGGGTGGCGGTGCCGGCGATGGTGATGCCACCGCGGTGGTGCAGCCGGTGGTGAAAGGGGCACAGCAGCACCAGGTTGTCCGGATTGGTGGGTCCGCCGTCCTCCCAGTGCCGAATGTGGTGGGCGTGCAGTCCGCGGGTGGCTCCGCAGCCGGGAACCACGCAGCAGCGGTCGCGGTGCTCGAGCACCCGGCGCAGGCGGCGGCTGATGGTGCGGGTGGCCCGGCCGGAGCCGATGACCCGTCCGTCGCGTGCGAACCAGGCTTCGCAGGTGGCGTCGCAGAGCAGGTATCGGCGGTCGGCGTCGGTCAGCAGCGGCCCCAGATGCAGTGAGGCGACGGGTGCGTCGACGTCGACGTGGACCACGACGGTGGTGTGCTGCCCGTGCGGGCGGGCCGCGACGTCGGAATCCCACCCAGCGTCGACGAGGCTGAGGAACGCGTCGACGGTGGTGGGGAACGGTGGGGTCTGACCGGTCGGGTCCTCGGGGTGGTCGGTGTCGCCGTGGTCGGTCGTCCATTCGGCGATCAGCCTGTCTCGATGGGACTGCAGCCCGGCGTCGACCTTGGCGGCCTCCACTTTCGGCAGTTGGATCCGCCAGGTGGTGTGGGTGGCGGTCTCGGTTCGGGTGATCGAGCGGTCCGGTTGGTATTTCGCCTTCGGGTCGGGACGGGGTTCCAGCGCGATGGCGGTGCGCAACTGGGTCACCGTCGCGACCGATGCCAATTGGGCGTAGTGCGCGTCGGATCCGTCGCCGGCGCGTTCGGCGATCACCCCGACCTGATCGAGGGACAGCCGGCCCTCTCTCAACGCCTCGACGCACGACGGGAACTCCTCGCGCCGTTCGGCGATGGTGGTGATGGTCTGCGCGTTGTGCGGGGACATGCCGGTGCGCCAGGCCACCAGCGCGGAGATCGACGTGCACCCGGTGTTTCCCCAGAGTCGGTTGCCGTCGATGTCGGCGACGATGTCCACGATGCGACCGTCGATGGCGTTGCGCTGCCCGGTCAGCTCCGCCAACTCCTCGAACAACACCTCCAACCGGTCCTGGGGACTGAGCTCAGTCACCAAAGGCGTCGCGGTCGTGGACATGAACCCATCACAGCACAGGGGTCCGACAAGAAGAGGCCGTCAACGATCGGCGGCGGTGTTCGCCGCGAGCTGGGCAGCGGCAAGGCTGCTGGGCACGTCTCGGCGGCCGAGGAACATCTCGTCGAAGTACGGAGTCAGCGCTTGATACCCGGCGGCGAAACCCGGGCCGCCGGGCGCCGGGATGCGGGGCCCGTCGAGTACCTCGAAGAACGGGCTCACGTCGACGCCGCGGGCGGCCCAGTGCCGGAAGTACGACTGTTGAGCCGCGAGGACCGCCGGGATGGCCGTACCACCGCTGCCGAGGAATTCGTTGCCGCGCGTGCTGCCCATCCATTCGAGGACTTGGCGTACGGCGTCGGGATGTCGGGTGGCCGCATTGCCCGCGGCGGCAATGCCATTGGTGACGCTGACTCGCCCCCGTGGGCCGCTCGGCAGCATCGCCACGCCCCACCGGAAGGAGGCCTGATCGGCGATCGCGGCCAGGTTGTAGGTGCCCGACTGGAACAGCGCCATCCGCCCCTGGAGGAACTGGTTGCGGGAGAAGTCGCCGTTGCCGTTGGTGTCCGCCGCCGGGGGAGCGACGTGGTCGCGGTCGATCAGGCCCACCACGTACTCGAACGCCTGGACGGCTGCGGGGTCGTCGAAGGCGAAGCGGTCGCCGTCCTGAAATGTGCCACCCGCCGAGCCGACGAAGTTCAAATAGATGCCCTGCAGGTCGTTGGCTGCGTTGTAACCCCACTGCCGGGTCAGGTCGGGATTGAATGCCGTTGCATCGGAGCGGTTTCCGTTGGTATCGACGGTCAGCCGGGCCAGCAGCGGCCGTAGCGTGTCGTCGACGCCGTCGGGGGACCATCGGAGTCTTCGTAGGTCGGCGGGTGTCACGCCTGCCCGATCGAGCAGATCGGCGTTGTAGTAGACCGCGATGCCGGCGTCGGTGAGCTGCGGGACGCCCCAGAGCACTCCGTTGCGGGTGAACTGCCGCACCACCGAGCCGTCCCAGGCCCGGGCTGCGTCCGTGCCGAGGGTCTTCCCCACGTCGAGCAGCCTGCCGCTGTCGGCGTAGTTGGCGAAGTAGGCGTTGGACAGCCAGAACACGTCGTCGGCGCCGCCACCGGCGACGTCGGTGCGCAGCGTGTCGAAGTATGACGAGTACGCGACCACGTCGAGCCGGACCTCGACGTCGGGGTGCTGACGGCTGAACTCGTCGAACGATTGCCGGTAGGCCGCGGCGACCTTCTCGTCCCACAGCCGCACCGTCACCACCGTCTTGCCCGACGGCTCCGCCGACCCGCCGAGGAGCACCGCAGCCCCGAGCAAGACGACCATTCCGAGGGCCAGCCCGCCGACGAACAGGGTCGAGAACTTGGGCCGCGTCACTTGAGCCCCGTCACCACGATGGAACCGACGATGTGGCGGCCGAACGCCACGAACAACACGATGAGCGGGACGATCGCGACCGTCGTCGCCGCCATCACCAACGTCCACTGCGCGTCGTAGCGGGACTGCAGGCCGGCGGTCGCCACGGTGAGCACCTGCCACGTGCGCCCGCTGGTGATGACCAGCGGCCACATGAAGTTGTTCCACTGCGCCACCGTGGTGATCAGCGCCAGGGTCACCAGAATCGGCCGGCTCGCGGGTAGGACCACGTGCACGATGACGTCGAGGGTGGACGCGCCGTCCATGCGGGCCGCGCGGATCAGGTCGTCGGGGATGGTCCGGAAGTACTCGCGCAACAGGAAGATCGCGTACGGCGAACCGAACATGAACGGCAACACCAACGCCCAGAACGTGTTTCGCAGACCTGCCTCGGCCATCATCAGATACAGCGGGATCACCGTCACCGTAGGGGGCACCATCAGCGTCGCCACGTAGACCCAGAACAACCCGTCGCGACCGGGAAACTCCATCCGCGCGAACGCATACGCGGCGAATACGGAGAGCACCAGCTGGCCGAGCAGGATGACCGCCGTCGTCAACGCCGTCACCAGGATCGCCCGGCCGAAGCCCGCGCCGGCCAGCCCGAGGTAGTTCGCCACCGTGGGTGGCGACGGCATCGACAGCGGTGACTGGGTGTTGAACTGACGTGCCGAGGTGAACGACGTCAGCAGCCCGAGCCCGAACGGGACCAGCGTGAGGACGGCCAGTACGCCGAGTGACACGTAGATCGCCGCGTTCCTAGACCAGGTCATGGGTGATCCTGCGGCTGAAGTAGACGTGCTGGACGACGGTCACACCCAGCAGCAGGACGAACAGCACGACCGCCATCACCGCCGCTCGACCCACCGCTGCGGCACCGAAGGCCTCGGCGTAGATGCGGTGCGCGACCAGATCGGTGCGGCCCTGGGGCCCGCCGCCGGTCAGCGCATATACCGTGTCGAAAACCTGCGCGGCGCTGACGATTCCGGTGACCAGCACGAAGAACAGCGTCGGCCGCAGCATGGGCAGGGTGACGTACCGAAACCGCTGCCAGGAGGTGGCGCCGTCGAGGCGCGCGGCGTTCTGGACGTCCCGGGGGATGGCCAGGATGCCGGCGAGGAAGAACAGCGTCACGTAGCCGACATTGGTCCACACCGTCACCGCGGACACGACGGGCAACGCCAACGCGGAATCGGTCAACCACTCGACGGGACGGCCCAGAACGGTGCTGACCGCGCCATCGGTGGGCGCCAGGATCCACTTCCACAGCACGGCGATCGCCAGCGGTGAGCAGATCCACGGCAGCACGTAGAGGGTCCGCAGCACGCCGCTGCCGGGCAGATTCCTGGCCAGCATGGTCGCGGCGAACAGTCCGAGCACGGTTTGCAGCGGCACCACCAATGCGATGAATCCAGCGGTGGCGACCATCGACGTGCCGAACGTCGCGTCGGTCAGCACCGACCGCCAATTGTCCAGGCCCACATAGCGGATGGGGCCGAGCAAATCCCAGCTGTGCAGGCTCAACCACAGGACGACGAGCATCGGCAGGAGCAGGAAGACCGCCACGCCGAACAGGCTGGGTGCGAGCAGGGCGTAGCCCGCAACGGCATTGCGAACGTCAAGGCGTACCGGCTCGCGACCCACGGCGTCATTATGTGCCACTACGGTGGAGGACGTGACAGCGCTCAGACGCGTCGACGCGGACTTCCTCGGCCTGCCGCGACGCCAGCTCGCCGATGCGGCACTGTCGGCGGCCACGGCCGCCGGTGCCAGCTACGCAGACCTGCGGATTCACCGCATCACCACCGAGATCCTCCAGCTGCGCGACGGTGAGCTCGAGACCTCGGTCATCAGCCGCGAGGTTGGATTCGCGGTGCGGGTCATCGTCGACGGGACGTGGGGATTCGCCTCGCACGCCGAGCTCGACCCGACCGTCGCCGCCGAGACCGCACGTCGGGCCGTCCGCGTCGCCACGACGCTGGCGCCACTGAACGCCGAGCGCATCGAGCTCGCACCCGAGCCGGTGTACTCCGACGTGACGTGGGTGTCGGACTACCTCGTCGACCCCTTCGACGTCCCCGCCGCGGAGAAGATCGCCGTGCTCGACGAGTACTCGGGCCGGCTGCTGGCCGCCGACGGCGTCGACCACGTGTCCGCCGGTCTGCAGGCGGTCAAGGAACAGTCCTTCTACGCCGACACGTTCGGCTCGTCGACCACCCAGCAGCGGGTGCGGCTGCAGCCCACGTTCGACGCGGTCGCGGTCGACGCCGCGGCGGGCACGTTCGAGACGATGCGCACCTTGGCCCCGCCGACCGCGCGCGGCTGGGAGTACGTCACCGGCGACGACGTGTGGGACTGGTCTGGCGAGCTCGCCGAGCTGCCGTCGCTGCTGGCCGAGAAGACCAAGGCGCCGTCGGTGGTGGCCGGCCCGACGGACCTGGTGATCGACCCGACCAATCTGTGGCTCACCATTCACGAGTCGATCGGCCACGCGACCGAGTACGACAGGGCCATCGGTTATGAAGCCGCCTACGCCGGCACGTCGTTCGCGACGCCGGACAAGCTCGGAGTCATGCGCTACGGCTCGCCGGTGATGAACGTGACCGCCGACCGGACCGTCGACTTCGGTTTGGCGACGATCGGTTTCGACGACGAGGGGGTGCGCGCCCAGAAGTGGGACCTGGTGCGCGACGGGGTCTTCGTCGGCTACCAACTCGACCGGGTGTTCGCCCCGCGGCTGGGCGAGAGCCGCTCCAACGGTTGCTCGTACGCCGATTCACCGCACCACGTGCCGATCCAGCGGATGGCCAACGTGTCGCTGCAGCCGAGCGCGGAGGACTCGACGACCGAGGACCTCATCGCCAAGGTGGAGGACGGCGTCTACGTCGTCGGCGACAAGTCGTGGTCGATCGACATGCAGCGCTACAACTTTCAGTTCACCGGCCAACGGTTCTTCCGCATCCGCGACGGTCGCCTCGACGGCCAGCTTCGCGACGTCGCCTACCAAGCGGTCACCACGGACTTCTGGGGCGCCATGGAGGCGGTCGGCGGGCCGTCGACGTGGCGGCTGGGTGGGGCGTTCAACTGTGGCAAGGCGCAGCCCGGGCAGGTCGCCGCCGTCAGCCACGGCTGCCCGTCGGCGCTGTTTCGTGGCGTCAACGTGCTGAACACGCGGGAAGAATCAGGACGGCAAGAATGATCAGCGCACCCGAGGTCGTGGATCTCGTGCTCGCCGAGGCTGCCCGCCGTGGCGGAGCCGACGAGACGATCGTGGTGGTCACCGACCGGGCCACCGCCTCGCTGCGATGGGCGGGCAACTCGATGACCACCAACGGTGAGACGCGCAGCCGGGACACCACGGTGGTCTCCATCGTGCGCAAGGCGGGCCGCGCGCACGTCGGTTCGGTGAAGTCCAGCGAGGTCGACGCGTCCGCGATCGCCGGTGTGGTCGCCGCGTCGCAGGACGCCGCCCGATCGGCGCCGGAAGCCCGCGACGGTGCGCCGATCCTGACGGGGGAGGACGTTCCAGACGACTGGGACGCGCCGGTGCCCGAGACCGGGGCCGACGTCTTCGCCGGCGTGGCCAAGAGTCTGGCCAAGGGCTTCCGCGGCGCCGACCAGCTCTACGGCTTCGCCCGCCACGAACTGGACACGACCTTCGTCGCGACGTCGACCGGTTTGCGGCGGCGTTACACCCAGCCGACCGGTTCGGTCGAGGTCAACGCCAAGGGCAGCGGCGCCAGCGCCTGGGTAGGGGTGGGCACACCCGACTTCGTCGACGTGCCAACCGATTCCATGCTCGAGGAGCTGTCGACCCGGCTGGGCTGGGCGAACCGGACCGTCGAGCTGCCCGCAGGCCGCTACGAGACGCTGATGCCGCCGTCGACGGTGGCCGACATGATGATCTACCTCGGCTGGACGATGGACGGCCGAGGCGCGCAGGAGGGGCGCACCGCGCTCTCGGCGCCGGGCGGCACCCGGGTGGGGGAGAAGCTCGGCGACCTGGGGTTGACGCTGTACTCCGATCCGACGGCGGCGGGCCTGGAGTGTGCACCGTTCGTGGCGGCGGCCAGTTCCTCCGAGCGGGTGTCGGTGTTCGACAACGGCCTCGACGTCGAGCGGGTCGACTGGATCCGGGACGGGACGATCAACGCCCTGGCCTACCCGCGGGCGGCGGCCGCCGAGTTCGACGTGCCGGTCGCAATCCCGGCGGACAACATGCTGATGACGGGCGGGTGGGCGAGCCTGTCGGACATGATCCGGCGCACCGAGCGTGGGCTGCTGCTGACCACGCTCTGGTACATCCGCGAGGTCGACCCCACCGTGCTGCTGCTGACGGGCCTGACCCGTGACGGCGTGTATCTCGTCGAGGACGGGCAGGTCACCGGTGCGGTGAACAACTTCCGCTTCAACGAGAGCCCGCTGGATCTGCTGCGCCGGGCTACGGAGGCCGGCGTCAGCGAGGTCACCCTGCCGCGGGAGTGGGGCGACTGGGCGACCCGGGCCAAGATGCCCTCGCTACGCATTCCCGACTTCCACATGTCCTCGGTGAGTCAGGCGCAGTAGACGCTGCGTCCTTCCTTGAAGGTCTCGACCACCGCGATGTCTAGGATCTCGTTGGTGGGTACCGCCGTGGGGTCTCGGTCGAGGATGACGAGGTCGGCCAGCTTGCCGGCTGCGAGAGTGCCCTTCTCGTCCTCCTCGTGGATCTGCCAGGCCGCTTCGACGGTCAGCGCCTTGAGTGCCTGCCAGGGGTCTACCCGCTCGTCGGGTCCCATGACGACACCGGTGCGCGACGTCCGCGCGACGGCGCTCCACACCATGCGCATGGGATCGATGGGTGTCACGGAGAAGTCGTTGTGGTTCGAGCAGTGCAGTCCAGCCTTGACCGCCGAGGCCATGGGGCTCAGATAGTGGGAGCGTTCGCGGCCTAGGTTCTGCTCGTGCAGGTCACCCCAGAAGTAGGCATGCACCGTGAAGAAGCTTGGGGACAAACCCAATTCGACGTAGTCGTCGAGCTGGTCGGGCCGCATGAACTGCGAGTGGATGACGATGGTGCGGCGGTCGTCGCCCGCGCTCATGCCCGCCGCCCGGCAGGCGCCGATCATCAAATCGATCGCGGCGTCGCCGTTGCAATGGCAGAAGATCTGGATGCCCGCGTCGGCGATCTGCTTGACCATGGTCTCGATCAGTTCCTTGGGGAACACGGGCTGGCCGCACCAGTTCGCCTCACCGTTGGGCCCAGGGGTGAGCAGTGGCTCCGTCCAGAACGCCGTCTTGCCCTGCGGGGAGCCGTCGACGATGCACTTGATCCCCTGGAGCTTCAACCGGTTGCGGTAGGTGCCGAACGATTCGGCAGCCTCATCGGGTATCTCGGTCGGTCCGCCCGTGAAGTCGGGGAAGTACTCCTTGACCAGTTTGGGCACCTCGAGCACCAGGGGTACGGCCACCACGTCGAGATACAGCCGCTCCTGTTCGGCGGCGGTGCGTATGAGCGCGAGGTCCTTGGCATGGGTGGCGCCCTCCTGCACCGTGGTGGTGCCCTTGGAGGCGTAGAGCTGCTGTGCCGCGTCGAAGGTGGCCAGAAGTTCGTCGGTGGACGGTTGGGGCATGTTGGCGAAGATCGGCACGAAGGCGGTCTCCATGATGAGGCCCTCGGGTTCGTCGTCACCCGCCCTGCGCAGGATCAGCCCGCCCGGAGGCGTCGGAGTGGACGCGTCGTAGCCGACTGCCGCGAAGGCCATCGAGTTGAGGACCGCTCCGTGATTCGAACTGTGGATGAGCATGACGGGATTGTTCGGCAGCGCGGCGTCGAGATCGTCACGCGTGCACTGGCGGCCGTCGGCGAGATTCGACACTTCGTAGCCGTAGCCGACGACCCACTGGTCGGGTGCCACCGCGTTGACGGTCGCGAAGTCGACGAGCACCCGCTGGATGTCGGCGATGCACGTGACGGGACCCGCGGGCTCGCCGGACACGTTGGCCCACTTGACGATTTGTAGGGCGTTGGCGAAGTGGCCGTGTGCGTCGATGAACGCCGGGAGCAGCGTGTGGCCGCCCAGGTCGACGACGGTGGTGTCCTCGCCCCGGGTGGCCATGACCTCGGCCTCGGTGCCGACGGCGAGCACCCGACCGCCGGCAACGGCGACGGCCTCCACGCGGGGGCGTGCGTCGTCCATGGTGAGGATGGTGCCGCCGTGGAAGATGCGCTCCGCCGGATTGTTGATCATGATCGAACGGTATCCCCGTTCGGTGCGGGGCGGACGATTCACGCGCAATAATCACCGCCATGGACGACGACCGGCTGTACGCATTGTTGACGCGGATGATGGCGTTGTCACCCGAGGGCGAATCCGGCCGTGGCGCGCTGGTGCGGGGCGTGTGCGCCGACGCCACGTCGCTGCCCCCACTGCCCGCACCGGGCGAGCCCGACCACGACCCGGTGCTCGCCGAGTTCGCCGAGCAGTTCGCCGTCGACGTGTCGCAAATCAGTGCAGCCCAACGCGAAGCATTCCTGTCGGCGTTGGGCGACAAGGCCTTTCGGATGGTCGCACTGATCTTCATCGCCGACTTCGTGCCCCGCGTGCGGGCAGGTCTGTCCGCGCTGGGCTTCGCGCCCGTCGTCGAGCCGGTGGTGTGGGACCGCGACACCGATCCGCTCGACCTGCTGCTCAACGAGTTCGTCCCCACCGTCGGCGCGCTGCGTGCCCTGGACCCGATCACCACCGAGGTCGTGCGGCTGCGGGGCGCCGTCGCGCACGATTGCCGCCTGTGCAAATCCTTGCGCGAGGGGGCGGCGCTCGACGCCGGCGGGTCGGAGTCGATGTACGCCGACATCGAACGGTTCGAGTCCTCCAGCTTGCTCGAGGATCGGCACAAGGCCGCGCTGCGGTTCGTGGACGCGATGATCTGGACGCCGTCGACGATCGAGGCGGACGTCGCGGGCGGGGTGCGGGAGCACTTCTCCGACGCCGAGGCGCTGGAACTCGTGCTCGACGTCATGCGCAACGCGACCAACAAGATCGCCGTGTCGCTTGGCGCCGACGCGGCGCGGGTGGACGAGGGCACCGAGCGGTACCTGCTGGGCGTAGACGGCCAGCCGGTCTACGGCTGAGGATCCGGCCGAGGACCGATAGGCCATACTGGCCGTCATGAGCATGAACTCCTCCGGCCTGCCCAGGGCAGTCGTGCCGAGCACCTTCGACGTCGAGGCGCCGTCCTACGACCAGCTGACCGGCGCCAACCCGGGGTACCACGAACACCTGCGGATGTCGGCGCGCCGGATGCGAATTCCCAACGGCGGCCGCGGACTTCGGCTGCTCGATGCCGGGTGTGGAACCGGTGCGTCGACGGCCGCGCTACTCGATGCGGCCCCGGAGGCCGAGATCGTCGCGGTGGACGCGTCGGCGGGAATGCTGGCCGAGGCCGCCAAGAAGTCGTGGCCGGGCACGGTGACGTTCGTGCACAGCCCGATCGAGGACATCGCCGAGGCTGGCGTCGAGGGCCCGTTCGACGGCATCCTCGCGGCGTACTTGCTGCGCAACCTGGCCGACCCGGACGCCCAACTGCGGCGGTTCCGCTCGCTACTGAACCCCGGGGCGACGCTGGCGCTGCACGAATACTCGGTGGCGGACTCGAAGCTGGCGACCGCCGTCTGGAACGCGGTCTGCGCGGGCATCATCATCCCGATGGGTTGGTACCGGACCAGGGACGCCACTCTCTACCGCCACCTGCGGCGCAGTGTCGCGACGTTCGACGGGGCGTCGGCGCTGCGGAAGCGCCTGATCGACGCCGGGTTCGCCTCCGCGGTCAGCGAGACGGTGCCGGGCTGGCAGCGCGACATCGTCCACACGTTCCTGGCCGACGCGCCGCGCTGAGTCCGCGCCGTCGTCCTCGGCCGTGAGTGGCCGTGCGATCATGGGTGCCGCGCGTGAGCGCGAGGGGGCGATAGCCCAGTTGGTCAGAGCCGCGGACTCATAATCCGCACTCCTGCTGATCTGGATGTTGTGACAAGGATTGACTGATATTGATTTTTCCGCTTCTAGCTGCGGATAGATGAATGAACAGCGTTTGGTTCGATTGGAAGCTTATGGCGCAACTGCGGTACGACTGCGGTACCAAGTAGATATCGCTAGACTGTTAAGTTTGCCACCGTTGCTTGGAGATGTGTAGCTACCCCCGGGCAGCCGTACCTAACGTCCTCGTAAGTCTTCGGCGACCTCCGCCGCCATCGGCAGTGAACGCCTTCTCATGCGAGATGCGGTCCGAATCGGAGGGGAACGAAATTGGCCAAATTGCAGTCTATGAAACTGGTTCACGTCAATCTTGGGGCGCCTGCCGCAGAACGCGATATCGAAAAAGGCCTAGAACAATATTTCGTTGAAAGCGAAGCGTATCGACGAGTTGCCGACCGAACAAAGACTATTATCATCGGCAACCGAGGAGCGGGTAAGAGCGCAATTTTCCAGATGTTGGCCAAAAAAGCAAAAACTCAAGGAACGCTGATCATTGATCTGGCTCCCGAAGATTACAGCTACGCATTACTTCGCCAATCCATGGCTTCCGAACAAGAAGGATCCTGGGCGAAGCACGGGGCTTACTCGGTCGCGTGGAAGTATCTCATATATGTCTCGGTCATGAAAAGTATAGCGACCAACACCAGCGGCGTGACAAAGAAGAATGCCATAGGAAAAATTACTCGTTACATTCGCGACAATCACGCTCAAGGGCAGCCGAGCAAGCTTTCAGCGCTGATTTCTTACCTGAAGCGAATTGAGGGCGTGAAAATTGGGAAGTACGAAGCCGCTCTGCAAACTCGCGAGCTCGAAAAGCTTTACAAGCTTGAAGAAATCAATACCCTTCTTCCTGCTTTGAAAGAAGTTCTTGCCTCTAAGAAAGTGATTGTCTTTGTCGATGAGCTAGACCGTGGCTGGGACGCCAGTGAGGATGCGCAGGCGTTTGTCGCAGGGCTCTTCCAAGCATGTCTTTCGATAAATGAACTTTCGCCGAACCTTACTGCGTACATGAGCCTGCGACAAGAGCTTTACGAGAATATCCCAGCCTTGTATGAAGACGCACAAAAGTACCGAGATCTCATCGAATATATTCGGTGGGACGAGGATGGTCTTCGTAAACTGATTTGCGCACGCCTGCGCTACAGTTTAGTGAGGCGTTATCCTAAGAACTACTGGAATCCTTTACCATCCGACGATTTTCTCTGGGGTCAATTCTTTACGGAAACGCTTAATTGCAGACAAACCAAAGCGTTCAATTACTTAGTCGATCGCACCCTGTATCGCCCCCGTGAAATAATTCAATTCTGCAGTCAAGTCGCCGAGGCGGCAAGGGAAGCTGCGCAAGAGCTCCCCCTCGATTATGGGTTAATTTCACTAGCCGAACCGATCTATTCAGAGGAGAGAGCCAAAGATATTGCGGCCGAGTTCCGCCTCCAGTACCCGCAGCTTCTGAAAGTTTTCGAGGCGTTCCGTGGAATGCCTCACACTTTAGACCGAGAAGACCTCGAAAAAGTCTGCATGGACGTGATAGTTCAAGACCGAACTGAAGGCGACTTGCTCAAGTGGGTCACCGAGATGGAACCGCACAGCCTCATAGACGTTTTGTGGCGCATAGGTTTTCTAAGAGCGCAAGCAGTTGGTGGGATAAAGGGTCACGTGCGGAGTGGGAGCACGTATTTGGGTGCATACCAGGTCGCCTCGCTGAGCCTGAATAAAATCAACCGCTTCCCAATACACCCTATGTTTCGAACGTACCTAGGCACCCGCGAGGCAAAGGCGACATGATCTCGAATCCCACGCACCGAGGCTAAGAACTCCAATCGGCGAACCTAACAGCCCCCATTTCGGAGCTTGAAGGCTACGTGCAAGTGGGTGCAATGCCGAGACGGGCCCTCCGGATGTAGTTTGCGTGCGGTATTGCTTTTGCTCCGTTGGGGTGGTCCTTCGTAGGGTTGAGATATTTCGATAAGTCGTGTTTACCGAGGGGCCGCCGGCAAGCGGTCCGAGCGGAGGCCTCTATGGAGATTCCGACCCACCCCCACCCCATCTGACCTGGGGTTATGCTGGTGTTCCGACGTTTCCGCTGGTAGTGACCGTGTGGGTGGGTTCGCTCTTGGGCCTTTGCTGGGCGCGTTCGTGTCGGCGTCTCATGGTTGCTGGGGTGTCGTCGTCGCTGACCTGAGGGGTGTTCGTGGTGGTGGACACCCTGGTTAGTGGCCGTGGGCGGCGGGAAGTCTGTCGGTACTGGACAGGTGAGGCGGTGCGTGTTGGTTGCTGTCACGTGGGTAGTCGTAGCCATGATCGCGGCGGGCCTGTTGCTCGCTGGTGCGACCAGCGTCGTGGCGGGTCGGCGCGGCAACCCGGCCGACGCCCACCGGAATCAGCTTCTCGGTTACGCCGTCATCCCGCTGGTCGGGGCGGTGGTTCTTGCTGTCGTCGCTGTCATTGATGCCCGAGACCGGTTCGTGTGGGTGGTCGTGGTCTTCCTCGTGCTGACTGGTGGTCGTCAGTTGAGCCGTTGGTGGGCAGCGCGCAATTCACCTCAGCGATGACGCACGGTCTAGGGGCGTTTGGGAGGCAGTCGGCCGGTGGGCGGGCTTATCTGCGATGGCGCATCTTGCGCGCCGATCAACACTCGACGTGTTCAGCCGCCGATCTGGCCTACCCGTCCGCCACCCGACTTCTTCGACGTAGCACCCGACAGTTCACCGTTCAGGAGTTCGATGGTCTTCTGGGCGGGTGCGAACTCGCGCATCTTGGCGGTGCCCCATTCGAGATAGTGCGCGTCAGGCCGCTTGGTCCTGACCGTGGCTTTGAACTCGCCGTGTTCGTCGGTCTCGTATGTGATCGTGAACGAATCGCGGTACTCGCCGGTGTGGTAGCGGTGTGGGCCTTCGGCGTCCCAAATCTCCTGCCACATTTGCGCAGCTCTTTGGGCTGTCTCGATGACTTTGGCGCGGACTTCGGCGTTCTCACTGAGAGACTTGTTGATTTTCTCGGGCGTGAGGCCGACCTCGGCCAGCTCTCCCAGAATTCCGATCAGCGACATGGCGACTGTCCTCTATTAAGTTGTTTGGTCACTTGAGTTTTGGTAGGACCGGGGGGCTGGTCAGGCGTCACCAGCCCGCACCCGGTCCCCGGCTACGTGCTCCGCGACTGTGATGCCGCGCAAGGGGGAGGTTGGAGGAACCCCCTCCACGGCCCGGTGAGCTTCGTAGCCGTCCCTCACCCGTCGTCATGGCGAGCAACGGGGGAGGGATGCATTGTGGGTGTGGGGCGGAATCCGGGTGGGGGCTGGCAAGCCAGTACCAGCCCCACCCGGTTCCTGCTACGACACGAAGGTCGGGCGCGAAGGTGAGCGTTCTCTGCTGCACCGACAGGTCGTAGCGTTCCGTTCCCGTCGACACTCTTTAAAACCGACGAGCACGGAAGATGTCAAGTTCGTGGGGGTGAGACCGGGACCGGCCGGAAAACCGGCCCCGGTCTCCACTACGTGCTCACACCCCTCCGTCGCGGCTTCAGTCCGCGCCCGAAGTGAGCAAGTAGCGCTTCATCCCCGCCCTCTCGCTGAAAACGGGGATGAAAATTCGTTCGTCTACACAGCCCACTGATTCCGTAACCATTCCTCGGCCAAGGCCAGGGGAACGGTTGCGGTCTCACCGGGGGTGTAGACCTTGCCGTCACCGTCGACTACGCGCCACGGGTCGCGCACCGTGACGGTGCGCGTGTCGGGGAGTAGCGGGGTGACGGTGTCGTCGCCGGGACGACCGGGACGGCGGCCACGCTTACCGGGAATAGCCGGTGTGGTGGTGTCGCCGTCCTCGGTGATGTCACCGAGGAAGGTGAGTGTCTCCACTAAGCGGTGACTTCAGCGACTACGACACCGGCAGGCTGATACACCGACGTGGCGTAGCGAGCCTCCATGCGAGCGCGCTGATAGTTGTGGCTGAACATGTCAACCCCCGCGCTGTCGGTTCCGACGTCGGTCCAGCGCAGTTGCACGCCGAGCGAGTCGGTATCCAAGGCGCACGCGCCATTGGCGATGACGTGACCGACGCCAGCGGTCTGCGCAACCGTGGTGGCAACAGTAGAGGCGACGGGTCGCAGGATCAAGGTAGCCCCATGTGCTCTACGGCATTAGTCGTTGATAGCAGCAACTCGATTCCCTCAAAGTCGCTCGGGTGCAACACAATAGCCTTGGACGCGAGACGTTCGAGTCGGTGGCCGAACAGTGGTTCAAGTCGAAGTCTCACCACGCCCCGAAGACTGTCGCCGGGTATCGGAGCATTCTCGACCTCGTGGTGCTGCCCCAGTGGGGACGGGTGCCGCTCAACCAGATCAACTATGAGAAGTACTCGACGTGGCTTGGCGTTCTAGCTGCGGAGGGTTCGCAGAAGGGAACCGCACTGTCGGCGAGCCGGATCACGCAGTGTCACCAGTTAGCGGGCGCGGTGCTGAAGTACGCGCAACGTACCGGGAAGATCACTCGGAACGTGGCGCCGGAGATTAAACTGCAGTGAGGACCTACCCCAACAGGTTGAACGCGAGCGGGTGTATCTGACCCATACGCAACTACTCCAGCTGGCCGGGGCGATGGGTCGTTTCGAGACGTTGACTTTGGTCCTCGGCTACTGCGGTCTGGGGTTGGAGAAGCCATCGCGTTGCGGCGCAAGCATGTAGGTGACCGGCAACTGACGCTGCGTGCATCGGCCACTCCTGTCACGGGTAAGGGCATCGTGGAGTCACCGACGACCAAGGGCAAGCGCGTTCGGCACGTTCCCGTTCCGGCCCCTGTTTGGGACCGCCCACGAGACGAACTACCAGAGGACCCGAACGCTCTGGTGTTCCCAAGGCAGCGGGGCGGCATGCTCCCGATTGAGGAGTACCGCCGCGCGTTGATAAGGCATGCGCAGAGGTGGGCATCGAAGGCTTGGTCCCCCACGGGCTACGGCATACCTGCGCGTCCTTGTCGATCAGTGCTGGCGCTAATGTCAAGGTCGTGCAACGCATGCTCGGGCACGCCACGGCGGCGATGACTCTGGACCTATATGGGCATCTTCTAGACGATGACCTGTCCGGTGTGGCCGATGCGTTGGGCAAGGCCATCGAAACCACTGCGGTATTCAAACGGTACAGATGGATGTAAGAATTTGCTGAAAGCGGCGTTATAGCAGCTAGAAGCATTAGGGGGCGATAGCTCAGTTGGTTAGAGCCGCGGACTCATAATCCGTTGGTCCTGGGTTCAAGTCCCAGTCGCCCTACGTCAGAGGCATGCCACACCTGGCGCCATTGTTGGTTGACGTTGTTCGGGCGCGCCAGGTGCCCGCGGTCGGCGGGAAGATCACCTGTTGTTCGCCGAGGAAGAGTAGACCCTGCCGCAACCCGTGAGCGTCGGATGGAACCCGGCTGGCCGTCGTCGGGTGATTGCGGATGCGGTCGCAACGAGATCGGACTACACGGGGTCGGCGATGTGGGGAATCAGACCCACCGCGTTCTCGTACGTTACGCCCCGCCAGTCAACCGTGGGATCGTCGTCGAGGGAGGCGATCTGCTTGCCGACCGCGAAGTCCGGTGTCCAGCAAGAGTCGCTGCCGTAGAGGATGCGTCCGGCGCCGACCACGTCCCGTAGAACGGCGGCGTGGGTCGGGAGTGGATGCCCGGCGAGGTCGAACCACATCCGCTGCAGCTGGTCGCTCGTCGTGAGGGGCCCTGGTGGCTCGCCGCCTGGGCCCGGCCACACACTTCGGAACAGTTCGATGCGTGCGGCCAGTAGGGGCAGAGTGGCTCCGCAGTGCGGAATCACGAAGCGGATGTCGGGGTAGCGGGCAAGAACGCCGGCGAAGATGAGATCGGTAATCGTGCGGGTGGTTTCGAACATGAACTCGACGACTGGTCGTGGTCGGTCCAGTGCCACGGATTCCGCATCCGGCGGCGAGGTGGGGTGCACGAACACCAGAGACCGCAGAGCGTTGAGGCGTTCCCACAGCGGATCGAGAGCGGCATCGCCGAGGTACTGACCGCCAGAATTGCTCATGACGACGACACCGACGGCGCCGCGGGCGGCGGTGTGAGTCGCTTCGCTCACGGCGGCATCGACGTCGGGCAGCGGGAGAGTGGCGAAATAGGAGAAGCGGCGGGGGTGCTCGGCGACGGCGGTGGCGGCGAACACGTTCATCTCTCGAGCCAGGGGGGACGCTGCTTCTCCGGCGAATGTCACCCCGGGCGAGGACAGGGATAGAACTGCATGACCGATCTGCTTGTCCCGCATGGATCGAAGCTGCTCGTCAACGGACCATGACGGCCACATGGGCATGCCGTCGGGCTGATCTATGCCGGCGGCGCGGGCTGCGCTGACGTAGTCGTCGGTGACGAAGTGCGCGTGGACGTCGATGAGGGCCGGGCGCTCGTGTTCAGGCATCAGTGCTCACCTTTCGCGGGGTCCCAGGGTGACGCGTAGACGTTCGAGCCAACGGGGCCGACGATTCCCACCTCACCTCCGAGTGACGAAATCGTCACATGCGCCTGGATCCTCAGTCAAATGTGCACTCAGGCGTCGATACGTCATGACCGTGGCGCTCGTCGTCGATGGTTGTCCGGTCAGGAGATTCGGGCCGCCACGTCGTCGAGCAGCTCACGGCGCGCGGCGCGGCCTTCAGGGGTCGGAAGCAACGGATAGACGTGGATGGCAGCCGGCTCTTCTTGATAGGTGAGAGTGCTGGACGGCATGGCGTCGCGGAGTCTTCGGCAGTCCGGCGCGAGGATGTCGTCGGTGCCGATGTAGAGATGGACGGGCGGCAGGCCGGAAGGATCTCCGAAGATCGGGCTGACTCGGGGGTCGTCGAGGGGCAGGTCGGCTGCCCAGCGACGTCCGCATAGACGAAGGCCATCGCGCGCCAACCAGGGGTCGCTTGGCGCGACGGTGTCGATGTCGGGATTGCACAGCGCGATGTCGAGCCACGGTGAGATGAGCGTCAGGCCACGGAGCGCGTGTCCACCGTTGGCCAGCCAGCATCGACGAGCACGGCGTCCGTCTCGCCGTAGCTGAGCGTTGCGGTGATGGGGTCCCAGCTGAGCGCGGGGCCGAACGGGTAGGGCGGCGCACCGGCAAGGGGCTTCTCGGGTGCAGTGAAGACGTTGACGCCCAGGGACGGTGCCGGCCGGTCGAGGCACGTGGGTCTCCTCGGTCTCAGGCGGGGACGGCGGGCGTTGGCGCCGTGGCGAATTCCGCTTTCACGAAGGCACCCCGCATCACCGTGAGTGTTCCGTCGCGCAATGCGGTGCTGAAGTTCACGACCCTGGTCATTCCGTCGTCGATCAGCATCGGCAGGATCAGATCCGGCCGAGGCGCGTCGTCGCCGAGGGTCGCGGCGGACCAGTCGTTGACCCATGCAGTCTGGTCCTCCCACGCAACAGTCGTGAAACCTGCTGAACGAATTGCCTGTTCGAGTTCGTGCGGGGTGCTGAGGAAGCTGTCGGTGCCGTCGAGGGACCAGGGCATAGGCCACGGTGGCTGCTGTCCGGTCGTGGTGCACACCTCCCAGACCGCGAGGCGGGCGCCGGGTACGAGAAGTCGTGCGATCGCCGAGAACCATCCGTACTTGTCGTCGACGTTCATTTGGACATGCATCGTGATCGCGGCGTCGAATCGCCGTTCGACGCCCAGTTCCATCATGTGATCGGCAGACAAGGCGGTGATAGCGGCGTGTTGGAAGCGCACTCGATCGCCATAACCCATTCGTAGGGAGAGCGTTTGGGCAGCCTCGACGTAGCCGGCGGTGATGTCGACCCCCACTACCGTGGCAGAGGTCTGTTCGGCGATTCGTCGCGCCGGCCCGCCGAACCCGGACCCGACGTCGATCACCAGGTCGCCGGGTGAGAGGGCCAGACTGGGAATGAGTTCGTCGACGGCGCCGACGCCACCGGCGTGATACTGGTCGAGGAGTCCGGTCTGTTCGGGTGTGAAGAACTCCTCGGACCGGCCGGAGTCGAGCATGGCGATGATTCGGTCGGCCACGTCGTGTTCGTCATAGGTCATGGGCGTGGTCGCTTCATTCGGTCGACGCGGTCGACGCGGTCGACGCCTTCGTCGAGGCGAATTCGTCACGGTGTTCGGCGATGAACTGCGTGAGGTCCATGGGGGGCGTGCCGGTGAGTTCTTCGACGGTGTCGGTCTTGGAGACCCACAGACCGTCGTGGAGGTCCTCGATGACACCGCCGATGTGCTGGGCGAAGAACTCGCCCAGGATGGGGATGGGCGTGACGAAGGCACTGAATTCTTCGACCGACATGGGGGCATAGCGAATGCTGCGGCCGAGGACCTCGGTGAGGGCCTCGGCGATGGCGGTGCCGTCCATGTCGGCGGGCCCGTCGAGTTGGTAGGCCTTCCCGGCGTGCGGGGCTGGGTCGGCCAAGATGGTGGCGATGACGCGGCCTTGGTCGAATGCGGTCAACGGTGCGAAATGGGCATTGCCGAAGGGCAGGGTGAGAATGTCGTTGCCGATGAGCGGCCACAGGGTGAAGGGGTAGAGCAGCCACTCGGCGAACAGGTTGGGCCGGATGTGGGTTACGGGGACCTCCGCCCAGTCGAAGACTTGCTGGGCCATCCAATGGTTTTGGGAGGCATGGCTCTTCGAGTCACGCCTGCAGGTGCCCTGGGACATGTTGACGATGGCCCCGACGCCGGCTTCGTGTGCGGCCTGGGCGAAGTAGGTAGTGGCGTCGATGATTCCGGGGACGATGGGATAGACGAAGTACGCCGCGTCGACGCCCTCCAGTGCGGCGCCGACACCGTCGACGTCGAGCAGGTCGCCGATCACGATGTCGGCGCCCAGTTCGCGCAGCGTGTCGGCGCGCGCGTCTTCGCGGTGCACCATTGCCCGCACCTCGTGGTCGGTGTGTCGTAGTGCGCGCACGATCTCGCGGCCGGTTGATCCGCTCGCTCCGGTGACCAGGATCTGGGAGGCAGTCATGTTGGTGTCCTATCGGCTTGTGGGTGGGGCGGTCGCCGTGGCCACGCGTGGTGGCTGGCGCGCTACTGGAAGAGGTCGGGGTGCTCGGAGATGTAGTGCTCGACGGATTCGGCGGGTTGCCCGGTGACCGTCTCGACGTCGGTGGTCAGGCGGTCGTATCGGTTGGCGCGATGTAGTCGCGCGACGGTGACGATGTGGTCGGTGATGTGCTCGGAGATACCCAACGACGTTATGACGGTGCGAAAGTCGTCCAGTGACGTGTCCACGGCGGTGACGGGACGGCGCAGTGCCGCGGCGTATTGGTCGGCAAGTCCGTTCGCGTCCAGGATCTGTGGGCCGGTCAGTTCGTAGACGTGTCCGATTCGGTCGGTCGGGTCCCTCAGGATGGTAGTCACGACGCGGGCGACGTCGGTGGCTGCCACCGGTGAGGTCCGGCCGTCGCCGAAGGGCAGCACTAGTTCGCCGCGTTCACCGATCGATTGTCGTGACAGCAGCGTGAACAGCGGATTGTCAAGGAAGACGGTGGGTCTCACGTGGACGGTGGGAACCGTCGACCAGTTCATCATCTGCTCGGCCAGCCAGTGCCACCGTTGATGGTTGGATTCCTCGCTGCTGGTCGAAGTCATCTCGGACACCGTCATCTGCGACATGTTGACCAGCACGTCCAACTCGCCGTGTTCGGTGGCCAGCGCGGTGACCACTGCGGCGGCCTCCAGATAGTCCGCGGAGACCGCCATGTTGAAGAAGACGCGGTGTGCGCCGGTCAAGGCCGCGGTGACTGCGGCGGGATCGGTCAGGTCACCGACCACGATGTGCGCGCCGCGGTCGCGGAGCGCATCGGCGCGGCCGTCGTCGTGGTGCACCATGACCCGCACCGCCTCGCCACTGGCGAGAAGGCCATCGGCGACCAGGCGGCTGACGCTGCTGAAGCCGGCGGCGGCGCCGGTGATGAGGTGAAGCGGGCGCTCGGTCATGGCCGGGTCCTCCAATTCGGCTGAGAACGGCAAGTTTTCGCTCCACTGTGACAGACGTCGTTCGGGTGTGAAGGGGACACGGCCAAAAGCTACGCCCGGATGGCGCGGTGCAGCGGCGACGTGCAAGCCCGGCATAGAGGTGTGCACGGTTTGAGGCCATTCCCATACCGCGTCGCAGTGTGGAGCTGAGCTGCGGTGTGTGTGGCGTGCACAGGCGTAGTCCCGCCGTGCACGACGGCGTCTCGAGCATCGATGGGACGGGGTTGGGGTGACAGCATCGGGTCATCCGATCCAGTGATGCACCTGAGCAGGTGGGAACGCCGGACTCAGGCCACCAGAAAGGCTCGTCATGGCTCCTTCACAACTCCTGGTCACCGGCGCCACCGGCGCGACCGGTCATGCCGCCGTGGAAGCGTTGCAGGGCACGGGTAACAC
This sequence comes from Mycobacterium sp. NPDC006124, assembly GCF_040614235.1. Classification (NCBI taxonomy): domain Bacteria; kingdom Bacillati; phylum Actinomycetota; class Actinomycetes; order Mycobacteriales; family Mycobacteriaceae; genus Mycobacterium; species Mycobacterium sp. NPDC006124. The sequence goes on along the minus strand of NZ_JBEXUA010000004.1, from coordinate 178,556 downwards.
GGTGCGCGCTCTCGTCCACGTCGACGACTCTCGCGCGGACCGACTGCGCAACTTGGGTGCCGAGATCGTCGTGGGCGACCTGCTCGACATCGACAGCGTCGAAGCGGCCATGCAGGGTGTCGACGCCGCCTACTTCGTCTATCCGATCAAGCCCCGGCTATTGGACGCGACGGCCTACTTCGCCCAGGCCGCCAAGGAGTCGGGGGTAGGTGCCATCGTGAACCTGTCGCAGCGGACCTCGCACCGGCACTCGAAGAGTCATGCGGCGCAGAACCATTGGATGGCAGAGCGGGTCTTCGACTGGTCGGGAGTCCCCGTCACCCACTTGCGTCCGACGTTGTTCGCCGAGTGGATGCTGTACCCGTTCGCCGTGCAGGGCGTCACCGACAACGACACCCTGGCGTTGCCGTTCGGAACCGGCAAGTTCGCGCCGATCGCCGCCTACGACCAGGGCCGCGTGATCGCCACCGTGCTGTCCGATCCCGCGCCGCACGCCGGGCAAACCTATCTGCTCAACGGCCCGGCCGTCCTCGACGGCGAAGGAGTCGCCGCCGCTCTGGGCGAAGGGCTGGGCCGGCCGATCACCTACTTCCCGTTCCCCATCGAGGACTTCCAGGCCGTCGCCGCGACGATCCCCGAGTTGTCGGACTTCTTCGCCCAGCACATCGGCGCGGTGGTCGCCGAACTCAACGACGGCCTGCTGTCGGAGACCAACGACACCGTGCAACAGCTCACCGGGACGGCGCCGATGAGCATTCAGGACTTCGCCCGCGCCCACAGCGCAGAGTTTGCCCACGAGCAAACCGTCTGACACAGCACACACACCACCACTCACGGGAGCCAACGCCAATGAGCACCATCGAGGACCTGACCGAACGCAACACCCACTTCGCCGAGACGCAGTTCACCGCCGGGTTGAAGATCGTGCCGCAACTGAAGACGCTGCTGATCGGCTGCGTCGACCCACGGGTGGACCCCGCGCAAGTCCTCGGCGTGCAGCTCGGGGAGGTCGCGGTGATCCGCAACATCGGCGGCCGGGTCACCCCCGACGTCATCGCCGAGATCGCGCTGCTGGTGACGTTGACCAAGACGCTCGGCGGCGCGCTCGGCCCGGGCTGGGACCTAATCGTGTTGCAGCACACCGACTGCGGCATCCTGCGCCTGCAGGATCCGCCCGACAAGCTTGCCGACATCTTCGACATCGACCCGATCTCGCTGGGCGACAAGCATGTTGGTGATCCGCGCGCAGCCGTCGACGCCGACGTCGCCGCCTTGCGGGCATCCCCCCACATCCCGGGCTCGTTCCGGGTCAGCGGCATGGTCTACGACGTCGCCACCGGACGGGTGGAGACGGTCACCGGGCCGGCCGTGCTGCGTCCCGACCCCTCCGATGTGTGACGGCTGCGGATCACACACCGAGGCAAGCGTCTCCCAGCCGCGCACGGCAGAGGGTGCCGCGGTCGACCCCATCGCGTTGGAGCCGGTCGACGAGGTCGTCGTCACCACCCTGATGGACAACGCCTACGACGCGCTGCTTGGTGACACCGCCACGGCCCACCGGACGACGTTCCCCGCGACACCGACCGTCGCGGCGCCGCAGTTCACCCAAGGATGCACCGCTCCAGGGTTGGTCGCCGAACACGGTTTCTCCGCTCTGGTCACCGTCCGGCGCGCGCAGATCCTGCACAACATCCTCTTCGACACCGGGGTGTCCCCGGAAGGAATGGCAGCGAACTTCGAGCGTCTCGGCCTCGACGCGGCGTCGATCGAGGTGGTGGTGCTCAGCCACGGGCACTTCGACCATGCCGGCGGGTTTCCGGGCCTGGCCCGGCTTCGGCGCCGCAGTGGCATGCCGCTGATCGTGCATCCGCTGGTGTGGAGCCGCCGGCGTGTCCTGCTGCCCCATGACATGCATTGGCAGATGCCGACTCTGACCCGACGGGGACTGGAGGCCGAGGGTCTGGAGGTCATCGAGCGACGACAGCCCTCACTGCTGATGGACGACTCGATCCTGATCACCGGCGAGGTCGACCGCACCACCGACTTCGAGCACGGCATGCCCGGCCACGAGGCGTGGCGCGATGGGCGCTGGGAACCCGACCCGCTGATCCTCGACGAACAGGCCTTGATAGTTCATGTCCGGGGCCGTGGACTGGTCGTGCTGACCGGATGCGGGCATGCCGGTGCGGTGAACATCGCCCGCCACGCCATGCGCCTGACCGGTATCGATCGGCTACACGCGCTACTGGGAGGCTTGCATCTCAGCGGCGCCGCCTTCGAACCCGTCATCGAGCCCACGGTCACCGCGTTCACCGCCATGGCACCGGACCTCTTGGTGCCCGCGCACTGCACGGGGTGGAAGGCCCAGCACCGGCTCGCCGCCGCGCTGCCGGCGGCCTTCGTCCCCAATGCGGTGGGGACCGCGTTCACCCTGACCGGGGTACCGGCGTGACACCGCCGTGCGCTGCTCGTCGCAGCACCGCGCCTGGAGAGGACGTTCCGTGAACATGATGCGCACGCGCTACGCCGACAAACCGACCACCGAGGCGTCGACGTGGATAGACGCGACTCCTGAAGTGGTGTGGTCACTCGTCGCCGACATTGAACTGATGCCGACGCTCAGCGACGAACTGTGCTCGGTGGAGTGGGTCGAGCCCGCCAACGGGCCTGCGGTCGGCGCGGCGTTCCGCGGCTACAACCAACAAGAGGGTGGGCAGTGGTGCACCGTGTCCTACGTCGTCGACTACGACCCCGGTCAGGTGTTCGCCTGGGCGGTGGGCAACGTCGACGAGCCCGGTGCGATCTGGCGGTTCACCCTCGCACCCGAGAGCGGTGGAACCCGGTTGAGCCAGTGGGTGCAGATGGGACCGGGCCGATCGGGGGTGAGCATGGCGATCGCTTCGCGCCCCGACCAAGAGGCGGCGATCGTCGCCGGCCGGCTGCGCAACTTCCGAGAGGGCATGACACGGAACCTGGCGGCCATCAAGTCGCTAGCCGAACACCGATGACCCACGGGCACCACCCGGTGCCGGTCCTGATGATGGTGCACGCCCACCCCGACGACGAGTCCAGTCTCACCGGCGGCACCCTGGCCCGATACAGCGCCGCCAGCTGGCGCACCGTGCTGGTCACCTGTACCGACGGCGGGCAAGGCGACACCGCCGACGGACTGAAACCTGGTGATCCTGGCCATGACCCGCGCCTCGTCGCCGCCGCACGTTCTCGAGAACTCGACCTCGCCGCAGCCGCCCTGGGCGTTCACGACGTCGTCAAACTCGGGTACCCCGACTCCGGGGCCACTCCCGGCGCTGCAGCCGCCGCGGATGACGCCGCGTTCAGCCGACGACCCGCGCGACCCATGCTGATCCGCCTCGTCCGCCTGATCCGGATGTACCGACCCGACGTGCTGGTGACCTACCCGCCCAACGGCCTCTCCGGACACCCCGATCACATACGTACCCACGATCTCGTGCAGGCCGCTCACGGGAACGTCATAGCCAACGCCGAAGTCCAAGAGTCGATTCCGGGGCAACCACCGAACGACGGGCGGGGCCCGTACCTCTATCACATCGCACTGTCACGGACGCGGCTGCGCGGTGTGGCGGACTGGGCGCGCGCCACGCTGGGGGAGGACACCTGGGTGCCACCGGAGGCCATGGCGGTCGCCGACGAAGACATCACCACCGCGGTCGACGTCGCCGCGTTCTGGACGCACAAACTTCGGGCCCTCGGCGCGCACGCCAGCCAGGCCGATGCCGCGGCGCTGCTACGCATCTTCGATACGCCGGCGGGACCGAACGGCCGCGTCGAGGAGTACGTCCGCGTGTACCCGCCCGTGCCCACGACGGGATCCACGACGGTCGAGTCTTGTTTCCCCGTTCCGAGCGGAGATTCGCCGTGAGCGCCGTAACCATGACTCCCGTGGCGCAGGCGAGTTCACCGTGCCTCACCCCGTGCTCGGTCTCGTGCGCCGTGCGCACGACCCGACCGCGGCCGGGGTCATCGGGCCCCGCTCGACCTACCGTCGAGGCGAGAGGCCCGCAGACAGCGGAGGCTTCGCATCCGCTGACGGGAGACCAACGAATGACATTGGCCAGCCACGAGTTTGCGTCTAGTAGCGTCCTGCGGTTACCCGGAAATCACCAGGGTTGGCATCCACGCCGTCACCTCCGCGCGTGCGATGATCGGAGCAGGGCGTGAGGCGGGTACTGGTGACCGGCGCGACCGGAGCGACCGGCCTGGCCGCTGTGCGATCCCTGCACGAGGGCGACGTGCCGGTGCGCGCACTGGTCCACAGCGACGACGCCCGCTCGGATCCGCTGCGCGCGTTGGGCGCCGAGGTCGTCACCGGTGACCTCCTCGACATGAACAGCGTCGCAGCGGCCATGGACGGCGTGGACGCCGCTTACTTCGTCTACCCGGTGCGCCCCGGGCTCATCGACGCCACCGCCTACTTCGCTCAAGCGGCCACCGAGGCCGGCGTCGGTGCCATCGTCAACATGTCCCAGCGCCCTGCCCGACGTGAGGCGAAGAGTCATGCCTCGCTCAATCATTGGATCAGCGAGCAGGTCTTCGAACGCGCCGAGGTGCCAGCCACCCATCTGCGGTCTAGCCTCTTCGCCGACTGGCTGCTCTACGCCGGGCAAGTCGACCGCATCGTCGATGCCGGCATGCTCGCGTTGCCGTTCGGCGACGGCAAATTCGCCCCCATCTCCTCCCAAGACCAGGGCAGAGTGATCGCCACCATCCTCACTGATCCGGCTCCGCACGCCGGTCAGGTGTACTACCTCAACGGTCCCGAGGTGATGACCGGCAAGAGCATCGCCGAGGCCGTCGGCGAGGTGCTGGGACGCACCATCGCCTACTGCCCGATGCCGATCGCGGACTTCCAGGCCATCGTCACCGACATCCCCTATCTGGGGCCGTTCTTCGCCCAGCACATCGGCGCGGTCGCCAATGACCTGATCCACGGCGTCTTCGAGGCCACCAACACCACCGTGCAGGACATCACCGGCGTCGCGCCGATGAGCATCCAGGACTTCGTCCGCCTGCACCTCGACCAGTTCGCGCCCGGCCAGTCCGCCACGACGACAGCCTGACCCCCATCGGAAAGACCTCTGCTGCAACACATGACCGATCCGGTCACCTCACCTGAAAGGCATCTCGTGACCTCACCCACCAAGGCCCACTCGGTCATCTTCATCCACGGACTGTGGATCCACTCCAGCGCCTGGCAACCGTGGTTGGACCTGTTCGCCCAGAACGGCTACTCGGCGTCGGCGCCGGGATGGCCCGGTGACTCACCCACCGTGGCGGAGACCCGGGCCAACCCCGACGCGATGAACGACATCGGCATCGCCGACATCGTCGACCACTACGCCGCCGTCATCGGCGAACCGGAGGTCAAACCGATCATCGTCGGCCACTCGTTCGGCGGTCTCATCGCCCAGGAGTTGTTGGCCACCGGTCATGCGGCTGCAGCAGTGGCCATCGACCCAGCCGCGATCAAGGGCGCCAAGGCGCTGCCGTTCGCGCAACTGAAGTCGGCGTTCCCCGTCCTGGGCAACCCCGCGAACCGTCACCGTGCCGTCGCGCTCACCGCCAAGCAGTTCCATTACGCGTTCGGCAACACCCTCACCGAAGAGGAATCCGATGCGCTGCACGCCAACTGGGCCATCCCCGGTGCGGGCCGTCCCCTGTTCGAGGAAGCCGGCGCCAACTTGTCCCGCCACTCCGCGGCCACCGTCGACGTTCACGTCGCCGACCGCGGCCCGCTGTTGCTGACCTCGGGCACCGAGGACCACGTCGTGCCCCTCAAGGTCACCAAGGAAGTCGTCGCCCTCTACGCGAAGGGGCCCTCGGTGACCGACTTCCACGAGTTTGAGGGCAAGGGACACTCCCTGACCATCGACAACGGTTGGAAGGACGTCGCCGACGTCGCGTTGCAGTGGCTGACGCACAAGGGTGTCTGAGCCCCGCACCGAGCACGTCGTGTCCCGGCTCGACATTCCCACCGGGATGCGTCGCCAGGCCCACCGGATCGCCGGACTCGTCGCGAGCGATCCGCAATTCATTGGTGCACAGCGCATTCGGCAGATGGTCCTAGACATCTCAGCCCACCCCATTCACCGCTGCAACGTCAGGAGTCGACGACCATGACCGCCACCCACACCACCTCCTCGATCTTCTTCATCGGCGGCACCGGAGCCCAAGGGATGCCCATCGTCGCCGCGCTCGTCGCCGACGAGAAGTACTCCGTGCGCGTCCTGACCCGTGACACGACTTCGCCGCGGGCTCAAGCACTGCTCGCCCTGGGCAATGTGACGCTGGTGGAAGGCTCCTTCGCCGACGAGGCCGTCCTGCGGGCCGGGTTTCGAGGCTGCGACGGCGCCTACGTCAACATCGACGGCTTCAACACCGGCGAGAAGACCGAAACCTACTGGGCCATCCGCACCTACGAGATCGCGATCGAGGAAGGCATCGAGTTCTTCGTCTACGGAAACCTGGATTACGCCCTGAAGAAGTCGGGCTATGACTCCACCTTTCGCAGCGGCCATTACGACGGCAAGGGCCGCATGGGGGAGTGGATCCTGTTCCAAAACCAGGACAATAGCGATCGGATGGGAGCCGCGGTGTTCACCTCCGGCCCGTACATGGAGATGGTGATCTCGCCGCTGACCGCGATGACCCCTACCGTCGAAGACGGCGTCGCCACCTGGCGGGTACCGCTGGGCGACGGCGCGGTTCCCCATGTCTCACTGGAGGATTGCGGCTACTACGCACGCTGGATCTTCGATCACCCCGAACGGTCCAACGGTGTCAACCTCGAAGTCGCCATCGCCGACTTGACCTACACCGAAATCGCCGAAGCCTTCACGACCGTCACCGGCCACCCAGCCCAGTACGTCGACACCAGCCTCGAGGACTACTGGAACGGTCCCCTAAAGGGCCTGGCCGACCTGCCCGCCGGGTACAACGCCGACCCGAACGACAAGAGCACCATGAGCTTCCGCGACAACTTCACCGGCTTCTGGAATGTCTGGAAGTACCGCAAGATCGGTCGTGATTACGCACTGCTGGACGAGATTCACCCTGATCGCATCAAGACCGCCGAGCAGTGGTTCAGGCGAGAAGAGCAGCGCGGCGCAGAACTCGGCAAGGGCACTCTCTGGGACCGGATCCAACCCGAGAACCAAACGCTGGAGTCGGCCATCCTCAAGGGGAGCGCGGACCTTCGGACGGGCACGCTCTAACCGTCCTCGACCCCTTACGCGGTGCGGCACTAATCCGACCTACTACGCCCGCGTCGGACGGAGTGAACCGATCGGTCCGGAAGTGTAGCCTGGTCGGATGGCTTCTGGTCGAGTTGGGCGACGGTAGGGTCCCGGCGATGGCCGCGGGGCGCCCCAAGCAGTTCGACGACGCCAGCGTCGTCCGTGCCGCTCGCGACCTGTTCTGGGAACGCGGGTACGCCTCGACGTCCCTGGCTGACCTGCAAGCCGCTACCGGTCTGAGTCGCTCCAGCCTGTACCAGGCTTACGGCAGCAAGCAGGGCCTGTTCGGCCGCGCGTTGTCCAGCTACTGCGACGACGTGATCTGGCCCATCGTGGTGCCCATGGAGGCCGAGGGGGCCGGACGCGACGAGATCGTCGCCTACTTCTTGGCACTCGCGCGGCATTTACGGGATTCCCCGTACGACGTGGCCGCCCGCGGCTGCATGATCGCCAACACCGCCTCAGAACTCAACGTGCTCGATGAGCCGACGGCGAAGGTGGTCCGTGAGTTTCGTGACCGCGTCTACAGCGCGTTCGTCGGCTGCCTCGCCCCGCTCGCCGGTCGGATCGACGACATCGAGCAAAAGGCCGACGTGCTGGCGGCAGCTCAGATCGGGCTGATGATCTCGGCGCGATATGACCCGATCCCTGCGGCAATGCTGGCCGAGAACATCGCCGCCGACGTCGCGACTTGGTGATACCGCCGGGTGTCAGCCGAGCGCGGCCGCTCGGGTGTCGCGCCACTGGCGGGGGGAGATGCCGTACGTGGTGCGGAACATCCGCGCGAAGCTCGACGCATCGGTGAAACCCCAGCGCCGTGCGATCGAGGCGATCGAGGTGGCGTGCGTTGCGGGGTTGGCCAGGTCGCCCCGGCACCCTGCCAGGCGTTCAGCGCGGATCCAGTCACCCAAGGTCACCCCGGCGGCAGCGAGCACTTTGTAGAGCTGCCGCACCGAGATGTGGTGTTCGCAGGCCACCTGCGAGGCGTTGAGATCGGGGTCGTGCAGGTGAGCTCGCAAGTACTCGAGAATCCGTAGCGCAAGGGTGGCGTGCATCGCATCCTTGCCCAGCTCGGTTGCATCGACGTGTGTGGTGATCAACGCTCGCACCAATTCAATGCTGGGTGCGGCAATCGCATCGGCGTCGGGCAAGTCGAAGACATCCAAGCGAGCCGCGAGGCGCCGGAAATAGGTTGCTGCGAGGTCGGCCATCGGATGCGCCGGGCTCAGGGTTACCGCGCACAGCTGCGTGATCAGGTCGTGTGGCAGTGCCAAACGCTCGATCGGCAGCCGAAAGAAATGATGTCTAATCCCATCGGGGTCGGACAACGTGTACGGCGACGTCGTATCCCAGAGCACCAGCTCACCCGGCCGAAGCAGCGCCTCGCGGCCGTGTTGGACAACGATGCTGGTGCCGGAGCGCTGTACTCCGAGGAACAGGCTTGGGCGCAAATCGTCGCGGGCCTGACAAGGGGTGCGCTCCACGGTGAGCGCATTGGATTGCACCGAGAAGTTCTTCAGGTCACCCAACTCGTGGATCGTGCCGGCCGCCGTGACGGGAAGCCCCTCGGTGAAGTCGATGTCAACTGCGACGAGGGTGTCACCCACCACCTGGGTGACGGCCTCTGCCCGGTCTGCTGCCGGTATCTGGCGGGTGTCGACGATGAGCGACATAGCCCTTGACCTCTCCAAATTTCTGAACTGATCAGTTCTGATTTGTATAGTGGACCGAGCGATTCATATTGTCAACCGGACCACTAGGATCGAGGGAACGGCCATGGGGCGTCGCCGACAGTTCGACGACCTGGACGTCGTGCGCGCCGCACGCGACGTGTTTTGGGAACGCGGATACGCATCCACCCCGCTGGCCGATCTGGAAACGGTGACCGGACTGAGCCGCTCGAGTCTCTATCAGGCTTACGGCAGCAAGCAGGGCCTCTTCGACCGCGCGATGCAGAGCTACTGCGACGACTTCATGTGGCCGATCATCGAACCGATGGAGGCCGCCACGGCCGGCCGCAACGAGATCGTCGCCTACTTCCGGGCCCTCGCGCACCATCTGCGAGGGCCGGCGTCGGTAGCGTCGCGCGGGTGTCTGATGGCCAACACCGCCTCGGAATTGGCCATTCTCGACGCGGCGGCCACCGAGTCGGTCCGAGCCTTTCGCAAGCGGTTGCGCCGGGCTCTCCTTCACGCGCTTCACGCGGTCGAAGGAATTCAGAACGGGGAGGCCAAGGCCGAAATACTCAGTGCGGCTCAGATGGGCCTGATGATCACTGCGCGTTTCGCCCCGGCCCGTGCAGCCTCGGTGGCCGAGGCGATCGCAGCTGACGTGCAGACCTGGTAACCGAAAGCCTGGACCGCGATCACCTCGGACCGCGCCGCCGCTGACGTGCTGGCCGCGGTTGCACCGGCGGAGGCGTCGCAGTGGCCTTCGCCCGGGAGGGGAGCAAAGCTGGTGCTCGCGCGAGAATCATGCACATCGCCCGTTTCCCGAACCTCCGCCGCACCCCGCTAACACTTCTCTCATCTCGTTGCAGAAATGTCGAACGGCGAGCACATTTAGGTGATTCACGGTTGAATTGACGGGGTAGGCATATCCACTGTCCACAGCGCGTCAGTCACCGGCAGGACTCGTCCCAGACCACGGCATGTAGCACGGCAACGAACCGACGCTAGTCGTGAAGGAGCTGCATGATGATGAACGCCGAGAGCCGCGGCGAGTCCTCCGGCGTCGACGAAGATCTGCGGATCGCAGCGCGCGTACACCGCATCGTCGCCGAACGGGCCACCATCGAGCAGGCCAAGGGAATCCTGATGTTCGTGTGCGGCATCGACGCCGATGCCGCATTCGACGTCTTGCGAACGCAGTCGCTACACCACAACGTCCAACTCACGTATCTGGCGGAGCAAGTGATAGCTGATCTGGTCGACCTGTCCCGGTCCAAGGCCGCCCTCGACCGGCCGCATTCCCGCCTACTCCTCATGACCGCGTATCAACGCGTCGCCGAGATCGCCGTGCGCCAGGCAGCCAAACAGCCACCCGTGGGCCTGGGTTGAGTCGAAAGCCGGTTCGCATGGCAGCGGAGCAGCCGTAGTCGACACGTGCGCGCCATCACCGCGGTGAAACCGATTGCAGGACAATGCCCCCCAACGCCGCGATCGTCGAGCCCGCTCGGCGTGTCGAGGAAGATGGCCCAACCCTGGCATGGCCGAACCAGGCGTGAGGAGACCGGCGGCGGGGTATCACCTTCAAGTCGCTCCCGACCCGGCGAGCTGCTGCGAGCGCGGTCGAGAGGATCATCAGGTGTCAGACGATGGGTTGAATTGTCTGGTGACAGGGGCCACGGGCTATATCGGCGGCCGACTGATCCCACGGCTTCTGGAGGCGGGCCATCGGGTGCGTGCGATGGCGCGCGACCCGCACGATCTGCAAAAGATGTCATGGGTGGACGACGTCGAGGTCGTCACCGCCGACCTGACTGACCCTGACTCCCTCGCCAAGGCATTCACGGGGATCGACGTCGTGTACTACCTGGTCCATTCCATGGGCAGCTCAACCGATTTCAGCAGCGCCGAAGCGGAATCGGCCAACCACACCGTCACGGCGGCCCGCCGGGCCGACGTCGGCAGGTTCGTCTACCTCGGCGGCTTGCACCCCAGGACGGGGGAACTGTCCGCACACCTGAAGTCGCGCACCACGGTCGGCGACACCCTGATCGATTCGGGAATCGAGACCGTAGTCCTTCAGGCCGGGGTCGTCATCGGCGCCGGGTCGGCGTCCTACGAGATGATCCGCCTGCTGACCGTCGCCCTGCCGGTGCTGCCGGTGCCCACGTGGACGAATCATCTGGTCCAACCCATTGCCGTCGACGACGTCCTGCACTATCTCGTGGCATCGGCAACCGCGGATCTACCCGGATCCCGAACCTGGGACGTCGGCGGCCCCAACGTCCTTCGCTATCGGGACATGCTGGGTGACTTCGCCGAAGAGGCCGGGTTGTCTCGCCGCCGCTTCGTCCCGGTCCCGCTCGTCACCCCGTCGCTGAGCACCCGCGGCATAGCGTTCCTCACACCCATGTCACCCGATCTGGTGCGTCCCCTGGTGGAGTCACTGCGGCACGACGCGGTGATGAAGGACCGTGACATAGACACCATCATCGCTCCGCCGCCGCGTGGACTGAGCACCTACCGCACGTCGATTCGACGAGCTCTCCGGCAGCCGGGCACGACCGACGACGGTGCTCTCGCCGCCCGCCCCGATGCGGCCACGTTGTTGACCACTGATCCCAGCTGGGCGCATCACGGTCGTCGATAGACCTGCGGTTGGCAACTGGCCCCCGGGGCCGAGATCTAACGTGAGGACCGGGGACCCGTCAGGCGATCATCGGGTCGATCGCCGACCGCGGGACCAGCACCTGCAGCGGCCCGGCCGAATCGGGCAGCAGCACGCCCTGGTCGAAGAAGAAGATCACCCCGTCGTTCACTACCGCGAAGTTCTGGTAGTTGGCCGGGTTGTACAGCGCGGCCGACGAGATCGGCAGCGGCGCCGGCGGGGGCGGCGGGGCGGTGCTCGTCGTCGACGTGGTCGGAGTCGGCTGGCCGGGCGCGACCGTCGGGGTCGCGGGCGCGGCGGGCGGGGGTGCCAACTGCTGTTGCAGTCCGCTCTGGACCAGTGGCGCCACGGTCGGCAGCGGATCGTCCACCCGCCACAGCGGCGTCAACGTCTTGTCGTCCTTCACCGGTGTGTAGACGATCGACTTGCGGTAGGACTGGTCCCAGTTGAACGCCTTGAACGTCGTCTTCGACTGCGTGCCGCCCACGTTCTGCGTCACCTTGAACACCACGGCCTGCGTGCCGCGCGGGGGCACCGCCGAGGTGTACTCCGTCGGCGCGATGATCAGCGAGGATTGCCCGCCGCCCGACTTGGCCGTGTTCACGAACGCGTCGCGGGTCTGGGAGACGTAGTCGGCGACCGACTTCTGGTCGGGGTAGTCCTGCGGAATGCTGATGTTCACGGTGTAGGCAGGATCGGACTGCTGGATGACGCACGAGCTACCGGTGCTGGCGCCCTTGAGGTCGGCGCAGTAGTCCTTCGGTGCCGCCTGCGCCACGGCCGACGAGCCGAAGATGGTGGCGATCGTGGCGAGTACGGCCACGCTGACAGAGCGCATGGTGATCCTCCTGGCAAACGCGGCACTGCGCCGCAGACGACAGGTTAACGCGCTGCACGCGGCGTCCCGGCGGGGGCCGGGCAGAATGGCCCCCATGCTAGTGACGGTTCTAGGTACGGGCGCCATGGGCGCGGGAATGGCGCAGTCGATGCTGCGCGAGGGCATCGAGGTGACGGTGTGGAACCGCACGACCGAACGGTCGGAACCCCTCGCCGACGACGGCGCCGTGGTCGCCCTGGATCCGACCGCGGCCGTCGCCGACGCCGACGTCGTGGTGGCGATGCTGTTCGACGCGGCCTCGACCCTCGAACTGATGGCCACGGTGCTGCCCGCGATGGGGGACGGCGCGGTATTCGTGCAGTGCGCGACCGTCGGCGTCGACGGGGCCGAGCGGACGGCCGCCCTCGCCGCCGAGCACGGCGTCGCCTTCCTGGACTGTCCCGTACTGGGGACCAAGGCACCCGCCGAGCAAGGCAAGCTGGTGATGTTGGCATCGGGTGATCCGGCGTTGCGCGAGAAGGTCGAGGTGGCGTTCGACGCCATGTCGGCCAAGACGGTCTGGGTCGGCGACCAACTGGGTCTCGGGTCCAAGCTCAAGCTGGTCTGCAACGCATGGATCGGCGCCCTGGCCGCAGCCGTCGGACAGTCGATGGCCCTTGCCAAAGGGCTCGGGTTGGACCAGCAGCTGATGCTCGACGCGTTCGACGGATCCGCGGCGGGCTCGCCCTACCTGCAGATGAAGGGCAAGGCGATCATCGAGTCGTCGTTCGCGCCGCAGTTCAGCGTCGACGGCGTTCGCAAGGACACCGGGCTGATCCAGGAGGCGATCGCCGCGGCGGGACTGTCCACCGCACTGGTCGACGGCGTCCGCGCCGCGTTCGACGCGGCCAGCGAGGCCGGCCACGGCGACGAGGACATGGCGGCGGTCTACTTCGGTTACTGAGCCGCGCGCGGCGTGCTCAGACGACCGTGCCGACGAGATGTCCGATCAGATAGGTGACGGCGAGGGCAAGGCCGCCTCCGAGTACGTTGCGGGCCACTGCCCGGCCCGCGGGTGCGCCGCCGATCAGAGCTGACGTCGCACCGGTGACGGCCAGCGCGAGCAGGACGGCGACGACGGTGACCGGGACGCGAAGGCCGTTCGGCGGCAACATGATTGCGATCAGCGGCAGCAGTGCGCCCACGGTGAACGACAGCGCCGAGGAGAACGCCGCCTGCCACGGGTTGGTCAGGTCACCCGGGTCGATCCCCAGCTCGACCTCGGCATGTGCGGCGAACGCGTCATGGTCGCTGAGTTCCTGGGCCACCGTGCGCGCGGTGGCCGCGGACAATCCCTTGGCCTGGTAGATGTTCGCGAGCTCGTCGAGTTCGGCGCCGGGGTCCTCCCGCAACTCGCGGCGTTCCTTGCTCAGCAGGGCCTTCTCGGTGTCGCGCTGCGTGCTCACCGACACGTACTCGCCCAGGGCCATCGAGACCGCACCGGCGACGAGTCCGGCGATGCCCGCGGTGAGAATCGGGCCCGACGACGCGGAGGCCGCGGCGACGCCGACGACGATGCCTGCGGTCGAGACGATCCCGTCGTTGGCGCCCAGGACACCGGCCCGCAGCCAGTTCAGTTTCGATGACACCGAACCGGTGTGGGGCTCGGCGGGATGGGGTGCCGTCGTCATGGCGAAGACGGTAGCCACCGGCCCGCCTTTGCGCTAGCAAACCAAGGCTAGCCAAAAGGGCCTCAAACGCGCTCCGGCCGCGGGCTTTTCGTCACGGCGGGGGCGGCCGCGCCGCACCCGCGTCCGGGACTGATCGGCCGCGGAAATCGAAGACTCCCACCCGAGTGGCGCCATCTACATGGAAATGATTATCGTTAGCGTTATGACCCATCCGTTACGCCGTCCGGCCCCGTTCGCCGCCGCCCTCGTCCTGACCCTGACCGGCGCGCTGTCCGCCTGTGGCTCGGGGCAGTCCACTCCGTCCGACTCGTCGAGCACCGCCGCAGCACCGGCCGCCACGACGTCCGGTGCTGCGTGCCCCACCGCACCGGTCGACGTCGTGGTCAGCGTCGACCAATGGGGTGACATCGTCTCCGAGCTCGGCGGAGCCTGCGCTCGGGTCAAGACGATCCTCGCCAGCTCCTCGGTCGACCCCCACGACTACGAACCGTCACCCGCGGACGCGGCCTCCTTCGCCGGCGCCAAGATGGTCGTCGTCAACGGCGCGGACTACGACGCCTGGGCCGCCAAGCTCGCCGCGTCCTCGGCGCCCGGGGCACCAGTGGTCAGCGCCGCGGAGGTCACCAAGACCACCGAGGGCGCCAATCCGCACCTCTGGTACAGCCCGTCGGCGGTGACCGCCGTCGCCGACGCCGTGACCGCCGAGCTGAGCAAGCTCGACCCAGAGGCGGCCGGCTTCTTCGGCGACCGCCGCGCGGCGCTGACCAGCGCGCTCAAGCCCTACGACGGCCTCATCGCCACGATCAAGGCCGGCGCGTCGGGCAAGAGCTACGCCGCCACCGAGGGCATCTTCGACTACCAGGCCCAGGCGATGGGATTGGTCGACAAGACCCCCGAGGGCTACCAACGGGCCTCGGCCAACGAATCCGACCCGACGCCGGCCGACATCAACGCGTTCACCACCCTGTTGGCCGCCAAGCAGGTCGACGTTCTGATCTACAACACCCAGACCGAAGGTGCCGTCCCGCAACAGATCCGGGCCGCGGCGGAAGGGGCGGGCGTGCCCGTGGTCGACGTCACCGAGACCGTGCCACCCGGGCAGAGCTCATTCGAGGCATGGCAGGACGGACAACTCACCGCCCTGGCGAAGGCCCTGGGTGTCTCGACCTGACACCGAGCCGCCCGCGCTTGCCTTCACCGGGGTCAGTGCGGTCCGCGGTCGGCGACTGATCTGGTCGCAGGCCACGTTCGAGGTGCCCGCCGGTGGCATCGTGGCGCTGATCGGAGCCAACGGTGCGGGCAAGACGACCCTGCTGCACATGATCCTGGGGCTGATCCCGGCGGCGGCCGGAGAGGTGCGCGTCTTCGGCGCCCGCCCCGGTGCGGACAACGACGGCATCGGCTACGTGCCGCAGGACTACGCCGCCACCGCGGGTGAGGCGATCCGCGCCCGCGACATGGTGATGCTTGGGCTGACCGGTCGTCGGTGGGCCTTCGGGCGGGCGACATCTGCTCAGCGCCAACGGGTTCGGGAGACTCTGGCCGCGGTCGACGCCACCGACTTCGCCGACCGGCGCCTCGCCCAACTCTCCGGCGGACAACGGCAGCGCATCGCCGTCGCCGAGGCCTTGGTCTCCCGCCCGCGAATGTTGATCCTGGACGAACCCCTGGCGTCGCTGGACCTTCGTAGTCAGCGCGAGATCGTCACGCTCCTGGCGCGCCTGCACCGCGAGTTGAGCGTGACCATTCTGGTCGTCGCCCACGACCTCAATCCCGTACTGCCGTTGCTGGACAGCGCGATCTACCTGCTCGACGGCCACCCGCACTACGCACCGATGAACGAGGTGGCCGACGACGCGTTGCTCTCACACCTCTACGGCACCCCGATCCACGTGATGCACACGCCGCAGGGCGAGCTGTACACCCGGTGCGTGCCGTGACGGCGGGAGCCGCGGCCCTGGGCTATCAGCACGACTGGTGGGCGATCCTCGGCTCGCCGTTCATGCGCAACGCGCTCATCGGCGGCACGGTCGTAGCGCTGGCCTCCGGGCTGATGGGGTACTTCATCGTGGTGCGGCGCAACGCCTTTGCCTCGCACGCCCTGGCCCACATGGGCCTGCCGGGTGCGACGGGAGCGGTGCTGCTCGGTCTGCCTCCGGTGCTCGGCCTCGGGCTGTTCTGCGCCGCCGGAGCGCTCGTCATCGGGGCGCTGGGCGCGCGCGCCTCCGACCGCGACGTCGTCACCGGAACCACGCTGGCGTTCGCCACGGGGCTGGGGTTGTTCCTCAACTCCCTGGCCACCAAGAGCTCCAGCACGATGACCAACGTCTTGTTCGGGAACCTTCTCGCCATCACCCACGACCAGCTGGTCGGCTTCACGTCGCTGTTCGCAGTGCTCGTGCTGTGCGTGGGGGTGATCTACCGGCCGTTGCTCTACGGCTCGGTCAACCCCTCGGTCGCCGAGGCGAAGGGCATTCCCGTGCGCGCGCTCTCGGTCGTGTTCATGCTCTTGCTCGCGCTGGCCGTGACGATGGCGGTGCAGGCCGTCGGGACGTTGCTGCTGTTCGCTCTGTTGGTCACGCCCGCCGCCGCGGGCATCACGCTGACCCCGCGCCCGTCGGCGGCAATGGCGATCTCGGCGGTGATCAGCGTGTTCTCGGTGTGGGTGGGGCTCGCCGGGTCGGCGATGTTCAACGTGCCGCCCAGCTTCCTCGTCGTCACCGTCGCCTGCGGCATCTGGCTAATGGTGTGGCTCGGCGACCGGCTGGGTCAGCGCAGCACGGCGCCCGAGGGTCGGCCCCGACACCCATCCGAAGGGTCGTCGTCGGCGAATAGACTCCTGAGCCCCGAGTTGGACTGACCGCGGCACCGGTGCCGCGGCCTGCGGAGCTCGGACCGTTAGACGTGCCCACGCCCGGCGACCCGTAGGAACCCGACATGCCCGCAGCCACTGCGATCCACTTCTTCCTGGAGTTGGCCGTCATCCTCGCGACGTGCCGAGTGGTGGGCATCGTCGCCAAGCGGGTCGGGCAGCCGCAGGTGGTGGGCGAGATGATCGCCGGAGTCGTGCTGGGACCGTCGCTGCTGGGCCAGATCGCTCCCGGGGTCCAGCAGGCGCTCTTCCCGCCCGGGCCGTCCAACGTGGTGCTCTACACCGTGGCCCAGATCGGCCTGGTCCTCTACATGTTCCTCATCGGACTCAACTTCGACGTCGACCTGATCAAGCATCGTGCGGGCACCGCGGTGGCGGTCTCCGCGGCCGGCATCCTCGCGCCGCTGGCGCTCGGCGCCCTCGTCGCCGTGCCGCTGCTGTCCAGTGGGGAGTACTTCGAAGACGGCGTCACACCGGTGATGGCGATGCTGTTCCTCGGCGCGGCGATCGCGATCACCGCCTTCCCGATGCTGGCCCGCATCATCTTCGAGAAGGGCCTGTCGGGGACGTCGCTGGGCACGTTGGCCCTGGCCTGCGGCGCCACCGACGACGCCGTCTCCTGGTGCATCCTCGCCGTGGTGCTCGCCATGAACCGCGACGATCCCATGATGGCGGTCGTGGCGATCGGCGGCGGCGTGGTCTACACCGTGGTGGTCATGACGATCGGTCGACGGGCACTGCGCGTGCTCGGGCCGATGGCCGAACGCCAGGGCACCGTCACCCCGCCCATGCTGAGCGTCGTGCTGATCCTGCTGATGGCCGCCGCGTGGTTCACCGACGTCATCGGCATCTACGCCATCTTCGGCGCCTTCATCCTGGGTGTCGCCATGCCGTCCGGGTTCTTCGAACGGCACCTGACCTCCCGGCTCGAGCCGCTCGTCACCACCTTCCTGCTGCCCATGTTCTTCGTCTACTCCGGGCTGAACACCCAGATCGGGCTGGTGAACACCCCGACGCTGTGGGCGGTGACGCTGGGCCTGGTGGCCGTTGCGATCGCCGGCAAGGGCATCGCCTGCACGGTCGCCGCGCGGCTCAAGAAGGTGCCTCTGCGCGAGGCCGTCGCCCTCGGGTCGTTGATGAACGCTCGCGGCCTGATCGGTCTGATCCTGCTGAACATCGGGCTGGAGGCGGGCATCATCAGCCCCACGTTGTTCACCATCCTGGTGCTGGTCGCGATCGTCACCACCCTGATGGCCTCGCCCATCTTCGAATACGTCTACGGCCGGCACCGCGTGCTCGCACCACCGGCCACCGCGGCTCCGTTGGCCGACGACGGTGTGACGAAATGCTGACGACACCGACGGTCGGCCACGCCGCCCGGCCTTGCCGTGGTGGGCGCACCGAGGTCTGCACGCAGCACGATCGAGATGCGACCGGTCGGTCGAGGCCCGGTGCTCGCACCCGCGCCGGGCGTCCGTTCGGGCCAGTCGAGGCCGCAGCGTCCGATAACGTCGGCCGCAGTGAGATTCCCGTCGTCTCGTGGAAGGGGAACGCATGGACGTCTCAGAGATGAATGCCGAGACACGGGCCGCGCTGGCGCGCCGGATCCGAGCACAGTTGGCGGAGGCGGACACCACTGCTGCCGAGGCCGTGCCGGCGAATGACGCCGACCACGACGTCGCCGTCATCGGTGGCGGCATCGCGGCGCTGACCCTCGCTTTGGAGATCCGCCGCGCGCGGCCGGCGACGCGCATCGTCGTCGTCGAGCCCACCGTGCGCCCCGTTCCCGAGATCACCCACACCGTCGGGGAGTCCACGGTCGAGGTGTCGGCGCTGTACCTCGGTGAACGCCTTGGACTGGCCGACCACCTCAAGAGCTCGCAGATCCGCAAGATGGGTCTGCGCATGTTCTTCACCCACGACGGCAATACCGACATCACCGAGCGGATGGAGGTCGGCAGTTCGAGCTTCGTGCCGCAGCCGACCTATCAGATCGACCGTGGCCGGCTGGAGAACGAGCTCACCGACCGGGCCGTGGCCGCGGGCGTCCAGTTCTCCCAGGGGCGGGTCCGCTCGGTGGAGTTCGGCTCCGAGGGCCGACCCCACGTGATCACCACCCAGAACGGTGACGCCGTCGCCGAGGTCACCGCGCGCTGGGTGGTCGACGCGTCCGGACGCACCCGCAAGCTGCCCCGCCAACTCGACCTCAGGCTCCCCAACGAGCACCACTGCAACGCGGTGTGGTTTCGGGTCGCCGCCGAGATCGACCTGGGGAATTGGAGCGACGACCCGCAGTGGCAGGGCCGCCTCACCGAAGGTGACCGGTCGATGTCGACCAATCACCTCATGGGAGAAGGGTATTGGGTCTGGCTGATCCGGCTGGCCTCTGGTGCCACCAGCGTCGGCATCGTGGCGGACCCGGCGTTCCACGACATGGACGGCTTCAACAGCCTCGAGAAGGCCAAGGCATGGCTGCGCGAGCACGAGCCGCAGTGCGCGGCCGAGCTGGCCAAGTTCGACGACCTGATCAAGGACTTCCGGGTCATGAAGAAGTACAGCCACGGCGTCAGCAAGATCTTCGACGGCCGCGAACGATGGGCCATCACCGGAGACGCCGGAATCTTCCTCGACCCGCTGTACTCCTCGGGACTGGATCTCGTCGCCATCGGCAACGGGCTCATCACCGACATGGTCATCCGCGAGCTCGACGGTGAGGACGTCGTCGCGCGGGGGGCCATCGCCGATTCGCTGTTCCGGTCGCTCACCGAGATGTGGCTGGCCATCTACCGCGACCAGTACACGCTGATGGGTGCCCCCAACGTCATGGCGGCGAAGGTCGTCTGGGACATCGCGTTCTACTGGGGCTTCGTCGGCTACCTCTACGCCAACGGTCGATTCGTCACCGTCGCCGACGACCCCGAGATCGTGCCGTACCTCGAGGGGCTGATCGAGCTCAGCAACCGCGTGCAACGGTTCTTCCGCGAGTGGGCGGCGGTGGAGGGCGCCGCGGCGTCAGCCCGGTTCGTCGACCTGTACGTCCCGCTGAACTTCATGGAGACCCTGCACCGGGCGATGATGGGAACCGCACCCAGGTTCGCCGAGCGGTTCGACGCCAACGCGCGGCTGCTGCGCCAGGTCGCGGGCCAGCTGATGGAGACGGTCCTCGCGGAGAAGGCCAAGGTCTTCGCCGACGACGACGTCATGCGGCAGGTGCAGGCCTGGCAGCGTGACCCGCTGCTGCGCGAACTGCGGTCGGTCTTCCGCACCGAGCAGGCCGTCAATCCGGTCAGCTCGGAGTGGATCCTCACCAGCTCTCTTGAACTGACCTGACGACGACCCATCCGACGCGGCCGTCAATACGAACCAGTGGTGAGCCCTGCACCGCACACGCGGCAGGGTGACCGGTCGTGGGGACGTAGACAATGAATGACCACAGATGCTGGGGGACGAGGACACCACATGCCGACTGAACGAAGCCGTCAGGAACCCTTGGCGATCGTCGGAATCGGATGCCGCCTGCCGGGCGACGTCGGTTCGCCCGAGAGCTACTGGGACTTGTTGTGCAGCGGCACCGATGCCACGCGCGTCGTGCCCGACGCACGCTGGAACGCGGCGCGCTTCCACGACCCCCACCCGGGCAAGGTCGGCAAGATGGTCACGCGCAGAGGCGGATTCCTCGCCGACGTCGACCAGTTCGACCCACAATTCTTCGGGATCTCGCCGCGCGAGGCCCACCTGCTCGACCCGCAGCAACGCCTCCTGCTCCAGGTCACGTGGGAGGCCCTGGAGGACGGCGGTATCGCCGCCGACTCGTTGGCCGGCACCCCGGTCGGCGTCTTCATCGGCGGCTTCACCCTGGACTATCAACTGCTCCAAAATCAGGGGCGCACCAGCCGCTACCGGTTCAAGACCCACTCGTCGACCGGAATGATGATGACGATGCTGGCGAACCGGATCTCGTTCGCCTTCGACTTCCGCGGTCCCAGCATGACCGTCGACACCGCCTGTTCGAGTTCGCTGGTCGCGGTTCACCTGGCGGCCCAGAGCATCTGGAACGGTGAATGCGACGTCGCCCTGGCCGGCGGCGTGAACGTGATGCTGGGACCCAACACGGCCATCGCGGAGTCCAAGAGTGGGTTCCTCAGTCCCGACGGACGCAGCAAGGCCTTCGACGAGTCGGCCGACGGCTACGCCCGCGGCGAGGGCGGTGCAGTCGTGATCGTCAAGCCCCTGGCCCAGGCCCTGCGTGACGGCGATGAGGTGTACGCCCAGATCCTCGGCACCGCGGTGTCGCAGGACGGACACACCGACGGCATCACCGTGCCCCGCAAGGAGGCCCAGGAGGCCGCCATCGTCACCGCGCTGCACCGCGCCGGCGTCGAGCCCGCCGAGATCGGCTACGTCGAGGCGCACGGAACCGGCACGCCGGTCGGCGATCCCATCGAGATTCGGGCGCTGGCCAGTGCGTTGGCCTCGGGTCGGTCCGACGCCGAGCCCCTGCTCATCGGGTCGGTCAAGACCAACATCGGACACCTCGAGGCCGGTGCGGGGGTGGCCGGTCTGATCAAGACGGCGCTGGTGCTCAAGCACGGCTTCGTCCCCGCCAATCTTCACTTCGATTCGCCCAGTGGAGGTCTCGACCTCGCGGAGATGGGCATCGACATTCCGACGACCGGCCGTCCGTACCCCGCGTGCGAGCGTCGCGTCGCCGGGGTCAACTCGTTCGGATTCGGCGGGACCAACGCCCACGTGGTGCTCGCCGAGCCGCCCGCCGCTGCCGAGACCGTCGAAAGCGGTTCGGGGATTTCGTCGTCGACGATCCTGCCGATCTCCGCCCGCAGCGAAGAGGCCCTGGTGGCCACGGCCCGCCAACTCGCCGACCACCTCGGCGACCATCCCGAGGTCACGCTCGACGATCTCGCGTACACCCTCGGACTGCGACGCGCCCACCTCAACCACCGCCACACCCTGATCGCCGACGGCATCGCCGACGCACGAGACCAACTCCAGGCGCTCGCCGACGGCGGACAGATCGCCGCGGGACGCACCAACCCGGTGACGCCGAAGCTGGCGTTCGTCTGCACCGGCATGGGCCCGCAGTGGTGGGGAATGTGCCGCGGGCTGCTCGACGTGTTTCCCGTCTTCACCGAGAGCATCGAACGCACTGACCGCGAGTTGTCCCGGTACACGGATTGGTCACTGCTCGAGGAGCTTCGGCGCGACGAGACGACGTCGCGACTTGGCGAGACCGACGTGGCCCAACCGGCCAACTTCGCCGTCCAGATCGCGCTGGCGGCCCAGCTCGAACACTTCGGAGTGCGGCCCGACACGGTGGTCGGACACAGTGCCGGCGAGGTGGCCGCCCACTACCTGGCCGGTGTGCTCGGCTTCTCCGACGCCGTGCGCGTGATCTACCACCGGAGCCGGTTGCAGCAGCGCACCAGCGGGATGGGCCGCATGCTCGCGGTCGGGCTCGACGCCGAGTCGCTCATGGGGATCCTCGACGACCGGACCCGCGCCGAATTCCAGAGCCGAGTGTCGATCGCCGCGATCAACAGTCCGTCGTCGGTGACCATCGCCGGTGACGCCGAGGTGCTCGACGACGTCGCCCGTCAGCTGGACGCCGCGCAGGTGTTCAATCGCCATCTCGCGGTGAAGGTTCCGTACCACACGCACTACATGGACCTGGTGAGGGACGAACTGTTCGCCGCCTTCGAGGGGCTGGCCTCGAGCCAACCGACGACACCGCTGTACTCGACGGTCACCGGTGAGCGGCTGGACGGCTACGCCGCCGGGGCCGCCTACTGGTGGCAGAACACCCGTGCCACCGTCCTGTTCGAGCCGGCGATGCGGCGGCTGCTCGACGACGGATACACCCACTTCGTCGAACTGGGTCCGCATCCCGTGCTGGCGGCGTCGATCTTCGAGACCGCGGGAACCGAGAAGGCGCTCGTTCTGGCCACCCAGCGCCGCAACGACGACGACGTTCGCACACTGCTCAATTGCGTTGGTGCACTTCACTGCAACGGTCACGACGTCGCGTGGGCCGCGGTACACCCGCGTGGTTCCGCCCGACGGGTCAAGCTGCCGTCCTATCCGTGGCAGAACAAGCGGTACTGGAACGAGACGCCCGAGGCGGCCGAGGACCTGCACTACGACCCGGTTCACCCACTTCTCGGGCAACCGGTCACCGGTGTGCGCCCCACCTGGGAGGCCGAACTCAGCGCGTCGCACTTCCCGTTCCTCGCCGATCACCGTGTCCAGGGCAGTGTCGTGGTGCCGGGGGCGGTGTACGTCGAGATGGCGATGGCCGCCGCGCGCGAGCACTACGGCACCGACCTCGCCATCGACGACTTGCGGTTCCACCGTGCGGTGATCCTCGACGACACCTGCGACCCCATCCTGCGGACCACGCTCGACGAGGACGACGGCACCGTCGAGTTCGCCGCGTTCACCGCAACGCCCGACGGTGAGGTCAAGTGGACCGTCACCGCCACCGCCGCCCTGCGCGCCCTGCCCGCAGCGCCGCGTCGACGCGAGACCCCGGGTGACGCCGAGGTGAGCCCCACCTCCGGTGACGAGTTCTACGCCCGCACGGCGACTCTCGGCTTCGACTACGGCGACGCATTCCGTCCCGTCACCGAGATCGCCGGCGGCGACCACTGGTCGGTCGCCCGCCTCGCCGTGCCGGAAGCGATCGCCGACGACCTCGACCCGTATCGCTTCCACCCGGCGCTCGTCGACGGGGCGTTCCAAACCCTGTTCGGCACGACGCTTCTGGACCAGGGCGACACCGGCGAGCAGTACCTGCCCGCGCGCATCGCACATGTCGCCGTCTACGGGGCCCCGGAGGCGAAGATGACCGTCGAGGTGCGGGTCGTCTCGGCGACCAGGGAGCGCATCGAGGCCGACATCACCGTCACCAACCAGCTTGGTGAGCCGCTCGCGGTCTTCGACGGGTTCACGGTGGAGTCCATCACCTCCTCGTCACGCACCTCACCCGAGCGCCTGGACAAGGGGCTCTACGAAATCCACTGGTATGACCGGGGATCGGTGCCCGATGCCGTCGTCGCCGAACCCGCCGACGCCGAGGACCAGTCGTGGCTCGTCTTCGCCGACGCAGGTGGTGTCGGCACCGCCGTGGCCGACGGGCTTCGCAGCCGCGGGCATCGCGTCCGAATCGTGACCCACGGGCCCGTCGACGCGGTGGCCGAGACCGACGACGGCTACGTGGTCGATCCCGAACGCGCCGACCACGTGGCGCAGGTGCTCACCGGACACCTCGAACGCACCGGCGACCTCACCGGCGTGGTCGACTGCTGGCCGGTCGACGTCGTGGCCGACCCCGGTGACGCCGCGGCCGCCGACGCCAATCTGCACCTGGGCGTCTTCACGGTGGTGCGACTGATCAAGGCGCTCGCCCAGCACGACGCCGTCATACCTCGTCTCTACCTCGTCACGGCCAATGCCCAGCCCGCCCCGGGCACGACGTCCTGCGTCGCCGACCAAGCCACGATCTGGGGCCTCGGCCGGGTCCTGGGCCACCACGAGTTCGCCGAGCGGTGGGGCGGCCTGGTCGACGTGGACGACGCCGACGAACCCGCGGAGACTGCCGCGCGCGTGTGTGACTACGTGCTCGCCGACGATCCGGAGGACCAGATCGCGGTCCGTGGCCAGACCACGTACGTCCCGCGCATCCGCCCCGCCACGAGCCTCACGAAGGCCCTGCCCACCACGTTGACCCCCGACGCGACCTACGTCGTCACCGGTGGTGTCGGCGCGCTCGGCCGCACCGTGGCGACCTACCTCGCCGAGCAGGGCGCACGGCACATCGTGCTGCTGAGCCGCACTGCCGTCCCGCCACGTCACGAGTGGTCGGCGCTCACCGAGGACGACCCGGGATTCGCCACCGTCGACGCCATCCGCGCCGTCGAGCGACTCGGGGCCCAGGTGAGCACGGCCAGCGTCGACGTCACCGACGCGGCCCGAGTGCGCGCGTGGTTGGACGATCACGTCCGCGAGGGTGGCCGGCCCGTCCGCGGCGTCATCCACGCCGCCGGCACCGTGCACGACCAGTTGCTGATGAACATGAGCGAAGAGGACTTCGCGAAGGTGCTGGCGCCCAAGATGATTGGCACTCGCGCGCTGCACGATGCCTTCGCCGAGCACGATCTGGAGTTCTTCGTCATGTTCGGCTCGGCCGGCTCGGCGATCGCGTCGCCGGGGCAGGGCAACTATGCCGCCGCGAACGCCTTCCTCGACGCGTTCGCCCACCGCCGCCAGTCCCAAGGCTTGCCGGCCATGACCATCGGGTGGGGTCCGTGGTCGGTGGGAATGGTGGAGGAGTTGCGGCTGGAGAAGGTCTACGCGCACCGGGGCATCGAGCTGATCACCCCGTCGGCGGGCGCGAAGATCCTCGACCGGTTGCTCAACCAGAAGGCGCCGCAGGTGATCGCGATCACCGCGGACTGGGGCCGAGCCCGTCAGGTGGGGTTCAGCGCCGGGTTGCCCAAGATGTTCGCCGAACTCGAGGCCACCGAAGTGGCTCCGCACCAGGGTGACTCGGATTCGTCGATGGTGGAGATGCTCGCCGGACTGCCGGAATCCGAGCGGCTCGGGGCGGTCACCGATCAGCTGCGGCGCACGGTCGCCGGGGTCTTCGACTGCGCGGTGGAGGACATCGAGCCCGACGACGTGCTCGACGACGTCGGGTTGGACTCGATGATGGCGATGGACTTCCGCCTTCGGATCAACGCGACGTTCGCCATCGACCTTCCGGTGCTGGAGATCCTGCGCGGTGTCAGCGTGAACTCGTTGGCCGCACGCGTGCTCGCCGAAGTCGAGGCGATCCACGACGCCGACGGCGAGGCGGCCGTCACCGAGAAGCAGACTCCGGCCGACGACGGCGTCGACGACCTCATCGACGGGCTCTCCGAGGACGACCTTCGGCGACTGCTCTCGGAGCTGGAGGCGGAGACGGCCGAGCAGGAACCCGGCCGTTGACGACACGCGCGGACGACGCCTTCGCAGTACGGGTTCGGGGTCTCTCGAAGTCGTATCGGCGGGTGCCGGCGGTGCGGGACCTCGACCTCGACGTGAACTACGGGGAGATCTTCGCCATCCTCGGGCCCAACGGCGCGGGCAAGTCGACCACGATCGAGATCCTCGAGGGCAATCGCAAGCGTGACGCCGGCGAGGTGCGGGTGCTGGGGGAGGACCCGGGAACGGCGGGCCGCAGCTGGCGGGCGAAGGTCGGCATCGTGCTGCAGGAGGCCAGCGACGCGGGGATGCTCACCGTGGCCGAGACCGTCCGGATGTTCACCAATTGCTATGGCACCGCTCGGGTTCCGGGTGAGGTCCTCGAACTCGTCGGGCTCGACGGTGTCGCGGGCAAGAGGGTGCGCACGCTCTCGGGCGGGCAGCGGCGCCGTCTGGACGTGGCGCTCGGCATCGTCGGAATGCCCGACCTGTTGTTCCTCGACGAGCCGACGACCGGCTTCGACCCCGAGGCCCGGCGGCAGTTCTGGGAGCTGATCCGGCTGCTGGCCGCCGACGGCACCACCATCGTCCTCACGACCCATTACCTGGAGGAGGCCGCGGCGCTTGCCGACCGGGTCGCGGTGATCGTCCGGGGCAGTGTGGTCGCCGTCGACTCACCGGGCAGACTCACCGGGCACGTCGACGCGGCGGCCACGGTCCGATGGGTCGACGCCGACGGTGTACACGTCGAGAGAACCGACCGGCCCACCGATCTGATCAGGAGGCTCGGCCACGACGAAGGGGAGCTGGCCGAATTGACCGTCACCCGGCCGACGTTGGAAGACGCCTACCTGCGCCTGATCGGTCAGGCCTGATGGCGCTCGAGCGCACCCGCGTGGTCGCGCCGCCCCGGCACCGCGCTCCGGCCGCCGAGGCGCCGCTGCCCTCGGCGCTGCGGATCGGGATGTCGCGGGTGGTTCCCGAGCTGAAGATGTTCTACCGCCGGCCCGAGCAGGTCGCGCTGACGTTCTCGATGCCGGCGGTGATCTGCGTGCTGTTGGGCTCGATCTTCACGGCGAAACTGCCCAACAGCGACACCAGCACGGGGTCGGTGATCGCGGCCAGCATGCTGGCCTACGGGATCCTGTCGACGTCATTCATCAACCTGGGCATCAGCATCGCCGCCGACCGTGACACCGGCGGCCTGCGCCGTCTGCGGGGGACCCCGACGACCGCCACGTCGTACTTCGTCGGGAAGATCGTCCTGGTCGCGGTGGTCAGTTTCGCCGAGGCCGTGATCCTGCTCGCGGTCGGGGTGGTCGTCTTCGGCCTGCACCTGCCCAGCGACCCCGCAGGGTGGTTCACCCTGGCGTGGGTCTTCGTGTTGGGCACCACGAGTTGTTCGCTGCTGGGCATCTTCATCAGCAACTACGCCAGCAACGCCGTGTCGGCCGCGGTGATCACCAACGGTCCGTCGGTGGCACTGCAATTCGTCTCGGGGACCTACGTGCCCCTGGTGGTGTTGCCGGCCTGGATGCTGACCATCGGCTCGATCTTTCCGATCAAGTGGATGGCACAGGGTTTTCGCTCGGTCCTGCTGCCCCCGGAGATGGTGGCCTTCGAACCGGCCGGAAGCTGGGAGCACTGGCGCATCTTCCTGGTGCTGACGGCGTGGACCGTCGGCGGGCTGATCGGGTGTTTGGCGGTGTTCCGGTGGTCGGACCGGTCGTGACTCACCGCACCAACGTGGCCCCACCGTCGAGACGGATCTGCTGACCGGTCATGAATCGGGACTCGTCGGCCAGCAGATACACCGCGGCATACGCGGACTCCCACACCGTCGCCCGGCCCATCTTCAATTTGAGGACCTTCGCGTAGGCGGCCGCGACCTCGTCGGAGTCGAGTCCGAACAGCGACTGAGAGTCGTTGTGGGAGATCACCGAGTCGATGGGACCGAGCATCAGGGTGTTGGCGCGGATCCCTCGACCGGCGAACTGGACGGCGGTCAGTTCGGTGATGTGGTTGAGCCCGCACTTGCCCAGTGCGTAGGGCATGATGCCGATGTTCAGCCCCAGTTCGTTCTTCACGCTCGCGATCGACGAGATGTTGACGATGCTGCCGGTGGTGTCGCCGTCGTTGCGCTCCATGCATTGGGCGGCAAGCAGATTGCAGTGATAGCACCCGAGCATGTTGACGTTGACGCCGTAGTCGAAGTCCTCGACGGTCATGGAGTTGGTGTCGCGGTCGGACGGCGGGTTGACCGCGACGCTGTAGACCATGCCGTCGACCCGGCCGCTCGTCGCGAGGGCGACGTCGAAGATGCGCTCGCAGTCCTCCTTGACCGAGACGTCCGCCGCCACCGCGTAGGCGCGGCCGCCCTCGGCGGAGATCAGGTCGACGGTCTCGTCGGCGGCGGCGAGATTCCGGTCGGCCACGACCACCTCCGCGCCGTGGCGCGCCGCCAGTAGGCAGATGGCCCGCCCGTTGCCCATGCCTGGCCCGGGTTGCTGGCCACCCCCCACGACGACGACCACCTTGCCGGACAGGTCGAGTGCGGTGCGGTCCTTGTTGCTGAAGTCAGTCGACATCGGTTTAGTCCTTCGTGGTCGTGATGGCTCGTTCGGGGCTGGCGTCGATCGCCTCGTCGACCGAGGCCTGCAGGTGCGGTGGGATCTCCGACAGAACGGCCTCGGCGTAACCGTCGTC
Source organism: Mycobacterium sp. NPDC006124 (assembly GCF_040614235.1). Lineage (NCBI taxonomy): Bacteria > Bacillati > Actinomycetota > Actinomycetes > Mycobacteriales > Mycobacteriaceae > Mycobacterium > Mycobacterium sp. NPDC006124. Next base: position 149,882 of record NZ_JBEXUA010000004.1, on the reverse strand, counting down.
GGTGAGCGCGAACACCTCCGGGCAGATCGCGACGCAGGCGCCGTGCCCGGCGCACGCTCCGTCGTCGACGACGACCCTCATCGCGCGGTGTCCTCGGTCGGAGCCGCCTCGGCGGTGACGTGCAGACGGGTCAGGCCGCGCAGGATGTAGGTGGGCACGTAGTCGAACCGGCGGTCGGTGGCAGGCCCGTGACGTTCGTCGTCGAGGGTGAGTTCGGTGGTGCGTTCCAGGAGCCGTTGGAGGAGGACCCGGCCCTCCGCGCGAGCCAGCGGTGCGCCGATGCAGCTGTGCACGCCCCGGCCAAAACCGATGTGCCGCCGAGCATTCGGGCGGTCCGGATCGAACGTGTCGGGATCGTCGAAGACGCGCGGATCGCGGTTGGCCGCGCCGTAGTGGACCATCATGGTGGTGCCGGCGGGCACGTCGACTCCGCCAACCGTCGTCGCGGACCGGGCCAGTCTGAAGTCGCCCTTGATCGGGCTCTCGAAGCGTAGCGCCTCCTCGACGACGTTGGGGATGACCGAGGGGTCCGCGCGCAGTCGTGCTTGCAGCGCCGAGTCCTCGGCCACCAGCTTGAGTGCTGAGGAGAGCAGCCGGACGGTGGTCTCTTGGCCGGCGGAGAACAGGTTGGCGGCCACCCGGACGACGTCGATCACCTCGGGGACAGATCCGTCGGGGAACGTGGCGAGCGCCATCTCGGTCATGACGTCACCCCGCGGCGTTCGACGGCGATCCTCGACGTAGTCGGTGAAGCGTGCGTAGAGGTACTCCAGTGGGCTGTGCGCCATGACGGCACTCTGGTCGGGGTTGCCCAGGGCCAGGTCACCGGTCAGGGCGGCGGTCAGCTCGGCGTGGTCCTCCTCGGGCACGCCGAGCAGGTCGGCGACGACGAGGAGGGCGAACGGCGTGGCCACCGTCGCGAGGAACTCGCCCCCGCCGTCGGCCAGGAACGGGTCGAGCACGCGGTCGGCGAGGCGCCACATGAACTCCTCGTTCTCCTTGAGCCTCTTGGGCGTGATGAGCCGAGACAGCAGCGCCCGGTGCGCGGTGTGCTTGGGCGGGTCGAAGGAGGGGAGTTGGTCGCTGAACGGCAACTCGTCGCGGTGCGCGTCGATCAACGCGCTGACCTCGGCGCCGTCGAGACCGTCGAGGGGAACCGGGAAGCCGGGGATCGGCCCGGTCACGGAGTGACATGACGAGAACGTGTCGGGATCGCCGACGACGGCGAGCACCTCCTCGTACCCGGTGACCACCATGACGCCGTACACCGGCTCGCGCAGCACGGGGCTGACGGCTCGCATGCGGTGTAGCACCGGATACGGATTCTCGATCAGGGCGTCGTCGTGGAAGAAGTCGAGTTCGCGAGTAGTCACAGGTGCTCCCCTCATGGCATTGACGACCGGTGCGGTCGGCGATTTACTGACCAATCGTATGGGCAATTACTGACCAACCGTACAGTACTCGTCTGTACGAATGGTCGGTGGACGTACGATGGTCGCCAATCGACGGGGGGTTTCGTGGCACGACGATCGGTGGAGGCCGGACCGACCCGTCAGCGTCTGGTCGACGTGGCGGTCGAATTGTTCACTCGGCACAGCGTCGCGGGAACGTCGCTGCAGATGATCTCCGACGAGCTTGGGTTGACGAAATCGGCCATCTACCACCACTTCCGCACTCGCGAGGAGTTGCTGGGTGCGGTCATCGAGCCACTCATGGCAGAGGTGGGCGATCTCCTGGAGGCCGCCGAGGCGCGCCGCGGCGTGCGTGCGCGGGCCGACCACTTCCTGGTCGGCTTCGCCACCCTCGCCGCAGCCAACCGCGACCTGGTTCCGCTGTTGAGCGGCGATCCGGGTGTACTGGAACTGCTGCGGATGCGGTCGGAGTGGGCGGCCGTGGTGCGTCGCCAGATGAGCCTGCTGGCGGAGGTGGAACCCGGCCTCGGCGGTCAGGTCAAGGCGGTCATGGTGATGTCGGGACTGGCGTCTGCCGTGAGCGTCGACTACGGAGACGTCGACGAAGGGGCTCTGCGCCACCAGTTGATCGCCGCCGGGCGGCGGACGCTGGGCCTACGCAGCACGCACGACGGGTCGTGAACGTCGCGGGTGGCGCCCACGCGTTCACGACCCGTCGGTGACGAGCGGCTAGCTCGCGCCTCTGGCGGCCGGGCCCGGCAGGATCGGTTGCCCGGAGGCCGGTGCACCTGGGTCGGCCGGAAGGATCAGATCGCCCTTGCCGCCGTAACCGCCGGCCGGCGCGACTCCACCCATGCCGCCAACCGCGGGGGCCAAGGGTGCCGCGGGCACGATGGGCGGCGCGATCGGCGGGACGACGGGAGGTGGCGCGATGGGCGGAACCACCGGCGGCGGCGCGATCGGCGGGACCACCGGCGGCGGTGCGATCGGGGGCGGCGGGCCGGGCAGCCCCATCGGAATGCCTCCCATGCCGCCCACCGGGGCGCAGGCCGCCGCACCACCTGCCGCGGGTGCGGGTGCGGAGCCCCCGGCCGCCGGAGCGAGGCATTCGTAGCCACCCGTCTTGAAGGGCACGGCTGCGGCGCCCGGGCTCACAGCGACGGCGACCCCGCACAACCCAGCAACGGCACCCACCAACCCGATGGTGAATCGATCCAAGATCGTCATCGACGTCGACTCCTTCATTTCTGTACTCATTCCACATGTGATGTAAAGCGGCGATACGCCGTACGGCCGCCGATCGACGACTCTGTCAATTATCGGCAGCAAAGCCCGGCTGGCGACACGTCCACGCCGAGTCGTTTCCAAATGGTGACGTCGCGGTGCGGCGCGGGCGCCACGACCGCGGGACCGCGTCACGGCGTCACCGGGTGAGGGACTTCGATGCTGTTCTCCTGGATGATCACCGGGTCACCCACGTTGACGGTGTCGTAGTACCACTCCGCGTCCTCGGGGCTGAGGTTGATGCAGCCGTGGCTGACGTTCTCATACCCCAGTGAATTCACCGCCCACGGAGCGGAATGCACGAACAAGCCCCGGCTCGTGATGCGGACGGCGAAGTCGACGTCCATCTGGTATCCGTCGGGCGCGCTGACCGGGATGCCGACGCTGCTCGAGTCCATGTACACCGAACGGTCTTTGCCTAGAACGGTATACGTGCCCACGGGCGTCGGATACTCGGGCCTGCCCATCGATGCGGGGAGTACCCCGGGTTCACCCCAGTGCGGCCGGTGGTGCGGGGTGGGCACGGTCGAGGGCGGACCCGCGTCGACGCCGTCGATGCGGACGGTGAACGTGTGCGCCGAGAGGTCGGCGACGCCGACGACCGAAGCGCCCGTAGCGAATTCGGTCTTGAAGCGACCCATCGACAGGGAGATGGTGGTGTGCGCCGGCCAGAAGCGGTCGGGGACCCACTGCACCGACCTGGCGTCCAGCCATTCGTACCTACCGGTCATCGCGGGGGAGGACCTCACGTCGACCGAGCGTTCGGCGGCGGGCCGGTCGGACACGGGCGAGGTGAACGTGACCACCACCGGATGTGCCACGCCGACCACCTCTCCGGGGCGGGGGAGCACGGATGCGACGACTGGTCCGCGGGGTGCGGCGGCGGCCGCCATGCTGGTGCCCGCAGGGGCTGCAGCAACGAGTGCGCTGGCTCCGATCATTGCCAGAACACACCGAAACACCTGACGCATGGCTCCCGACTTTCTAAATTACATGGTTGTCAATTGATCGTAGAGTCGCCATGTCACTTCGGGATATGCCTGTGCGTGAGCAATTCGATGAAGGAATCATCACGCTTCGGAAACGGCCAGCAAAGTCGAAACCGGTTCGCTGGCAATCAAGATCGACCCACGTGTGGGGTCAGGGTGTCTCGAGCGGAACCTTCGTGATGCGGTAGGTCACCAGATCCGTGCCGAGGACGTCGGCGAAACCCCACTGCGAGGCGGTCTCCCGGACGCGAGTCTCGGCCCCCTCCTGCGAGGTGTGGGCCGAGGTGTACTCGTCACCCTCGTACTCGAGGTAGACCACGTAGACCGGGTCGGGATCGGCCACCGCGGTGGCCAACTCCTGCTCGACGATCTCACTGATCTGCGCGTCGTCGACCTCGTCGGCTGTGGTCATGACCCGACTGTACGCAACCCGGCCGGGGTCGTCGCGACGACGACCCGACCTGGTGCGGGCACTGCCGTTTATGCGCCCCACCACCGGGTAAATGCCGAAAGTGACGTCACCTGCCACGTATCTCGAGCCCGATCTCCCAACCGCCGCCGGACCACTGTCCGGTGCCCTCATCGCGCACCTGAAGTGCCGCGCTCCGCGTCGCAGCTTCATCCCGGTCGACGCGCCGGTCGGCGACTCGGCGCCGTGGGGTCGCGATCTGCAGCTGGCTCTCTACGTCTGCTACGAACTGCACTACCGCGGATTCGCCGACGTCGAGCCATGCTGGGAGTGGGATCCGGGCGTGCTTCATCTGCGGGCGCGGCTGGAGGACTCCTTCCTCGCGGCGGTGCAGCAGGAAGTCGGCGCGGTCGACGCCACGGCCGAGGAGGAGATGGCCGAGTTGTCCATCACGCCGGTCGAGGGCACCGGGCTGTCGTACTACCTGCGCGACGAGGGCAGCTGGGAGCAGATGCTCGAGTACTTCGTGCACCGATCGATCTACCACCTCAAGGAGGGCGACCCGCACGCCTGGGCCATCCCCCGCCTCTCCGGGGCGGCGAAGGCCGCGTTCGTGGCGGTGGAGTTCGACGAGTTCGGCGGCGGCCGAGCCGATCACGCCCACCAACAGCTCTTCGGTGACCTCATGTCGGCCGCCGGCCTGGACTCGGGGTACCTGCACTACCTGTCCGCGGTGCCCGCCGAGGCCCTGGCAGTGGTGAACGTCATGTCGCTGTTCGGGCTGCACCGCGAGTTCCGGGGCGCCGCCGTCGGTCACTTCGCCGCCACCGAGATCACGTCCTCGCCGGGTTCGGCGCGGCTCGTCGACGCACTGCGACGGATGAGGGCACCCGAGGCGTGCGTGCGCTTCTACCGCGAGCACGTGGAAGCCGACGCCGTGCACGAGCAGGTCGTGCGCACCGACGTCGTCGCCGATCTGGTGGCGCGGGAACCACATCTGGAGTCCGACGTCGTCTTCGGTATGCGTGCCTTCGACGTGGTGGAGAGCCGGCTCGCGGCCCACATGTCGTCGCAGTGGGCGGCCGGCGAGTCGTCGTTGCGGACGCCGTTGTCGTAACGGGCATCTGGGAGCTGGTGTCACCCGCCGCGCCCCGGACCGGAAGTTTCGACGCTATTGCAAATAAGCGCCCCGACGTCCTCTAGAGTTTGCCGCATCAACGACCGCGAGGATCGGACGTCCCGATGACGGCACTGAGGGTGGTCGGTCGCACGGCCGGGTTCGACGTCGCCTCGTGATCTCCGAATTATCGCGGGCGCTGCGGTTGGCCGGCATGCGACCCGTCCCGCGGTGGCCCACCCGCGCGCCGGTCGTTTTGCGCGGCAAGCGAATACTGCTCACCGGTGCCTCGTCGGGTATCGGAGCGGTGGCCGCCGAGATGTTCGCCGCCGAGGGCGCGACCGTCATCGCCGTCGCCCGCCGGGGGGACCTGCTGGCCGAGGTGGTGGCCCGGATCGTCGCCGACGGCGGAGACGCCGTCGCGATGACGGCCGACCTGGCCGACCTGGACCAGGTCGACGCGCTCGCCAATGCCGTTGGCCCCGTGGACGTCTTGGTGAACAACGCGGCGAGGTCGATTCGCCGCCCGCTGATCGACTCGCTGGAGCGGTGGCACGACGTCGAACGCGTGATGGCGCTCAACTACTATGCGCCGCTGAGACTGATGCGCGGGTTGGCGCCCGGAATGCTGGCTCGCGGTGACGGTCACGTGGTCAACGTCGCGACGTGGCGGGTGTTGCCCGAGTCCTCGCCGATGTTCTCGGTGTACAACGCATCCAAGGCGGCGTTGAGCGCGGTGAGTCGGGTCGTCGACACCGAGTGGGGGCAGGCCGGCGTGCACTCGACCACGGTGTACTTCCCGCTGGTGGCCACTCCGATGATCGCCCCGACCCGGGTCTAGGACGGTGTCGCCGCGCTGTCGGCCGAGGAGGCCGCCCGATGGCTTGTCACCGCCGCCAAGACCCGTCCCATCCGCATCGCGCCGCGAAAGGCGCTCGCGCTTCGGGCCCTCGACGTCGTCGCGCCCCGGATGCTCAACGCCGTCCTGGCGCGCGAGACTGCGCGCATGAACGCCAGGGCCCGCGTGGCCGAGGCGGCCACACCCACACCAGGAGAACCCCTTTGAAGATGAGACACGCCTGCCTCGCACTGCTCGCCGCCTGTCTGGTGCTGGCGGGATGTCAGGGCTCCGCCTCCGCCGACGGCTACCCCGCCGGCCCGGTGACGATGACGGCGGGCGCGTCGCCGGGCAGCGGGTTCGACCTGACCATCCGGGCGGTGGTGGACTCGCTGCAGAAGGAGGGCATCGTCGACGTGCCGCTGCCGGTGCAGAACCGGCCGGGCGGCAGCGGGGCGGACTTCCTCGCCACGATGGTGGAGCGGTATCGCGGTGCCGACGACCAGATCTCGGTGACGTCGCTGTCGATGATGACCAACCAACTCGGCGGCACGTCCAAGTACGGCTACCGCGACGTCACGATGATCGCCCGGCTGATGACCGAGTACTTCGTGGTCGTCGCGCGGCCCGACGCGCCGTTCCAGAACCTCGGTGACCTGCTGGCCGCGGTCGCGTCCGATCCGTCGCGCGTCGCGATCGGCGCCGCCCTCGACGACGAGGCACCGTTCGACCTGCTGGTGTCCGCGGCGGGCGGTGACCCCTCCAGGGTGCACTACGTCACCCACGAGGGCGGCGGGGATCAGAGTGCCGCGCTCGCCAGCGGGCAGGTCGGCGTCGCGATCGGTGGGGTGAGCGAGTTCATCGGTCAGGTGAGGACCAGGGCACTCAAGGGGTTGGGCGTGCTGGCCGAGGACCGGTTGCCAGGACTGGACGTACCGACCGCCGGAGAGCAGGGGTTCGACGTGACGCTGTCGAATTGGCGCGGCCTGTACGGGCCGCCCGACATGCCGGCGTACGCGGTGGACTACTGGCGCGAGGCCCTGGCCCGGATGGTGGACACCGCGACGTGGAAGGACGCCGCCGAGCGCGGCCAGTTCACCACGACGTTCATGGTGGGCGATGACTTCCAGAACTTCCTGGGTGAGACCCAGGCCGACGTGCAGACCGCACTGCAGGCGGCGCGGGGGTGACCAACGCCGGGGCCGGCGTGGGTCGTCGACCCGAAAACCTGGTTCTCGGAGCGTGTTTGACCACGGCGGCCTTCTTCTGCGTGGCAGTGGTCGGCACGGTGGCGAAGGTGTCCGGTCGGTACGCGTCGACCGGAATGCCGCTGCTCTTCCAGAACGCGATCTGTCTGCTGTTCGTGGTGCCGGTGGTGATCCGCGGGGGTTGGTCGTCGATGCGCACCGGCAAGATCGGCCTGCACCTCCTTCGGGCCGTCGCCGAAACCGCGTGCTGGTACGCGCTGTTCTTCGCCATTGGCGAATTCCGTTGGCCAACGCCACCCTTCTGACGTACAGCGCGCCGCTGTGGATGCCGTTGATCGCCTGGGCGGTGACGCGCCAACGGGTCGCCACGGCGACCTGGGTCGGCGCGGTCGTCGGCTTCGCCGGCGTGGTCCTGGTGTTGCAGCCTCAGGGGCACCGGGTCGACGTCGGCGAGGTGGCCGCCTTCACAGGCGCCCTCCTCTTGGCCGTGGCGATGATGTCGGTGCGATGGCTCGGTGCGACCGAACCGATCCTGCGGGTGCTGTTCTACTTCTTCGCGCTGTCGACGCTGTTGTCGGTGCCCGTGGCGATGCTGGACTGGCGCCGGCCGCCTGGGCCTGGCTGATCGGGCTCGGGCTGGCGCAGCTCACGTCGCAGGTGCTCATCGTGCTGGCCTATCGCCACGCCCCGGCCGAGAAGCTGGGACCGTTCATCTATTCGGTCATCGTCTTCACGGCGATTGCCGACTGGCTGATCTGGAACCGTCCGCCGACGCTGGTCACCTACGGCGGGATGGCGTTGGTGATCGGTGGTGGGTTGATTGCCATCCGTGCGAGAAGCGAAGGGTCACAACGGGTTCGGACGCGAACCTAGGCTCCGCGGCCGTCGTCGTCGCGGAGCAGGGCGACGTCGGACACCAGGCGGATGTGTTCGGCCATGGCGCGGCCCGCCTCCATCGAGTCGCGCCTGCGTACCGCCTCGGCGATGCGCCGGTGACCCTCGAGCGAGGCGCGCGGCCGCTGTGACTGGGAGAGCGACTCGATCCGCGTCTCCCGGACGAGTTCGGCGATCTCGCCCATGAGTCGGGCCAACAGTGGGGAGTGAGCGGCCGCGGTGATGGCACGGTGGAAGTGCTCGTCGCCGGACACGCCACGTTCGCCCTCGGTGATCTCCATGTCCATGATCGCCAGGGCGTCGTCGATCGCGGCCATCTCGGCGTCGCTACGACGTTCGGCGGCAAGCTCGGCGAGTTTGACCTCCAGCGCCTCGCGGGCCTCGATCACCTCGGGCAGCCGGTCGGCGTGCTCGCGGAGCGCGCGGATGGCGGAGTCGCCGACGGGCCGCCGGATCAGGACGGCGCCGTCGCCGTGGCGCACCGAGAGGATGCCCTGTACCTCGAGCGCCACCAGGGCCTGGCTGAGGGACGCGCGACTCACCCCGAGTTGAGCGGCGAGTTCGCGCTCGGGTGGCAGCCGCTCACCGGCCTGCATGTCGCGATTGGCCATGTGTTCGCACAACTGCTCGACGATGACCTCGTACAGCCGGGGCCGCGCCACCGGTCGAATTTGCTCAGCCACTGTGTCACTCGCTCTCTGTTCCTCTGGACCACAGGGTAGCCCGCCGTCGGCATGACGGCGGACACACCGGGGCCTTGACAGTGACCTGGTTCGCTGATTCACTCCAAGTGACCCAGTGGCTAGGCCAATCAGCCACCCGACGACGCGGAGACCGACATGCCCACCGAACTGATACCGATCCTGGCGCTAGCCGTCATGTTCATCGCGGCCACCGTGTTGCCGGTCAACATGGGCGCACTCGGCTTCGTCGCGGCGTTCTTCGTCGGCACCGTCGCCGTCGGAATGGACGCCGACCAGATCATCGGCGGATTTCCCAGCAGCCTCTTCCTCACCCTGGTCGGCATCACCTATCTCTTCGCGATCGCACAGAACAACGGGACCGTCGACCTCCTGGTCCGAGGTGCCGTGCGCCTGGTCGGGGGGCGGGTCGCGCTCATCCCATGGGTGATGTTCGGCATCACCGGGGTCCTGACGTCGATCGGGGCGCTCGGGCCCGCCGCGGTCGCCATCGTCGCCCCCATCGCCTTGGGCTTCGCCGCCCGGTACCGCATCAACGCGCTGCTCATGGGCATGATGGTGATCCACGGTGCCCAGGCCGGCGGGTTCTCGCCGATCAGCATCTACGGCGTCACGGTCAACAACATCGCGGCCAAGGCGGGGTTGGAGAACAGCCCGCTCACGCTGTTCCTCGGCAGTCTGGTGTTCAACGCCGCCATCGGGGTCCTGCTCTTCGTCTTCCTCGGCGGCCGCTCGCTCATCGGTCGCAGCGTGCACGACGAGGACGACACCCGCCCCGACGACGACACCGGCTCGGTGGGTGGCGGCAAGACGCCCACCACGGTCATGCGGGGGTTCGGGACGACCACCACGAAGGCGCCCTCGCAGGCGGTGACGGCCGAGAACGCACCGCCGTTGGCCACCGCCGTCAAGGCCATCACCTTCGAGCAGATCCTGACCCTGATCGGACTCGCCTCCCTCGCGGTGTTCTCGCTGATCCTCGATCTCGACGTCGGCTTCGTCTCGATGACCGTCGCGGTCATCCTGGCGCTCGCGTCACCCAAGGCGCAGAAGGGGGCGATCAACCAGATCAGCTGGTCGACGGTCCTGTTGATCGGCGGCGTCCTCACCTTCGTCGGGGTTCTGCAGGAAGCGGGCACGATCGAATGGGTCGGCAACGGCGTTGCGGGCCTTGGTGTTCCGCTTCTCGTGGCACTGCTGCTGTGCTACATCGGCGCCATCGTCTCGGCCTTCGCCTCCTCGACCGCCATCCTCGGTGTGACGATCCCGCTCGCGGTCCCGTTCCTGATGGCGGGCGAGGTCGGCGCGATCGGCGTCATCGTGGCCCTGTCCATCGCCTCGACCATCGTCGACGTCAGCCCCTTCTCGACCAACGGGGCGCTCGTGCTGGCCAACGCGCAGGGCGTCGACCGGGACGTGTTCTACAAGCAGATCCTCAAGTACAGCGCTCTCGTCGTGGTCGTCGGCCCGGCGATCGCCTGGGCACTCCTGGTGGTCCCCGGCTGGCTCTGACCTGGTCCGGCGACGGCGGCACGCGATCGCGCGTGTCGCCGCTTCGCCATGGAAAGGCCGTCTGAGCTGCTCATTCTCATGGAACGCACATTGACATCGCTCCTACGCCGATCGATAATTGGATAGGCCACTAGGTCACCAATCCAATGGGAGGATCGCGTCATGTCACTCAACTCGGGGAGAACCGGCCCGCTCACCGGCACCGTGGTCGTCGATCTCACGCGGGCGCTCGCCGGCCCGCACGCCGCGATGATGCTCGGTGACCTGGGCGCGGACGTGATCAAGGTGGAGAGCCCCAAGGGCGGCGACGACACCCGGTCCTGGGGTCCGCCCTTCGTCCAGCCGGCCGACGCGGAGCGGGAGTCGACCTACTTCCTGTCGGCGAATCGCAACAAACGGTCGATCGCCCTGGATCTGAAGACCGACGACGGCAGGGAAGCGCTCGAACGATTGGTGTGCCGGGCCGACGTCCTGCTCGAGAACTTCCGCACCGGCGTGCTGGACCGCCTCGGCTTCTCCACCGAACGACTCGCAGAACTCAACCCGCGCCTGGTCGTGCTGTCGATCAGCGGGTTCGGCCACGACGGACCCGAAGGTGGCCGATCGGGCTACGACCAGATCGCCCAGGGCGAGGCCGGCCTGATGTCGTTCACGGGCTCGGGGCCCGATGACGTTCAGCGCGTGGGCGTTCCGATCGCCGATCTGCTGGCCGGCATGTACGGCGCATTCGGCGTCCTGGCCGCCCTGCGCGAACGCGACCGCACCGGCACGGGCCGGGTGGTGCGCACGTCACTGCTGGCCAGTGTCGTCGGCGTGCACGCCTTTCAAGGCACCAGGTGGACCGTCGCGGGCGAGGTCGGGCAGGCCCAGGGCAACCACCACCCGTCGATTTGTCCCTACGGCCTGTTTCCGACCGCCGACGGGGCCGTGCAGATCTCGGTGGGCAGCGAGGGTCTGTGGCATCGCTTCTGTGACGGCTTCGGCATCGACTCGGACCGCGACGGCATGGCCACCAATCCGCAACGCGTGGCCAACCGCGCTCGCGTGATCGACGTGGTCTCGGAACTCTTCGGCACCTGGCAGACCGAGCCGCTGCTGACCTTCCTCGACGAGATGGGCGTCCCGGCGGGCAAGGTCCGCAACGTCCAAGAGGTCTACGAGTGGGAGCAAACCAAGTCCCAGGGTCTGCTGGTCGACGTCGACCATCCGACGCTCGGCCGGGTGACGCTGCCCGGCCCGCCGCTGCGCTTCTTCGACGCCGACGGCACCGAAGTGACCGAGACCCGGCATCTTTCGCCTCCCGTCCTGGGTGGCGACGACGAGCTGGTGCGGGCCTGGCTCGAGGAGGCGGTGTGAGGACCCGGTTGACGGCGGCCGAACTGCTCGAGGTCCTCGCCGACGTGGACAGCTTCGAGAGCTGGGACTCCCCGGCGGTTCAGTATCCCGTCGACCAGTCCTATGCCGACGAACTGGAGGAAGCCACCGCCAAGACCGGTCTCGACGAGTCGGTGATCACCGGGGCGGTGAGCATCCGCGGTCGCCGGGTGGCAATCCTGCTGAGCGAGTTCGCCTTCCTCGGCGGATCGATCGGTGTGGCGGCGGGGGAGCGGCTGGTGACGGCGATTCACCGGGCGACCGCCGAGGGACTTCCGCTGTTGGCGCTGCCGACCTCCGGTGGAACCCGGATGCAGGAGGGCACCGTCGCGTTCCTCCAGATGGTCAAGATCACCGCCGCGATCACCGCGCACAAGGCGGCGCACCTGCCCTACCTGGTCTACCTGCGCCACCCGACGACCGGCGGGGTGTTCGCATCCTGGGGATCCCTGGGTCATCTGACCGTCGCCGAGCCCAGCGCGCTGATCGGCTTCCTGGGGCCACGGGTATACGAGGCCCTCTACGACGACCAGTTCCCGCGCGGGGTCCAAACCTCGGAGAACCTGCAGGCCCACGGTCTCATCGACGCCGTGCGTCCGCCGGAGCAACTCGGCGAGATCGTCGACCGAGCGCTGCGCATCATGACCGACGCGCCAGCGTGTCGCCGCCTGGTGGTCGACCCACCCGAGTGGGTCGTCGACGACGTGCCCGCGTGGACCTCGGTGTTGGCGTCGCGCCGCAGTGATCGCCCCGGCGTGCGCGAACTGCTGTTCAACGCGGCAGCAGACGTGTTGGCGCTCAACGGAACCGGGCAGGGAGAGTCGGATCCGGGACTGATCCTGGCGCTGGTGCGGTTCGGGGACGTGCCCTGCGTGCTGCTTGGGCAGGACCGGCGCGGTCAGACGCCGACCACGCCCCTGGGACCCGCGGCCCTGCGGGAGGCTCGCCGCGGCATGCGACTGGCTCAGGACCTGCAGTTGCCGCTGGTCACCGTCATCGACACCGCCGGCGCGGCGCTGTCGAAGGATGCCGAGGAGGGTGGTCTCGCCGGCGAGATCGCGCGGTGCATCGCCGACATGGTGGACCTCGACACCCCCACGGTGTCACTGCTGCTGGGGCAGGGCACCGGCGGAGGCGCACTGGCACTGGTGCCCGCGGACCGGGTGCTCGCCGCGCAGCACGCCTGGCTCTCGCCGCTGCCGCCGGAGGGCGCCAGCGCGATCGTGCACCGCGACGTCGCGCACGCCCCGGAGATGGCCGACCGCCAGGGCATCCGGTCGCTGGACTTGCGGCGGGCCGGGATCGTCGACCTGGTGATCCCCGAGCGCCCGGACGCGGCCGAGGAGGCTCAGCAGTTCTGCGAGCGGGTCGGTGCGGCTCTGCACCGAGAGCTAGCCGAGCTGATCGCCCAGGACGCCGACATGCGAATGATCGCCAGGGCCAAGCGATTTAGCCGCGTGGGCTACGCGTCGGCCGCCGCTCGCTGAGAGGTCGGCGTCACGGCCGGTCGAGGGCGTCCTCGAGCCGCTGCACCTTCGCCGTGAGCTCACCGGTGTAGCCGGGCCGAATGTCGGCCTTGAGCACCAGACCCACCCGTGGCGAGACCGCGGCGACGGCGTCGACGGCCCGCTTCACCACCGCCATCACCTCGTCCCACTCACCCTCGACGTTGGTGAACATCGCATTGGTCTCGTTGGGCAATCCGGACTCGCGCACGATGCGGACGGCCTCGGCGACTGCGTCGTGCACGCCGCCGGTGTCGTCACCGGTGGACGGGGTGATGCTGAAGGCAACGATCATGCGTCCAGCCTGGCACACCGAACTCGTCGTCGATCAACCCCGAGGGTTGGTTGCGCACCGCACGATCAGCGTGGCCAGGGGCTCGGACACCCCGTGCTGCTTGGACAGCGCGGCGACCTCCTGCTCCTGAGCCGACTTGGTCGGGGTGGCACCGCCGAGGGCGTCGTAGGCCTCGGCACCGATCTTGGCCGCCGTGCTGGAGTCGATGCCAAGCCCACCGACCGACATCGAGTCGGACACCATGCACCGCAGATAGCCAGCCCGGTCGAAGTCTGCGGCCGCAGACGGGGCCAGCAGGAGGGCCAACGCGCCCATCGTCGACGTCAGTGCGGCGATGCGGATCTTCGTCACGCGGATGGCCTTCCCGTACGACTGGTCAGAGGACCGCCAATGCTACCGACGGCCACCTGTGAGTCGCCATCGGGCAGCCTGCGCCGGCGAGACCCGGCGCGGCGGATAACGATTCCGAACCCGAACGATTGCGATTCGTGGCACGGCGGCGGCGAGACGGCGTCGGCGGTTGCGCGGAACCTACGGTGGCCTTGTGCACCGCAGAACTGCCCTGAAGCTTCCGCTGATGCTGGCAGCAGGTGCCGCCCTCACCCGCATCCCCGTCGCCTCGGCCGATCCGGCCCGGTGGACGGCCGACCGCGCCAACGCCTGGTATCAGGGCCAGGGTTGGCTGGTGGGGGCGAATTACGTGCCGGCCACGGCGATCAACCAGATCGAGATGTTCCAGCAGGGCACCTACGATCCGAAGCGCATCGACACCGAGTTCGCCATCGCCCGTCAGCTCGGGTTCAACACGATGCGCGTGTTCCTGCACGATCTGCTGTGGGCTCAGGACCGTGGAGGATTCCAGCGTCGTCTCGCGCAGTTCGTGGCCATCGCCGCGAGCCGCGGCATCAAACCCATGTTCGTCCTGTTCGACTCCTGCTGGGATCCGCATCCCAAGCTCGGGCCGCAGCACGCGCCCGTCGTCGGGGTGCACAATTCGGGATGGGTGCAGGGACCGGGCGCCGACCGCCTGGGAGACCCGACTTACGCCGCCACGATGCAGGACTACGTCACGGGCGTGGTGAGCCAATTTCGCGGTGATCCACGCGTCTTGGCGTGGGACGTCTGGAACGAGCCCGACAATCCGGCCAAGGTCTACCGCAAGGTCGAACGCGGCGACAAGCCCGACCTCGTGGCGGGGCTGCTGCCGCAGGTGTTCCAGTGGGCCCGTGCGGCGAACCCCGCCCAACCGTTGACAAGTGGCGTCTGGCAGGGCAGTTGGGGTGCGGGCAACCGCAGCACGATCGCCGGCATCCAGCTCGACAACTCCGACGTCGTGAGCTTCCACTCCTACGCCTCGCCCGGGGAGTTCGAGTCCCGCATCGAGGAGCTGGCCCCGCTGGGGCGGCCCATCCTGTGCACCGAGTACCTGGCCCGCCCGCAGGGCAGCACGATCGAGGGCATCCTGCCGGTGGCCAAGCGCCGCAACGTCGCCGCCTACAACTGGGGACTGGTCGCCGGCAAGACCCAGACCTACCTGCCGTGGGACACCTGGGACAAGCCGGACCCGTCGGAGCCCAAGACGTGGTTCAGCGATCTGCTGCGGCCCGACGGCCGGCCCTATCGCGATGCCGAGATCAAGACCATTCAGCAGCTGACCGGCGCCCGCCAGGCCTCCTAGGGCTTGCGGCCCCGCCACGCCCGGTAGCCACGATGGGCGGCGAAGGCGCCGACGACCGCCGTCACGCACCACACCGCGATCGCCGTGTAGGCCAGTGGTGCCGACAGATCGCCGATGGACGCACCCAGCGCGGTGTAGACGAACGCTCTCGGAGCCGACCCGATGAAGGCGCCGGCGGCCATCTGCCACAACGGAACTCCGAAGGCGCCGAAGGCGTAGGAGGCGAGTGCGTCGGAGATTCCCGGCACGAAGCGCTGGCCGACGACGGCCCACAACCCCCGTCGCCGAACCTGGGCGTCCAGCCGGTCGGCTCGCTCGCTGCCCATCAGCGATCGCGCGCCGTCATGCCCGGCCCGGCGGCCGACGAGGCTGGTGACGCAGGCGGTGCCGACGGCGGAGGCGAGCGTGACGAACGTGCCGAGGACGGGTCCGAACAGCACGCCGCTGCCGGCCGCGAGGATGGGTCCCGGCACGAAGATGGCGCCGAGCACCGCCGACACGCCGACGTAGGCCAGCGGTGCGGCGGGCCCGGCCGCCATCACCACCCTGCGCACGTCGCCGACGTCGACGACCCGGGCGACGGCCACCGCGTAGAAGAGCGCGAGCAGGAACGCGACGAACAGACCGAGCCGGATGACGTGGCCGCGCCGGGTGGACGGCACGGGCAGGTCGTCGTCGGCATCCCCGTCGGTCACGGCCGGGTTACCAGTTGCTCGGTGAATAGTCCTTGAGGAAGCAGCCGTGCACGTCCTCGCCGGCCTCGCCCCGCACGATCGGGTCGTAGACCCGCGCCGCGCCGTCGACCAGATCCAGCGGGGCGTGAAAACCCTCGTCGGCGAGCCGCATCTTGGTGGGGTGCGGGCGTTCGTCGGTGATCCAGCCCGTGTCGACGGCGGTCATCAAGATGCCGTCCTGCTCCAGCATCTCGCCCGCGCTGGTGCGGGTCAGCATGTTCAGTGCCGCCTTGGCCATGTTGGTGTGCGGGTGCCCGGGACCCTTGTAGGCGCGGCTGAACTGCCCCTCCATCGCCGAGACGTTGACCACGTACTTGCGGCGGGCAGCGGACGCCGCCATCGCCGGGCGCAGCCGACTGACGAGGATGAACGGCGCGGTCTGGTTGCACAGCTGCACCTCGAGCAGTTCCATCGCGTCGACCTCGTGCACGCGTTGGGTCCAGCTGTTGACCGACGCGGTGTCGGGCAGCAACCCGCCGGCGTCGATCGCCGTGCCCGCGGCGATGCGCTCGGGGGACGCGCTGCGAGCGGTCAGGGCCATCTCGGTGAGCGCGACCTGGGTCAGCGCATGCGGGGTCTGGTGCTCGGCGAGGCTGCCGGCGAGGGAGGCCGGGTGCGCGTCGCTGACGTGGTCGAACGTGATGACCCCCGCCGTCCGGGAGATCAGTTCGGGCCGGCTGACGCGTTCAGCCTCGACCAACGCGGCGTAGGACCCGGGGGAGCGGCGCACGGTCTGCGCGGCATTGTTGATCAGGATGTCCAGGGAGCCCTGCTCGGAGACTGCGTCGGCCAACGCGACCACCTGGGCGGGGTCGCGCAGGTCGATGCCGACCACCCGCAGGCGATGCAGCCAGTCGGCGCTGTCCTCCATGGCGGCGAAGCGGCGGACGGCGTCGTTGGGGAAGCGGGTGGTGATGGTCGTGTGGGCGCCGTCGCGCAGCAGCCGCAGGGCGATGTACATGCCGATCTTGGCGCGGCCCCCGGTCAGCAGCGCGCGTCGTCCGGTGAGGTCCGTGCGGGCCTCGCGCTTGGCCCGGTTGAACGCGGCGCACTGAGGGCAGAGCTGATGGTAGAACGCGTCGACCTGCGTGTAGTGGTTCTTGCAGGCGTAGCAGGCGCGCGACCGCAGCAGCGTGCCGGCGGTGGCGCCGGCCGCGGTCGAGACCAGGGGCAGACCCTGGGTCTCGTCGTCGATGCGACCGGGTGCACCGGTCGCGGTGGCGGCGATCACCGCGCGGTCGGCTTGGGCGACGGCATCGCGCTTGGCGTGGCGGCGGGCCTGCTTGACCGCCTTGAACACACCTGCCGTCGCGCGGCGAACGGCCACGGCATCGGGGTGTTCCGGGGGCAGCGCCCTGACCTCGGACAGCACCTCCAGGCACGCCCTGAGCTTCTCCGGGTCGATCTCGGTCACGGGGGAAGAGTACTGGTCAACCGGCTCTCGGCCGATTCGTCGAACGTCAGCGAGCGTTGGCCTCCACCGCGGCGCGCACCAGCGCGATGAACGCCGCGTCGTCGAGCACGTCGTGCTCGCCGATGTCGACCGCCCGCCGGACCTTGCCGTCGAGGCTGGCGTTGAACACCCCGCTCGGGTCCGGCAGCGACGCGCCCTTCGCAAAGGTCACCTTGACCTTGTCCTTGTACGTCTCACCGGTGCACAGCGTCCCGTCGTGACACCAGGTGGGGACCCCGCGCCACTTCCATTCCTCGACGACGTCGGGATCGGCCGTCGTGATCAGCTCTCGGACGTGGGCGAGTGTGGCGCCGCGCCAGTCGCCCAGTTCCGCGATCCGCTGGTCGATCTTCGCCGAGGGCGAGTCGTCGTCGGCCATCAGCCGGCGACGGAGGCGTCGTAGATGGCCTGGATCGACGCGTCGAGGGTGGCGTTGAACTCCTCGTCGGACTGCTTGGCCGACAACCCCTCGGTCAGGGCGCGGCTGAAGCTGGCGATCAGGCCGGTGTTCTTGGCGAGCAGTTCGTCGGCCTCGTCGCGGGAGTAGCCGCCCGAGAGCGCGACCACGCGCATCACCTTGGGGTGCTCGATCAGGGGCAGGTACAGATTGGGCACGGTGGGCAGCGAGAGCTTCAGCATCACCTGCCGGCCGTCGGGAACGGCGTCGAGGCCGGCGGTGAGCTGGTCGAGCAGGATCGCCTCGGCGTCGGCCTTGTCGGTGATCGTCACCGTGACCTCGGGTTCCAGGATCGGCACCAGCCCGTGGGAGAGCACCCGGTCGGCGATCTCGAACTGCTGCGCCACGACCGCCTCGATGCCCGCGGAGTCCGCGGCGCCGATCACCGACCGTTCCTTGGTGCCGAAGATGCCCTTGGCCGTCGCCCTGTCGAGCAGGTCGTCGAGGCCCGGAATCGGCTTCATCGACTGGACCCCGTTCGCGGCGTCGGAGAGACCCTTGTCGATCTTGAGGAACGGCACGACGCCCTTGACGTCCCAGAGGTAGGTCGCCGACGGCGTGCCCTCCACGTCGCGGTCCATGGTCTGCTCGAAGAGGATGGCCGCGAGGATGCGGTCGCCACCGAACGCGGGTGAGGTGATGATGCGCTCGCGCATGCGGTGGATCAGGTCGAACATCTCGGCCTCGCCGGGGTATTCGCTCTCGTCGATGCCGTAGAGCGCCAGGGCCTTGGGCGTCGAACCGCCGCTCTGGTCCAGCGCGGCGATGAAGCCGCGGCCCTCGGTCATCCGGTGCGCCTGCGTCTGGTCGACCATCTCACCCATCCCGTGTCGAGTCGTTTCGAGCCGATGTCGCGAGCATATTCCTCTGGGAGGATGGATCGATGTACGTTCCGGCCCACTTCTCCGCAGACGACGAGGCCGTCCACGAACTGTTGTCGCGCAACGCCGCGGCGGATTTGGTCACCGCGGGCAAGGACGGGCTGGAAGCCACCATGCTGCCGTTCCTCTATGACCGCGAACGTGGCGTCCTACAGGGTCATTTCGCGCGCAACAACGACCATTGGCGCCGCGCCGACGGGGTCGCGGGGTTGGTCATAGTCCGCGGTCCCGACTCCTACGTGACGCCGAGCTGGTACGCGTCCAAGGCCGAACACGGCCGAGTCGTCCCCACGTGGAACTACGTCGTGGCCCACGTCCACGGCACGGTGACGATCCACGACGACGCCGACTGGCTTGGCGATCTGGTCCGTCGGCTCACCGACCACCACGAGGGCCGGCGCGCGGTCCCGTGGTCGGTGGACGACGCGCCCGCGCGGTTCGTCGAGGGACAGTTGCGCGCCATCGTCGGCGTCGAGGTGGCGATCTCCCGCATCGAGGCCAAGTTCAAGCTCAGCCAAAACCGGCCCGACGCCGACATCGACGGTGTGGTCGCGGGGCTGCGACGCGAGGGTGACGCCCGCGGTGCCGACGCCGTGGCGGCGCAGCGCCGGGACTAGGTAACACGAACGTTCTCGATCGTCACACCCAAGAAACATAAACGGTATACCGTTTGTTCATCGCCGGGTGATGGTCGCCTTGCGTCGTGACCGAGGACGGAGGCCCTTGCCTCTCATGAGCACCCCCGTGAGCCCGCTGCTCGAATCGACCTCCAGCCCGTTGGACCCGCGTCAGCGCGCGGTCGTGCAGCGGGTCTCCGACGCCGAGCGCGCTCACATCCTGGCCCTGCCCACCAACGACCCACTGGACGCCAAGTTGCGCTTCCGGGTGCAGGCGACCGGCCCGGAGTTGTTCGGCCAGCCCCAAGCCATCCGAGAGACGTTGCTGTCCAATGCATCCGCACTCGATATGGTCGCCGACCGTCTCGTCACCGGGGTCGACCGGGTGGTGTTGGTCGGCTGCGGTGACTCGCTCGCCGTGATGGTGGCCGCCCGGCAGGCGCTCGAGGCCATGCTCGGGGTGCCGTGTGAGCCAGTGCAGAGCCTCGAGTTCGCCTACTACCAGGGCACTCTCGTCGACGATCGAACCGCGGTGGTGGCCCTGTCGAGTTCAGGGGAGACGACCCGCACCGTCGAAGCGCTGCTGATGGCTCAACATCGCGGATCGTATACCGTTGCCATCACCAATACCGCCGGGTCGACGCTGCAATCCGAGGCCACCACGTCGCTGATGATCCACGCCACCCGCGTCGGCTGGCCCACCCAATCCTCCACCGCCGCACTGGCTCTGCTACTGGAACTCGCCATCCGGATCGGGGAGCGTCGGGTCCCCGAGCGG
Organism: Mycobacterium sp. NPDC006124; assembly: GCF_040614235.1. NCBI lineage: Bacteria > Bacillati > Actinomycetota > Actinomycetes > Mycobacteriales > Mycobacteriaceae > Mycobacterium > Mycobacterium sp. NPDC006124. The sequence goes on along the minus strand of NZ_JBEXUA010000004.1, from coordinate 129,746 downwards.
GCGGCCGACCTGCGTACGGCATTCGACGCCCTGCCGGACCTGATGGCCGAGGTGCTCGAGCGGGTCGACCCGCTCGTCGCCGAGATCGCCGAGACCGAGGTCGCCGCGGGCGTTCGGAACGTGCTGTTCTCCGGTGCGGGGCCGAATCTGGCCACCGCGATCGTCGGCGCCGCCAAGGTCAAGGAGTGCACGACGCTGCACGCCGCCGAGATTCAGGTCGAGGAATACCACCACTACAACTCTCAGAAGGCCGGCGAGCCGCTGTTCCTCGTCGCGCCGACCGGTCCGTCGGTGCCACGGGCGGTCGACACCGCCCGAGACGCGCTGCGCTGGGGTGGCCGGCTCTACGTGGCCACCACCGACGGCGAGCACGCCTTCGACGAGTTCGACGCCACCGTGATCACCATGCCGTCGGTGCCCGAGCAGCTCTCGCCGCTGCTCTACCTGCTCGTCGCCCAGCTGGTCGGCTACCACCTGGGGCTGAGCTGCTACGCGGCGGCGGAGCGCGATGCCTGAGTCGCCGACCCTGGTGTGCGTCGGCAACCTCACCGTCGACGAAGCCGTGTCCCCAACCGGGGAGCGGGTCGAGTCCGTCGGTGGGGACGCCCTCTTCGCTGCCCTGGCCGCAAGGGTGGCCGGCGGCCGCTCCATCCTGCTCGCCCCGCTGGGTACCGACGCACCACCTGCGCTGCTGGCCGCCATCCGGTCCGCCGGCACCGATCCGGCGTCGCTGCCGACTCGAGATCTTCCGTTGATCCGCAACGTGATTCACTACGACGCCGCGGGCGGCAGGGTATGGGACCTGGTCCGCGGCGAGGAGCACTTCGAGGCTCTCTCGGTGTTCCCGGGCGACGTCGGGCCCCACGCCCTGACCGCCGACGGAGTGCTGCTGTCGGCGATGGCGTTGCGCCCGCAGTTGGAACTGGCCGCGTGGCTGCGCACCCGAACCGCCGCGACGATCTACTTCGACCCGCAGGAGGACTACGTGGCCGGCAACGAGGCCGCCCTCACCGAGGCCGTGCGGGCCTGCGACGTGTTCCTGCCCAGTGAGATCGAAGCCGCCGCCCTGGCCGGCACGTCGGATCTGGAGGCCGCCGCCGCGACCTTCCTCGCGGTGGGGCCACGCGTGGTCGTCATCAAACGCGCCGAGGCGGGTTGCCTGGTCGCCACCCGGGAGCGGCCCGAACCCGTCGTCGTTCCCGCCGACGCCGTCACCCCGGTGGACAGCACCGGTGCGGGCGACGCGTTCTGCGGCGCGTTCGCCGTCGAGCACCTCCGCAGTGGCGACGCCGTCGCCGCCGCGCGGGTCGGGGCGGCGGCGGCCCGCGTCGCGGTGAGCGGACCCGGCGTCAGCGCACTGCTGGCCGCGGTCGAGGAGAGTAGCGGGGTCCCCCGATGACCAGGATCACCGTCGTCAACCCCAACACCTCCGTCGAGCTGACAGACGCCATCGCCGTTGCGGCTCAACGGGTGTGCGGTCCGAGCGTGGCGGTACGCGGCGTACAGCCCGCCGACGGCGTGCCCAGCGTGGAGAGTCATGCCGAAGAGGCGATCGCCGCCGTCGGCGTGCTCGGTCAGGTGCGTGAGCACCAGGCCGACACCGATGCCTACGTCATCGCGTGCTTCGGTGACACCGGTGTGGACGCCGCCCGCGAGGTGGCGACGTGTCCGGTGGTCGGCATGACCGAGGCCGCGCTGCAGACCGCGTGCCTCATCGCGCATCGGTTCGTGGTCATCACGCTGCCGGCCCGCACGATCGCCCACAGCGACCGGGTGATCCGGGCGCTGGGTCTCGAACACCGCTGCCGCGTCGTCGCGGTGGACGTACCGGTGGCCGACCTGGTCGGCGGCTCGACCCATCTGCTCGACGCGTTCACCGAGGCGGCCCGCGCTGCCATGGCCGACGACGGCGCCGAGGCCGTCGTGCTCGGCTGCGCCGGGCTCGCCGACCTGGTCGGTCCGCTGTCCCAGGCGCTCGGGGTTCCGGTCGTCGACGGGGTCGCGGCGGCGGTCGGCATCGCCACCGGTCTGGTGGCGATGGGCCTGAACACCTCCCGTGCCAGCACCTTCGCCCCGGTGGAGCTGCCGTGAGCGTGCTCCTTCGTCGCGTGCTGGTCTACGACGCCGACGCCCCGACGGGAATGACCGGGCCCGTCGACGTACTCGTCGACGGTGACCGGATCGGGGCGATCGGCCCGGAGCTGCCGGCCGCACCCGGCACCCGGATCGTAGAGGGCGATGGCCGGCACCTGCTGCTGCCGGGTCTGATCAACGCCCACTTCCACTCGCCGGCAAACCATCTCAAGGGCTCGGTGCGGAGCCTCCCGCTCGAGCTGTTCATGCTCTTCGAGTCGCCGTCGGACCCCGCCCTCGCCCCGACGCCGCGAGAGGCGTACCTGCGGACCATGCTGGGCGCCGTCGAGATGCTGCAGCGCGGCATCACCTGCGTGCAGGACGACGCGTTCCTGATGCCCTTCCCCGATCCCGAGATCGTCGACGCGGTGGCGTCGGCATACCGCGACAGCGGAATTCGCGCCTTCCTGGCGCTGGATCAACCCGAGCTGACCGAGGCCGAGAAGCTTCCCTTCGTCGACGAGCTCGACGACGCCGCCCGACGCGCCTTCGGTGCGCCGGCCCCCGCGCCGGCGGCCCAGCTGCTCGAGGCCTACGACCACCTGATCGGCACCTGGCATGGCGCCGCGGAGGACCGCATCCGGGCCGCGGTGTCCATCTCGGCGCCGCAGCGCGTCAGCCTCGAGTACTTCGCCGCCCTCGACGATCTGGCCCAGCGCCACGGGCTTCCGTTGTACGCCCACATGCTGGAGACCAAGGTGCAGCGCACCCTGATGACCGAGCAGCCGCGGTTCGCCGGCCGATCCCTGGTCGGCTACACCGCCGCCGCGGGGTTACTCAAGCCGCACACCAACGTGATTCACGCCGTCTGGGTCGACGACGCCGATCTCGACGTGATCGCGGCCGCCGGCTCCACCGTGGTGCACAACCCGGTCAGCAACCTGAGGCTCGGCAGCGGGGTGCTGCCGTGGCGGGCGATGATCGACCGCGGCATCCCCGTCGCCCTCGGTACCGACGAGGCCATCTGCGACGACTCGGTCAACGTGTGGACCGTCGCGAAGACCGCCGGGCTGATCCACAACGTCGCGGGACTCGACAGCGACGAATGGCCAACCGCCACTGAGGTTCTCGACGCATTGTGGACCGGCGGCGCCCGTGCCACCCGGCGGCCCGACGACCTCGGCGTGGTGGCCCCTGGCCGGCTCGCCGATCTCGCGCTCGTCGACCTTCATTCGATTGCGTTCACCCCACTCAACGACCTACGGGAGCAACTGGTGCACTGCGAGGACGGCCGCGGAGTCGTACTGACCATGGTGGCGGGCCGCGTCGTCGCCGAGAACGGGCACGTCGTCAGCGTGGACGAGACCGCGCTGCTCGACGAGGCCCGCGAGCTCTTCGCCGCGAAGTTGCCCGCCATTGCGCGGGCCCGGGGCGAGGCCGCCGAGCTGATGCCCGCCTATCAACACGTCGTGCGCCGCGCCGCGGCCACCGACGTCGGCTTCAGCCGCTGGTTGGTGCCGTGAACCCCGCCGGTTACGCGTACAGCCCCCTGCCGGCGCGACCCCGCGGAGCGTGGCCCAACGGCGCTCGGCTGGCCGTCGTCGTCTGCGTCGGCGTGGAGTCCTACCGGTTCGGCGCCGGCCACACCGAGGACGTGCTCGCCGACGTGCCCGCGCCGGACCTGGTCAACACCGCGTGGCGCGACTACGGCAATCGCGTCGGCGCATTCCGGCTGTTCGATCTGCTGGGGCGCCTTGGCATTCCGCCGACGGTGTTGCTCAACACCGACGTCTACGACGAGGCACCCGACGTGGTCGAGGCGGCCCGCAAGGTCTCCGCCGAGATCGTCGGCCACGGCCGCTCCAACTCCGACTCGCTGTCGGGCCTGACGCCTGAGGGCGAACGGGCCTATCTCGCCGACGTCGCCGAACGCATCCGTACCGAGGAGGGCCAAGCGCCCGGCGGATGGTCCAGTCCGTGGCTGACGCATACTCCGGCCACCCTGAAGCTGTTGGCCCACACCGGGTACGAGTATCTCCTCGACCTCCGGTTCGACGATCAGCCCGTGTGGCTGCGCACCGAATCGGGTCCGCTGCTGGCCATCCCGTATGCCGCAGAGCTCAACGACTCGTCGACCATGGTGGGCCGCAGTGTTCTGCCCCGTGACTTCGCCGACATGATCGACGACGAGTTCGCCGAGCTGCACGCCGCGGCCGAGCACAGGCCGCTGGTGATGAGCGTGGTCCTGCACTCCTTCATCAGCGGGGTGCCGTTCCGGCTGCGCGCGGTCAGCCGTGCGCTGGAGCGCATCGCCGCGTCCGACGGCGTGTGGCTGACCACGCCACGCCAGATTCATCGCGCCGTCGTCGAGCATCCGGAGTCCTTCGGTGAGTGAGGCGACGGTGGCTCCGGTGGCGGAGGTGGCGAACTTCTCGGTGTCACTGGTGCGCAACGGCGTTCGCAGCCAGGTGCTGCACCACGTCGACCTCGAGATCCGTCCGGGGGAGATCCTCGGGCTGGTCGGCGAGTCCGGATCGGGCAAGAGCGTTCTCGCACTCGGCCTCCTGGGACTGCTTCCACCGGAGTCCCATCCCGTCACCGAGGGCCGGATCACCGTTGGCGGAGTCGACCTGTTGCACGCCGGCCGCGACGAGCTGAGGCGCGTGCGTCGCGACGTGCTCGGTGCGATCTTCCAGGACCCGATGACCTCGCTCAACCCGACGATGCGGATCGGCAGGCAGATCGGTGAGGCCACTGGTGACGACGCGGAGTCGGTGAGGCTGCTGGAGACCGTGGGGGTGCGCGACGCCGAACGGCGCTTGCGCGTCTACCCGCACGAACTCTCGGGCGGACTGCGGCAGCGGGTGATGGCCGCCATCGCCGTGGCCGACAAGGGTGAGGGCAAGCTCGCGCGTCAGCGCCTGATCGTGGCCGACGAACCGACCACCGCACTCGACGTCACCGTGCAGGCGCAGCTGCTGGATCTGCTGCGTGAATTGCGCGCCGACTTCGGTTGCTCGGTGCTGCTGATCACCCACGACCTCGGGGTGGCCGATCAGATCGCCGACCGGCTCGCGGTGCTGCACCACGGTGAGCTGGTGGAGGTCGGTGTCGCCGCCGACGTGGTGCGCCGACCGCAGCACGAGTACACGCGGTCGCTGCTCGCGTCGAGGCTCACTCTGACCACGCCGCGCGACGAAAGGTTCACCACGTCCGAAACCGGCACGGCGTCAGGTGAATCGGCCGTGTCGATCCGCGGCCTGACGAAGACCTTCGGGGTGGGCCGGGGCCGCCGTCGCCACGAGATCACCGCAGTCGGCGGGGTCGATCTGGAGATCGCCTCCGGCGAGGCGCTGGCCATCGTGGGGGAGAGCCGTTCGGGCAAGTCGACTCTCCTGCGGATGGTCGCCGGGCTGGAACGGCCGACGTCGGGATCGGTGGAACTGGCCGGCGACGGCGGACCGCAGATGGTCTTCCAGGACGCGGGTTCGTCATTGACCCCGTGGTTGAGCATCGGCGAGACCCTCGGCGAACGGTTGCGCGAACTCAAGCTCTCCCGCGACGACGTCGCGCAGCGGGTCACCGAGGCGCTGGCCGCGGTCGACCTGCCACCCGAGGTCGCCAAGGCCCGACCCGGTGAGCTGTCCGGCGGCCAGCGCCAGCGGGTCGGACTGGCCCGCGCGACGATGATCCCGCCCGCGGTGCTGCTGTGCGACGAACCCACCAGCGCGCTGGACGCGTCGCTGGCCAAGAGCGTGCTCGCCCTCATCCGGGACCTGCGCGCGCGGCTCGGCATGACGGTCCTCTTCGTCACCCACGACCTCGCCGTCGCGCGCCTCATGGGCGACCGCATCGCGGTGATGCAGTCGGGTCGCGTCGTCGAACTGGGTCCCGCCGAACAGGTGGTCTCCGAACCGCGCGACCCGTACACCCAAACCTTGCTCGCCGCGGTCCCGGAGATCGCATGACCACGCTGGTGCCGCGCTGGCGGCTCAAGCCCGTCGCCATCGGGGGAGCGCACCTGGCTCGGCCGGTGGCGTGGGCGGTGGTCGGTCTGCTCGTCGTGGTGACGCTGGTGGCGTTGTTCGCCAAGACGCTGGCGCCATACGACCCGATTCAGCCCGTCGGTGCGCTCAACCTGCCTCCGCTGAGCCCGGGCCATCTGCTGGGCACCGACGGCATCGGTCGGGACCTGTTGTCCCGCACGCTGATCGGCATCCAGGTCAGCTGGCTCAGCGCGCTGGTGGTGGTGGCGAGCGGACTGCTGATCGGCGGCACCGTCGGTCTGATCGCCGGCGCGACCGGCGGCTGGGTGGATTCGGTGCTGCTGATGCGGATCACCGACCTGTTCCTGGCGCTGCCCGGCGCCCTGGTGGCGATCGCCATCGTCGCCGCCCTGGGATCGGGTCTGACCAACACCCTCGTCGGCGTGGCCCTGGTCTGGTGGCCGTACTACGCCCGCATCGTGCGCGGCGAGGTCAAGGCCCTGGCCGCCCGTCCCCACGTCGAGGCCGCCCGGCTTGCAAAGGCCGGCCGCCGGCGCATCCTCACCCGGCATCTGCTGCCCGGCGTCGTCCCGACCGCGGTGATCACCGCGAGCCTGGACATCGGCAACGTGGTGCTGCTGCTGGCGGCGTTGTCGTTCCTGGGCCTCGGGCAGCAGGCTCCCGCACCGGAACTCGGCGCCGACACCGCCCGCACGCTCTCGCAGTTGTTGAGCCAGTGGTGGGTGCCCGGCATCCCCGGTTTGGCGGTACTGCTGCTGACGTTGATCGCAAACCTCGGTGGCGACGCCATCCGCAGTCTCATTCCGGTTCGGAGGTAACGGCGATGACGTCCTTCCTCGTCCGCAGGTTCTCGACGGCCGTGCTGATCCTGCTGATCCTCTCGTTCGTGATCTTCCTGTTGCAGTCGGTGTCGCCCGGCGATCCCGCCCGCGCCTACGTCGGCGCCAACGCGTCCAACGAGATGGTGGCCGCCGAGCGGCAACGCCTTGGCCTCAACGATCCCATGCTGCAACAGTTCACGCGGTTCGTCGGCGGACTGTTCACCGGAGACCTCGGTCGGTCGCTGCGCACCCGCCAACCCGTCACCGCCGACCTGGCCACCTATCTGCCGGCGACGGCCGAATTGGTCGTCATCGCGTTCCTCATCGCGCTGGCGTTGGCCACGCTCTACGCCCTGTCGGGGGCGCTGCGGTGGCCAGGCGCCTCGGTGGGCCGCGGTGTCCTGCTGCTGCTGGCCACCGCGCCGCCGTTCCTGCTCGCGCTCGTCGGCATCATCGTGTTCTTCGGACAGCTCGGCTGGCTGCCGGCCCGCGGGGTGGGCGACTTCCAGGATCCCGGGCCGTTCGGGATGCAGTTGGTCGACACCATGATTCACGGGCAGGCCGACGCCGTCGCGGACGCGCTGAAACACCTCGTCCTGCCGGCGGTCGTGCTGGCCATCGCCCCGGCGGTCGCGATCGGGCGGGTGTTCCGGTCGTCCCTGCAGGGCGTACTGGGCGTCGACTACGTCCGGACGGCCCGCTCCAAGGGCATGAGCGAGACCCGGGTGGTGATCCACCACGTGGTGCGCAACTCGATCGGCCCGGCCCTGTCGATGGCCGGACTGCAACTCGGATTCATGTTCGCCGGCGTGGTCGTCGTCGAGCAGATCTTCTCCTGGCCCGGCATCGGCAACTACCTCGCTGCGTCCATCCCGGTCGCCGACTTCCCGGCGATCGCCGGCGTCACGCTCGTGCTGGGTGCGATCTACGTCCTGTCCAACGTCGTCGTCGACCTGCTGCAAGCGATCGCCGACCCCCGCATAGCCGCCGAATGAGAAGGAGCACCGCCATGTCCGAACACCGAAAGATCACCCGCCCGGGTTTTCGAGGCGTCGCCGCCTGTGCCGCGATCACTCTCGTCGTGGCGGGCTGTAGCTCTGGTACGCCCACCGGCGGCGGGGGCGGCGGAGGTGGGGCGGCCCCCACCGACGGGACGCTGACCGTGGGTCTGCTCGGCGACATCGGGCAGCCGCCCGACCCCGACGTCTACTACGCCAACAACGGCACGGCCATCATGATCAACGCCTACGAGGGTCTGGTGCAGTACCAGAACGACACGGAGGCCGTGAAGATCGCGCCTCGCTTGGCCGAGACGTGGGAGGTCAACCCAGGCAACGACGTCTACACCTTCCACCTGCGCAAGGGGGTGAAGTTCCACGACGGCACCCCGTTCACCTCCGCCGCGGTCGACGTCGCCTTCAAGCGGCGCATCGCCGTCAAGGGCGGCGCGGCCTACATGGTCGAGGCGGTCAAGAGCGTCGCCACTCCGGACGACTACACCGCGGTGATCACGCTCACCAAGCCGAACACCGCCTTCCTGAGCTATCTGGCCTCGCCGTTCGGCCCGAAGATGGAGTCACCGGAAGGGCTCAAGGCCAATGCCGGCTCCGATGACGCCCAAACCTATTTGTCCTCACACGATTTGGGCACCGGGCCGTACCAGCTGACCACCGCGCAGACCGGTGTCAAGTACGAGATGACCCAGTTCGACGGCTACTGGGGCCCGAAGTCCCCGTTCAAGAAGATCGAATTGCCGGTCTACACCGACGAATCGGCGCTCGAGCTGGCCTTCGACAGCGGTACGGTCGACACCATCGTGGCGGCGCTGCCGTCGTCCAGCCTGGACAAGTACGCGTCCAAGGACGGGGTCGCCAACTACTTCCTGCCGACGTTGCAGGGCGCCCTGGTGACGGTCAACTCCAGCCACGACTTCTTCAAGACCCCTGAGGCGAGGGTGGCCTTCCTCAAGTCGATCGACCAGGCCAAGCTGGTGAATCAGGTGCTGGGCAAGCGATCCGAGGTCGCGACCACGATGTACGCCAAGGGCATGATCCCGGGGGATGCCGACCGGCAGGCGATCAGCTACGACGCGGGAGTGCTGAAGGCCTACGTCGCCGCGCTGCCGCCCAATGCCCCGAAGACGTTGGTGATCGGCTACGCCAACGGCAACGTCAACGCGCAGTCGATGGCCAACCTGGTGGTGGCGAACCTGCAGACCGACGGGATCACCGCGACGGCGCAGGGGTATGACACCTCGACGGTGTTCGGCTGGATCAACAACCCACCCAGCGGACCCGACGCCTTCATCGACGGCAACAACGGACCCGACGGCGGTGACCCGTACATGTGGGGTCACGTGTTCTGGGACGCCTCGGGTGGCATCAACTACTTCGGGTGCCAGTCCACGGAGGTCAACGATCTGCTGAACCAGGCCCTGGGCACCGGCGACACCGCCACCTACGTCAAGGCGGGCGACCTGTACGGGCAGACCGGATGCTTCCTGAACCTGTCGCACAACAAGGACTGGGTGGTGGCGCAGAAGTGGCTCACGGGGGTGCCGCAGAGCCAGAACATCGGAGCCAACGAGCTGAACTTCTCGTTGCTCGGCATCGGGGGGTGATTGCAACCGAGCCCGACGAACCTGCGCCGTCGCTGTCCCGGCTGGTCTACTCCACGGTCCGGGAGCGCATCATCCTCGGGCAGTATCCGCAAGGCAGCCGCCTGCCCGAGCAGCGAATCGGTGAGGAGCTCAACGTATCTCGCGTTCCGCTGCGGGAGGCGGTGCCCTGGCTCGAGCGCGACGGCTTCGTGCAGTCGCGGCCGCGCCGGGGCGCCGTGGTGGCCCAGTGGGACGCCAAGGCCATCGACGACCTGTTCGACGTGCGGCTGTCCCTCGAGGTCGGGGCGGCCCGGCTCGCGGCGCGCGAGGTCGGCATGGGCGGGCCGCTCGACGCGCTGAACGAGGCGCTGGAACAGGCGCAGCGCACGGTCGCCGACGGGGACGCCTATGCAATCGCCCGAACCAGCACCGCCTTTCACGAGGCGGTCATCGAGGTGTCTCGCAACGCGCTCATGACGACGCTGATGCAGAACATCTCGGGCCGCATCACCTGGTTGTTCTTCCTCACCAGCGGCCTGCCCGCCGACGAGGCGTTCCACGACCACGTGCTGCTTCGGGACGCGATCGCCTCCGGCAACGAGCGGGTCGCCGAATCGGTGGCCTATGCCCACATCGAGCGCGACCGGCTGCCGACGTTCGAGGCGATGCGGGGCCGGCTCGCCTAGGTCACGGTCAGGACGAGCTTGCCCCGCAGGTGTCCCTCGGCGGCGCGTTCGTGGGCGGCCGCGGCGTCGGCGAGGGGGAAGGTGGAGTCGACGGCGACGCGCACGGTGCCGTCGTCGAGCAGGCGGCCGAGCTCGGCGAGTCGCGCTCCGTCCGAACGGACCTGGGTCATCGAGACGGTGACTCCCCGCTCGGCGGCGGCGGTGTAGTCGGTGAAGCCGGGGAAGACGGGAAACAGCGCCCCGCCGTGTTTCAGAGTCCGGAGGAAGCGCCCGGTGGTGGGTCCGCCGACGGCGTCGACGACGAGGTCGAGATCGCCGACGACCTCTTCGGGACGCACCGCGGTGTAGTCGACGACCTCGTTGGCGCCGAGGTCGCGTAGGAACGACTCGTGGCCGCCGGAGGCCACCGCGATCACGTGGGCGCCGCGCCATTTCGCCAGCTGAACGGCGAGGTGTCCGACGCCGCCGGCGGCGCCGTTGACCAACACCCGGCGACCGACGAGCGGAACCGGTCGATGCGGCTGCGCCTGAAGCGGATTCGGAGCGTCGTGGCCGACGTCGACCAGGAACTGCCATGCGGTCAGCCCGGACATCGCGGCGGCCGCGGCCTGCACGTGGTCGACGCCGGAGGGCTTTGGCGCCAGATCCGGCGCTGGGGCGCAGACGTATTCGGCATAGGCGGCGCTGTCGCCGAAGCTGGGAAAGCGAATCATGCCGAAGACCTCGTCACCGACCGAGAAGCCGTCGACGCCGGCACCGACCTCCGCCACCACGCCCGAGACGTCCGATCCGGGAATGGCGGGCAGCGGGATCGACGGCACCAGGTCGGCGGGCAGGTGTTGCTGCCGATAGCCGTCGCGCAGATACCAGTCGGGCGGGTTGAGGCCGACGGCGTGCACGGCTACCAGCACCTCGCCCGGCGCCACGGTCGGCGTCGGCACCGTCTCGTAGCGCAGGGCCTCGGGGCCGCCGAATTCGTGCAGTCGAATCGCCTTCATCGCGGTCACCTCACCGTGTCGTCGAGCCAGTCGAACATTCGCTGATGGAACGATGTCAGCGCTCCTTCGTGGCAATGTTCACCCGCACCTTCCTCGGATGTGAAGGCCAGGAACGTCTTCGGGCAGTCGAGGGCTTCGTAGAGCCGGGCGGGCTGGCCCTCGAAGAACTGGTCGTTCTCCGCCTCGCAGATCAGTGTCGGACACGTGATCCGGCTGGCGACCTCGGTCAGGTCGTAGTGGGCGACCTCGTCGAGGAGTTCCGCTCCGCTGGCGACGCCGAACACCCACATGGCGTTCGACAGGATCCACCGTAGGGAGGTCGGCGCGTGGCTTCGGCCGGCGATCAGCGCGTCCATCTCCGCCGCATCGGTGGTGGGCATGGCGTCGGCCATGCTGATCACCCCGTCGTAGGCGATGCACGCTGCGAGGCGGTGCTCGAAGGCGGCAGCGCGTGGTGCGAGGTAGCCGCCCATGCTCATGCCGAGCAGGGCCAGGCGATTGGCCTCGACGCCCGGCAGGGTGAGGGCGAAGTCGACGACCGGGGTGACGACGGCCTCCCAGTCGTGGCGGAACGTCAAGCCGTGGTGACGCAGCGCGCTGCCCTGGCCGGGACCTTCGAAGATCAGACAATTCCACCCGTAGCGTCGAGCGGCCTCCCCGACGGTGAAGAACATCTCCTCGACGGTCGAGTCGAAGCCGCCGTGCGCCACCAGGGTGGGCCCGGGCTCGCCGCCGGTGACGGCGAGGTAGTAGCCGTCGAGATCGACGCCTTCGTAGGGGATCCGCACGTGTCTCCACTGTCGTTGGACGTCGGGCGCACTGCGGAAGGCCGCGATGGCGCGGGCCGAGGTGTCCACGACCCGTGGGTCGTGCGCGGGATCGTCGCGAAGGAAGAACTCGGCGGTGCGGTAGTAGTTCGACGCGCGCAGGTAAGCGCTGTTGGCGCTGACCGGGTGTCCGGCCGACGCGCAGGCGTCGGCGGTGTCGGCGACGCGATCGGCCAACGCCCGCCATTCCCGGTACCAGGACTCGCCGTCACCGGGGGTGATGCGTTGCGCTGCGGTGAGGATCTCGCCGACGTCGGCGCCGCCGTACACGGCGTAACCGAGGGCGCGCAGGGTCTCGAAGGAGAAGGACTCGTCGGTCTCGAACACGACGCGCACGTCGGCAACCTCCTTTATCGCAACTCAGTGTTGCGATAAAGTCACGGTGCCAGGTCTGCGCAATAAAAGCAACAAGTAGGAGCGATTGAGGTGAATCGGCAGGTGAACCGTGGGGAGCGGACGGGTGGACGCAGCGCCCGGGTGCGTCAGGCCATCCTCGCCGCGACGTTCGACGAGCTCGCCGAAAGCGGGTACGCCGCCCTGAGCATGGAAGCCGTCGCGTCGCGCGCCGGCGTGCACAAGACGACGGTCTACCGGCGCTGGCCCACCCTCGACGACCTGCTGCTGGACGCCCTGACCACCTGGTCCCAGGAGGCGCTGCCGGTTCCCGACACCGGCAGCATCGACACCGACCTGGTGGCACTCGGTCGCGAACTGGCGCAGGTGCTCAACGACGGTGTCGGGCGCCAGGTCGTGGCACTCGTCCTGACCAGCGGTCTGCGATCGCCTCGGCTCAGTGAGGCCACCCGGCGCTACTTCGACCACCAGGGGTTGCGCGCCGTCCCGATCGTCCGACGAGCCGTCGACCGTGGCGAGCTCCCCGAGACATGTGACGCCGACGCACTTCTCACCGCGTTCCGGGCGCCGCTGTTCTACCGGATGGTCACCACCGGTGATCCCATCGACGAGGCCCTGATCAGCCGCGCCGTCGGTGTGGCGCTCAACGCGGCGCGGGCCGGCCTCTTGTCGGCCTGATCGTCAGCCAATCTCCACCAACGGCAGCGGGCTCAGCGAGCCCGATCTGACCGCGGCCGACAACCGCTGTCGCCCAAGCGGATTCCATGCCTGCACCGCGCAGAACGGCGCGCACTGGTCTTGATCGGACCGGGTGCCCACGTGCACGCAGCACTGGGTGAGCCGTTCCTCGATCATCGTGGACACGTCCATGAACGGCTTCACGGTGATCCGCACGACCCGCTCACCCAGCATGCGCCGCAGCCGCCGATGCCGGCCCGGCAAGCCCGAGGCGGCCAGCGTCAGCAGTGTCGACAGCCCCAGATCGCAGCTCTCGCAGATGCTTCGCCATACCTCGCCCATGCTGGGATGCGACAGCGAGGACTGCTCGGAGAGCAGGCCGAGCAGCGACTCGCGCACGGCCAGGCGCATCTCGCGCGGCACCTCGGCGTCGGCGATGCGGTTGGACACCAGCCCAAGGTTCTCCTTGAGCCGGTCGTGTCCCATCAGGGCGGTCAAGGAACGCCACTGCTCGGAGTCGTCGCGGATCATGTATCCGACCGAGCAGCAGTGCGGATGTGAGCAGGGCAGCGCGGTCAGGTCGCGCCACTGCACCAACCCACCCGTCTGCGGACCGAGACGCTTGAGCACACCGGTATGGGTGAGTCGGTTCATCGGATCGATGACTCCCGAACGCCCGGAACCGAACTGCGGTTGCACGGACACTCCGCTCACGTAGGGAGTGTCGAGGGCCAGTGTCACGACGTCACCGATCTCGTCGTCGTTGACGCCGAGCGTCGCCGTCATCACCAGGGTCGTGAAGATCTCGCGTTCGGACAGCCGCCGAATGGCGTGTGCCTTCAGCCGGCGCAGGTCGCCGCCGCGGTGGTGCCGCGACGCCTCGGCTGAGGTGCCGTCGAACTGCAGGTACACCTCGACGCGTTCGCGGTGACGGGTGAGCAGGTCGAGCAGTTCGTCGTCCCGCGCGATGAGAAGACCGTTGCTGTTGACCAGGATTCGCGTGACGGGGCGTTGCACCAGGCCGTCGAGCAGCTCGGCGAGACCGGGGTGCACGGTGGGTTCCCCGCCGCTGAGCATCACCACGTCGAGCTTGCCGTTCTCGCGGCGCAACCTCTGGTCGACGTTGGCGAGGATGTCGGCCACGGGCACGATCCCGTGCAACTCGGGACCCGATTCGGTGAAGCACGTCGGGCACCGCAGGTTGCAGGCCTCGGTGACGTCGGTCAGCAGGATGCAGGTGTGCTGCGTCTGCATCTCGGGCAAGCCACGCAGGTACGCCGACGGGACGGGGTCGAAGTTGCCCGCCACGTCGGGGGTGTGGGTCTTGGTCGGGGCCGTCCACTCCTCGAGGTAGGCGAGGATCTCCGGGTCCTCGTCGTACATCGTCCGGACCAGACCGTGGGTGGCGCAGGCCCGTTCGAGCCAGACCCCGTCGTCGCGTGCGGCCAGCCACCCCGAGAGCCGGGCGACCTCGGCCAGCGGTCGGTCCGGTCGATCGGCATGGCAATGCGGACAGAACGCCGTGACGTAGCGGAGGATTCGATCGTCGCGCAGCGGCATGCCCATGACTCAGATTCCTCCGGTGTACATCTCGGGATTGAGACCGGTGCAGTAGCCGACGGTGGTGATGGACAGCAGAGCCCAGCCGATCATCAGCCCGATTCCGAGGCCCTTGGTCCACGGTCGCCGTAGGGCGATGAGTCCCGCACCGCCGCCGAAGGCGATGAGCGCCAAGATCGCCGCGCCCACCCCCACGACGGCGCCGCCGTGGCCCGAGGCGATGACCAGTACCACCAATCCGACGACCAGGTTGACCGCCCCGTACAGCAGAACCCCGACGACGGCGAGACCGGCGACCGTGCCGCCGTCATTCGGTGGTGGTGGTAGTGGACGCCAGCCGGGCGGGGGCGGTGGGTCGAACGGGGGACCGGTCATGTCGCAACCCTCTGCCTTCTGGTGAGTCCCTCGTAGTAACCGCGGCGGTAGCCGCGGTGTAGCCGGAATCCGACGACGACCAGGCTGACGAGCAGGAACCATTGGGGCCGGGTGAGATCGAGCCAGACCGTCTCGTTGGCACGGGTGAACTCGACCAGGAAACGGAACACCGAGTACGCCGCGACGTAGAGCACGAACAGCTCGCCCGGATGGGTCACGCGCGAGCGCAACCACAGCAGCACGCCGAATGCCGCCAGCTGGAAGGCGATCTCGTAGGCGAACGACGGATGCATGGCCTGCCCGGTCAGACAGCCCGGGCATTGCGGTGTGCTGGCCGGCGCGTGAACGCCCCACGGCAGGCCGGTCGGCCGGCCGGGGGCCTCGGTGAGAAGGCAGCCGACGCGACCGACGGCCATGCCCAGTGCGACCGCGGGCGCGAACAGGTCACCGGTCTTGCCGCGGTACCCGATGATTCGCTTGGCGACCAGCACGCCGACGTAAGCACCCAGCAGTCCGCCGAGGATGCTTCGGGAGCCGACGGCCCAGGCCTGCGCGAGGGTGGGGTTCAGGCGGGGATCGAGGTGCTCGACGAGGCCCGAGAAGCGCATCCCCAGGGCCCCGCCGACCAGCGCGCCGGTGACCGCCACCAGGGATTCCTCGCCAAGCGCCCCACGACGTTTGGCCTCCAGCACGAACACCACGCTGGCGGCGAGGACGCCCAGACCGACGAACACGCCGTGGACCGGAACGTCGAACCAGCCGACGTGCCAGGTCATCACCCCCATGTGGACTACGGTAGTGCGCCGCCCCGGCGGCCGTGGGCCGAACGCCGGACCGGGCTCGGTACGACGTGTGTGCGATCCCGCCGCAGTGGGTAGTCGACGCCAATGCGACCTCTGCGGGCAGTCGTCTCCGTCGTCGTGGCCGCTCTCGTCGCCGTCTCGTGCGCACCCGCTCAGCGCGTCGACCTGGGGCAGGGCTCGGGCAATCTCATCGCCGCCATCGCCGGGGAACCCGACCAACTCGACCCGCAGAAGACCAGTGCGTACCTCTCGTTCGAGGTGCTGGAGAACGTGTTCGACACCCTCGTCGAGCCCGATGCCAACCTCGAGATGAAGCCCGCGCTCGCCGAATCGTGGACGGTGTCGCCCGACCAACTGACCTGGACGTTTCGCGTGCGCCCCGGCGTCAGCTTCCACGACGGCAGCCCGCTGACCGCCGCCGACGTCGTGTACTCCTATCGGCGAATCATCGACGAGAAGCTCTCCAACGTGGACAAGTTCAGCAGCGTCGCCGACGTCACCGCCCCCGACGACCGCACCGTCGTGATACGCCTGAAACGGCCAACGCCCAACCTGCTCACCAACATCGGTGGTTTCAAGGGCATGGCGATCGTCTCCCGCAAGAACGTCGAGAGCGGTCAGATCGCCACCCATCCGGTCGGAACGGGCCCGTTCTCCTTCGTCTCGCAGAAGAGCGGGGACTCCATCGTCCTGAAGGCCAACCCGTCCTACTGGGGCGGCCCACCCAAGATCCCCGGTGTGACGTTCCAGTTCATCGCCGAACCGTCGACGGCATTGTCGGCGCTGCAGGCCGGGGAGATCGACTGGACCGATTCGGTTCCCACGCAACGTCTCTCGCAGTTGAAGGATGACGACTCCCTGCACCTGGCGGTGACGCCGAGCAACGACTACTGGTACCTGGCGCTCAACGAGGCCAAGGCGCCGTGGAACGACCCGCGGGTTCGCCAGGCCATCGCCTACGGCATCGACCGCCAGTCGATCTTGCAGGCCACCAGTTACGGCAGTGCCACCGCCAACCAGTTGGCCATTCCCAAGGGCAATCCCTGGTATACGCCGTATGACGAGTACCGCTACGACGTCGACCAGGCCAAGCGGCTGCTCTCCGAGGCCGGCGCCCACCCGGATCGGATGGACCTGCTCGTCACCAGCGAGTACCCGGAGACGGTCACCGCGGCGCAGGTGATCGCCGATGACCTGAGTGGGCTCGGCATCACCGTGAACATCCGCACGGTCGACTTCGCCACCTGGCTCGACGAGCAGAACTCCGGCAACTTCGACATGTTGATGCTGGGGTGGCTCGGCAACATCGACCCCGACGACTTCTACTACGCCCAGCATCACACCGGCGGCGCCAACAACGCGCAGAAGTTCTCCAATCCCGACGTGGACCGACTGCTCGACGCCGGACGAGTCGAGACCAACCGCGAACGGCGCCAACGCGATTACGCACAGGCGGCCACCATCATCGCCGATCAGGTCAGCTACATCTACCTCTACAACCCGTCGGTCATCCAGGCCTGGACGCCGAGGCTGTCGGGCTACGAGGCCCGCCGCGACGGCGCCATCCGGTTCCGGACGGCCACACTGGCCGCGGGCGGTACGCAATGAGCCGGCCGCTGCTCGTCTTCCTGGCCCGCCGCCTCGCCTACTCGCTGGTGGTGCTCCTCGGCGTGCTGGTCGTCGTCTTCGCCCTCGTCCAACTCGTGCCCGGTGACCCCGTCCGCATCGCACTGGGGACGCGTTACACCCCGGAGGCCTACGATGCGCTGCGGTCGGCGAGCGGGCTGGATCGCCCACTGCTGCAACAGTTCTTCGGCTATGTCGGCTCGGCGCTGACCGGAAACCTGGGCGTCAGCTTCCGCAACGGCGAACCGGTCACCGGCATTCTGCTGGAACGCCTGCCCGCGACCGCGTCGCTGGCCGTGTTCGGCATCGTCGTCGCGCTGCTGATCGCCGTGCCGGCGGGTGTCTACTCGGCGTTGCGCGAGGGCCGGGTCGCCGACGTCGTCGTGCGTGTCACCAGTCAGTTCGGCGTCTCGATACCCGACTTCTGGATGGGCATCCTGTTGATCGCGCTGTTCTCCACCACGCTCGGCTGGCTGCCCACCTCGGGATACCGGCCGCTGCTCACCGATCCCGGTGGTTGGCTGAGCCACCTCGTCCTGCCCGGCCTGACCGTCGGTCTGGTCGCAGCCGCGATCCTGACGCGCTACGTGCGGTCGGCCGTACTCGAGGTCGCCGCAATGGGATACGTGCGCACCGCCCGCTCGAAGGGACTCTCGCCCAGGGTGGTGACGCTGCGTCACACCGTGCGCAACGCGCTGGTGCCGATCCTCACCATCACCGGCATCCAACTCGCCACGATCCTCGGCGGCGTGATCGTGGTGGAGGTCGTGTTCGCCTGGCCAGGTCTGGGCCGGCTGGTGTTCAACTCGGTTGCCGCCCGGGATTATCCGGTGATCCAGGGTGCGGTACTGCTGATCGCGGTCCTGTTCCTGGCGGTCAACCTCGTCGTGGACCTGCTCTACGCGGTCGTCGACCCGAGGATCCGGTTGTCATGACCGAACCGACAGTCGACGAGACGCCGACCGGGCGGGTCGGAACGCTCCGGCTCCTGCTGCGCAACCCCGTCACCTTGGCGAGTGCGGTCGTGCTGCTGGCCGTGGCGCTGATCGCGATCGGCGCCACCTGGCTCGCTCCCTACGGCATCAACGACGTGGACGTGCCCAGCGCGCTGCGCGGTCCCAACGGTGCGCACTGGTTCGGCACCGACGAACTCGGTCGCGACGTGTTCTCGCGCGTGCTCGTCGCGATCCAGTCCTCCATGCAGGTGGCGATCGTCAGTGTGGCGTTCGCCGCCGTGGTCGGCGT
Organism: Mycobacterium sp. NPDC006124; assembly: GCF_040614235.1. NCBI lineage: Bacteria > Bacillati > Actinomycetota > Actinomycetes > Mycobacteriales > Mycobacteriaceae > Mycobacterium > Mycobacterium sp. NPDC006124. Next base: position 111,094 of record NZ_JBEXUA010000004.1, on the reverse strand, counting down.
GACCGTCGGGGTGGTGGCCGGGTATCGCGGCGGCTGGTTGGACACCGTCGTCATGCGGGTCGTCGACGTCATGTTCGCCTTTCCCGTGCTGCTGCTCGCGCTGGCCATCGTGGCCGTCCTCGGGCCAGGCGTCACGACCACGATGCTGGCGATCGGCGTGGTCTACACGCCGGTCTTCGCGCGCGTCGCCCGCGCCAGCACCCTCGGCGTCCGGGTGGAACCGTTCGTCGCGGTGTCACGCACCATGGGTACCGGGCATGGCTACATCCTGGTGCGCCACGTCCTGCCCAACGTCGCCGGACCCCTGATCGTCCAGACGTCCCTGTCGTTGGCGTTCGCCATCTTGTCCGAGGCGGCGCTGTCCTTCCTCGGCCTCGGCATCCAGCCGCCCGAGCCGTCCCTGGGACGGATGATCTTCGACTCCCAGGGGTTCGTGACCCTGGCGTGGTGGATGGCGGTGTTCCCCGGCGCGGCGATCTTCGTCATCGTGCTGGCCTTCAACTGCGTCGGGGACGGACTTCGCGACGTCCTCGACCCCAAACAGCGCACGCTGGCCGAGGCGCGGAGGAGCCAATGAGCGGATCCGTGCTGACGGTCGAGGACCTCCGCGTCCGCATCGGGTGCCGGGAGATCGTCGGCGGAGTGTCGCTGGAGGTTCGACGCGAGCAGGTCCTCGGCATCGTCGGGGAATCCGGCTCCGGGAAGTCGATGACGGTGCTCGCGGCGACGGGGCTGCTCGATGCACCCGGTGCGGTCGTATCGGGGTCCAGTGTGCTTGCCGGACAAGGTGATTCGGTGCAGCTCGTCGGCGCGGCCCCGCGCACGCTGCGCGGTGTGCACGGCGGCCGGATCGGATTCGTCTTCCAGGACCCGGGCACCTCGCTCAACCCGCTGCTGACCCTGGAACGACAGATCACCGAATCCCTGGAGGCGCACCGCCACCCCACGCGCCGGGAGGCTCGGGTTAGGGCGCTGGATCTCCTGGAAGCGGTGGGCCTGCCCAACCCCGAGGACCGGTTGGGGTCCTACCCGCACCAGTTGTCCGGCGGCCAGCGCCAGCGGGTGATGATCGCGATCGCCCTGGCATGCGACCCCGAACTGCTCGTCGCCGACGAGCCGACCACCTCCCTCGACGTCACCACCCAGGCACAGATCGTCGACCTGATCCGGGATCTGCAGCGCGACTTCGGCACGGCCGTGGTGTGGATCAGCCACGACCTCGGCGTCATCGGACAGGTCGCCGACGACGTCACCGTCCTGCACGACGGCGGGGTGGTCGAGCAGGCTCCCGTGCTGGAGGTGTTCGACCATCCTCGGCAGTCCTACACCCGTCGGCTCCTGGAGGCGCGACCGCTGATCGGGTCCGAGGGCCCGCCGCCGGTGGCCGACGACGCGCCCGTCCTGCTCGACGTGTCCGATCTCGACGTGCGATTACCGGTCAGCACCCCGGCCGGCCGGTCGACCGTGCACGCCGTGCAGGACCTGTCGTTCCGGATCCGCCGCGGGTCCACGCTGGGGCTGGTGGGGGAGTCTGGATCCGGGAAGTCGACCGTCGCCGCGGCGCTGACCGGGTTGGTTCGGCCCGACGCCGGCCGAGTGAGGCTGGACGGCGTCGACGTGTTGGCGGTGAGCCGACGTGACGAGAAGTCCCTGCGCCGGCGCATCGGGCTGGTGCTGCAAGACCCGTTCGCGTCGCTGAACCCGCGGATGCCGGTCGCCGCGTCGATCGGCGAGCCCCTCGTGGTGCACGGTCTGGCGCGGAGCAAGGCCGCCCGCCGCGCGCGGGTCGGGGAACTACTCGAGTTGGTCGGGCTGCCGACGGCGTTCGCCGCGCGGTACCCGCACGAGCTGTCCGGCGGTCAGCGGCAGCGGGTCAGCATCGCCCGGGCGCTGGCGCTGGAACCCGACCTGTTGATCCTCGACGAGTCCACGGCATCACTGGACGTGTCGGTGCAGGCTCAGGTGCTCGAGCTGCTGGCCGACCTGCAGGACCGGCTCGCGCTGACCTTCCTGTTCATCGGCCACGACCTGGCCGTGATTCAGCAGGTCAGCCATGACGTCCTGGTCATGCGGGAGGGACGTTCGGTGGAGTATGGCCCCGCCCCGGAACTGTTCGCCGAGCCTCGCGACGAGTACACCTGGGCCTTGCTCGCCGCGGTGCCGCCGACCCGTCCCCGGGTGTAACGGATCCGTCGTCACAGCGATGTCCTAGGTAGGGATTCATGCAGTGGTCACCGGTCTGTGACCGGTGGGTGGGGGAGTAGATCATAAGGAGTCGACGCACGATGGGTGCACCGTTCAAGATTTGTCATACGCGTACCGCCTGCGCCGTGCTGGCCTCCGGCATGGTGATCTCCCTGACGGCGCTCACCGGCGGGGTGGCCCCCGCCTTCGCGAAGCCGGGTGACGACCCGTCGGGGCCGACCACGACGATCGTGCCGGAGCCGGCGGCGCCCCAGGCCCCGCAGGAGCAACCCGCCAAGCCGGACAAGCCCGTCGAGAAGGCCCCCGCCGCCGAGGCGCCCGCGCCCACCGCGGACGCGCCGCCGGTCGTCGTGCAGCCGACCGCCGAACCGACCGCCGAGGCACCCAAGCAGACCCGCGCACCGCAGCCCGTCGCCCCCGAGCCGGCACCGGAGCCCGAACCCGCGGCCACCAGCGCCGCGCCCGCCCCGCAGCGCGAGGCACCCGTGACGTCGACGACCAAGAGCCCGACGACGTCCACGCCAGCGGCCACCAGCGCCCCGGCGCAGTCGTCGTCCCCGGCGGCGACCCCGACCCCGGGGAGCAGCCCATCGGCGGCGTCGTCCAGCCCGGCCCCGGAGACCCCGGGCGGCTCGACCGAGGCGCGGACCGAACCGTCCAAGCCCTCGGAGCAGTCCGAGTCCCCCGAGTCCCCCCCTCAGTCCTCGACGTCGCCGAGCTCCGCGACGCCGGGTTCGAGCGCCGCTGAGTCGTCGTCGGATTCGTCCACCGAATCCTCGTCGGCCGGCAACGGCGGCGAGCGGAAGTCCTCGGAGTCGAGCTCGTCGGACTCCTCGTCGTCGGCCGCGGCGTTCCCGAAGGTGATCGAGAAGGTCGCGCCGCAAACCCTCGAGGCGCCCGAAGCCGACATCCAGGCCGCCAAGACCGCCAAGGTGGTGGAGGAGAAGCCCGCCGTCGCCGCGCCGCAAGACATCCAGAACGTCGCGCGCATCATCGACCTGCCCAACCGCGACCTCGATCCGCTGGACCTGAACCGCCGTCGCGACGACGACCAGGTGCGGCTCGCCGGCGGGTGGGATCGCAACGTCCGGCAGTGGCGTCCGGACTGGGTGCAGTACGACGATTACTACCGGCCGGTGCTGAGCAACCCCTACCGCGACCCGGTGCGCATCGTCTACGTCTATCAGAATGCGCCGCGGGTGGCGTTCATCCCGCCGCTGGGCAGGATCGTCCTGGAGGTGGCGCAGTACGCCGCGTACAGCTTCACCGCCGTGGTCACCAACACCATCAACCAGGCGGTCAACGTCGCGGTGGGCAGCTTCTTCGGCGGCGGGTTCTTCCCCGGCGTCGGGCTTCCGCTTCCGCCTCCGCCGCCGGCCCTGGTGAACTACTCCAACGTGCCCGTGCAGGTGCGCTATCCCGACGCCACCTACCAGCCGTTCCGAGTGTCGAAGATCGTCGACGTGGGTCCGGACCAGCAGTTCGGCGAGCAGAAGGTGCTCCTCGACGGCGTCACCCCCGCGTGGGGGCAGTGGAAGCAAACGCCCAGTGGCGAGCGCAGTTTCGAGGTCCACAAGACCCAGCAGTTCCCGGGTCTGGACGACCCGCGGCCCGGGCCGCTGCCGGGGGACTACCAGCTGACGCTGGCCTCGGACGAGTCGCCGTCCGGGATGAACAAGCGTGACGTCTACCTGATTGCGGTGGCCGTGGCGTGTGGTGCGCTGAGCATCGGCGCCGTCGCGCTAGCGGTGTTCATGGGTCGCCGCCAACGCCCACTGCACTAGGCAGCAGAAGCAACGATGGCCGCCGAGTCCCGAGGACTCGGCGGCCATTCGTCATCTCGGACCTAGGGGGTGACTTCCCAGTTCCAGATGGACATGTCGCCCTTGGGGTAGTTCATGCAGACGTCGGTGGCCTTGGCGACGACGCCCTTGTTGTTGAAGAACAGCTTGGCCCAGTTGCCCCAGTGGGTGGCCACGTTCTCGTAGTACACGTTGGTGGCGGTGTCCTCCGAGTACTGGCGGCGGGCGACGGGGTCCAGGGAGAAGAACCAGTGGATGCGGTCGAACGCCTGCTGCTGGACGTCGGCGGGGCGGTTGCTGCGGTCGATCATGTACCGCTCGAAGTAGACCGGGCTGGTGTCGCGCGCGGCAGCCATGTACTGCTCGGTGTCGCAGGTGGTGATGATCATCCGGTGCGGGATGGGAAAGTCGTCGGTGGCGTCGGCGGCCGCAGGCCCCGCCAGGGACGTCGCGGCGATGCCACACGAGGCGGCCGCCAGAGCACTCCGCAGTGCGATGGTGCGCAGACCCTTCTTCATGTTCGTTCTCCTCAAACTGTTGGGGCTGGGTCGGTCTTGGTGATCGGGCTCGGCCACGGTTCTGGCAGGGGCCTCTGACGGACCGGGGTCGGCCACCAGAACCACTTGCCGAGCATCGCCGCGATGGCCGGTGTCATGAACGACCGGACCACCAGGGTGTCGAACAGCAGGCCGAGACCAATCGTGGTGCCGACCTGTCCGATGACGGTCAGGCTGCTGACCGCCATGGACATCATGGTGAACGCGAACACCAGACCAGCCGAGGTCACCACGGAGCCGGTACCGCCCATGGACCTGATGATGCCGGTGTTGAGCCCTGCGTGTATCTCTTCCTTGAAACGGGAGACCAGCAGCAAGTTGTAGTCCGCGCCGACCGCCAACAGGATGATGACGGACATCGCCATCACCATCCAGTGCAGTTCGGTGCCCAGGAAGTGCTGCCAAATGAGCACCGACAGACCGAACGAGGCGCCCAGCGACAGCACCACGGTGCCGACGATGACGGCAGAGGCCACCACCGCCCTGGTGATGAGCAGCATGATGATGAAGATCAGGGCCAGTGACGCGATGCCGGCGATCAGCAGGTCGTAGGTGTTGCCGTCGGACATGTCCTTGAAGGTGGCCGCGGTTCCCGCGAGGTAGATCCTCGACCCCTCCAGCGGCGTGCCCTTGATGGCTTCCTTGGCGGCCTGCTTGATCGACTCGATGTGCGAGATGCCCTCTTCGCTCATCGGGTCGCCCTCGTGGCTGATGATGAACCGCACCGAGTGCCCGTCGGGCGAGATGAAGTTCTTCATGCCCTTCTTGAACTCGGGGTTGTCGAAGATCTCCGGCGGCAGGTAGAAGGAGTCGTCGTTCTTCGACGCGTCGAACGCCTCGCCCATCGCGGACTGGTTCTCCTGCATCGCGGCCATCTGATCCGACATGCCCTTTTGGGTCTGATACATCGTCAGCATCATGGTCTTCATCGACTTCATGGTCGCGAGCATCGGCGGCAGCGACGCCATCAGCTGCGGCATCAACCTGTCCAGCGCGTCGAGGTTGGTGACCAGGCCGCCGAGCTGATCACTGAGCGCGTCGATGCCGTCGAGGGTGTCGAACACCGAACGCGTCGCCCAACACAGTGGGATGTCGTAGCAGTGCGGCTCCCAGTACAGGTAGGCGCGGATGGGCCGGAAGAAGTCGTCGAAGTTGGCGATGTTGTCGCGCAGCTCGTTGGTGGTGGCGACCATGTCCTTGGTCTTCAAGGTCAAGTCGTGGGTGACGTCGTTGAGCTGTTTCATCAGCACCAGCATGTGTTCGAGGTTCTCGATCATGCCCTGCATCTCGTCGGCCTGCTTGAGCATGCTGGCGAACGAATCCTGTTGGTACTTCAGGTTCATCTGCTGCGTGGTGCCCTGCATGCTGATCTGGAACGGGATCGAGGTGTGCTCGATCGGGGTGCCCAGCGGCCGGGTGATGGCCTGCACGCGCCCGATGCCCGGGGTCTTGAACACCGCCTTGGCGATCTTGTCGATCACCAGGAAGTCGGCCGAGTTCCGGAGGTCGTGATCGCTTTCGACCATCAACAGCTCCGGGTTGAGCCGCGCCTGGGAGAAGTGCCGGTCGGCGGCGGCATAGCCCTCGTTGGCCGGGAGGTCGGCGGGCAGGTAGTTGCGGTCGTTGAAGTTCGTCCGGTAGCCCGGCAGGGTCAGCAGGCCGACCAGCGCCAGCGCGATCGTGGCGACCAGGATCGGACCCGGCCAGCGGACGACCATGGCGCCGATCTTGCGCCACCCGCGGGTGCGCAGCGCCCGCTTGGGTTCCAGCAGACCGAAGCGGCTGGCGATGGTGACCACCGCGGGGCCCAGCGTCAGCGCGCAGGCGACCACGATCATCATGCCGATCGCCAAGGGCACGCCGAGGGTCTGGAAGTAGGGCAGCCGGGTGAAGCTCAGGCAGAAGGTGGCGCCCGCGATGGTCAGGCCCGAGCCGAGCACGACGTGCGCCGTGCCGTTGAACATCGTGTAGTAGGCGTCTTCGCGGTCCTCGCCGAGACTTCGCGCTTCCTGATATCGGCCGAGCAGGAAGATGGCGTAGTCGGTTGCCGCGGCGATCGCGAGCGTGACGAGCAGGTTGGTCGCGAAGGTCGACAGACCGATGATGTCGTAGTAGCCGAGGAAGGCGACGATTCCGCGGGCCGCCGACAGCTCCAGCACCACCATCACCAGCGTGATCAACACGGTCACGATCGACCGGTAGACCAGCAGCAGCATGACGATGATGACGGTGAACGTGACCGCCTCGATGAGTCGCAGACTCTTGTCGCTGGCGATGTTCTGGTCTGCCGAGAGCGCCGCGGGGCCGGTGACGTAGGCCTTGATGCCGTCCGGTGGCGTCAGGTTGCCGACGATCTTCTGGACGGCCTCGACCGAGTCGTTGGCCAACGCCTCACCCTGGTTGCCCGCCAGGTACACCTGGACGTACATGGCCTTGCCGTCGCTGCTCTGCGAGCCCGCCGCCGAGAGCGGATCGCTCCACATGTCGTTGACGTGTTCGACGTGCTTGGTGTCGGCTTCGAGGTCCTTGACCATGCCGTCGTAGAAGTCGTGCGCGGATTGGCCGAGCTTGTCCTTGCCCTCCAGCACGATCATGACCGAGCTGTTGGACTTGAACTCCTTGAAGGTCTCGCCGATGTGCTGCATCGCGATGACCGAGGGTGCGTCGTTCGGGCTCATCGACACCGAGCGCAGCTTGCCGACCGCTTCGAGCTGGGGGACCAGGACGTTGCCGAGGGCGATGATGACGATCCAGCCGAGGATGATAGGCAGCGCAAAGGTCCGAATGAAGCGCGGCAGCCGGTGACGCGTCGGATTCACCGCGGGACCCGAGGTCGGAATCGCGTCCGTGGTCGGCTCGTGGTCGGGCGCGCGGTGTTCGGGTCCGGTCATGCGTTCTTCGCCAGGCAGAAGGTCTGGGCGTTCACGCCCGTCGTGGTCCTCTCGTCCTTGACCTCGTCGTCGACGGTGATCCGGCACGTGATGGAGCTACCGTCGCCCTGAGCGACGACGTTCGGCAGGACCGACGGGGCGGTGGTGCTCAGCGTCAGCGACCACGGCAGAGAGGTGCCGTCGAGCCGGACCGGCTTGGAGTCCAGGTCGAGGTAGTTGATGTCGGCGTAGGTGCCGGTGCCGAAGATCTCGTACTTCACGACCTTCGGGTTGAAGGGCTCGGCGTCGTCGGCGAAGTTCTTCGGCGTGACGAGGATCGGGTTCATGCCGAAGAACGTGCGTACGCGGTGAACGGTGAATCCGGCGATCACGATCACGATGACGATCACGATCGGTATCCACGCTCGGCGCAAAACCTTGGTCATAACCCCTACTCGGAACATTCCTGAGATTGAAATGAGAGATTAGCCCATATAACTGTATGGTGTGGAATCACGGTGTGCGGTGATCACGCCGCACGAACGTGACCTCCCGCACAACCGCTTCACCGCGTGATCCAGACATTCCGGATCATGCTGATGCGCAGTACTTTAGAGATCGAACGATAGGGACCCGGCTATGAAGGCCTTGACGCGTACTGGACTGGTTTCCGCACTTGCGGCGTGCACGATGGTGATGGGCGCGGTGGCCCCGGCGAATGCCGATCCGGACACCGACTTCGCCAACGAATTGCACGTCTACGGGATCTACGGGCCCAAGGACTACAACGCCTGGATCGGCAAGATCGAGTGCAAGCGGCTGCGGACCGGGCTCGACGCCAACGCCAACGAAGCGGCGGTGTTCCTCAAGACCAACCTGCCGCGGGGGACCTCCGAGCAGGCGATCTACCAATTCCTGTCGGCCGGCATCAACTACTACTGCCCCGATCAGCGTCCCGTCGTGGACAGCCTCGCGGGCCAACCGCAGGCCTCACCGGCGCCGGTTGGCGCGCCGCTGCCCGCCGAGCAAGGCTGAGTTCAGCCCGCCCGGAGCGAATCACGCCGCGCTCTCGTCGTCAGGTGTGAGGAGTCGCTCGGGGTGGTGGAGGTAGTTGATTCGGGTTTGGCCGACGTCGAGTTGCGGGGGTGGGATCCACTGAACGACCCCGTCTTCTAGTTGAACGGTCCAGCCGGTTTCGGCGAGGCGGTTGTCCCCGCCGCAGGCCAGGGTGACGTCGTCGATGTCGGTCTGTCCGTTGTGGGCCCAGCCGGTCATGTGGTGGACCTGGGTGCCGTATCCGGGGACGGTGCAGCCGGGTTTGGTGCAGCCGCGATCGCGGGCGTGCAGGACGATTCGTTGGGCTGCCGAGGCCAACCTCTTCGTCCGACCGAGGTAGAGGGCTTGATTGGTGTGCTCGTCGAACACCGCCAGGTAGTGGTGGGCGTGGGATGCCATCCGGATCAGATCCGCCATGGGCAGCAGTGACCCACCCCCGGTGACCCCGGACCCGGCCCCGGATTCCAAATCCTGCAGGGTGGTGGACACGATGACGGTGACGGGTAACCCGTTGTGCTGACCGAGTTCCCCGGATGACAGAACAGAGCGTCCGATGGCGATGAGTGCGTCGTGGTTGCGTTGCCCGACGCTGCGGTCGTCGGTGTCGATTTGTTCTTGGGACGGGGTGCCGGAGGTGCGGGGTTCGTGATCGGCGGGGTTGCACATCCCCGGCGCCGCCAATTTCGCCAAGATCGGTTCGACGACCGCCCGGGCTTCGGGGCCGAGTAGCCCGGTGAGCCGGCTCATCCCGTCGGCCTGCTGCGGCCCCAATCGCAGGAATCGTTTCCGGGCGCGGTCGGAGTCGTCGGGTTCCGAACCGTCCTGGTCGATCGCGGTAGCAAGCTTGTCCGCAGCGCGGCGCAACTCCTCCGGACCGGTGGACGATCCGATCGTCACCAACGTCTTCTCCGAGAGGTCCCGCACCTCGGGATCCACCCAGGTCGGCAGCCGGTCCAGGAACCCCGTGATGACGGTGATGTGTTCGGGTCCCACCGCTCCGCGGGCTTGCGCGTGGGCGGTGGGTGCCAGCTTCGGGGCCAACGCCTCACCGTTGAGCGTGGTCCGCGGCCCAAGGTCTTCGGCCTCGGTGAGCCGGCGGCGGGCTTCGCGACCGGAGATCCGCAACCGTTGGGTCAACACCGACCCCAACGACTTCGCGCCCAGTTCCGTCGGGGAGGCTTCGCGTTGCAGCCGGGCGATCACCCGGTGCCCCACCACCGGCAGCTGCCAAGTCGCGGTCTCGAGTTCACCGAGCAGTTCGACTAATTCGCGGTGGGTGAACTGGTCGCAGTCCAGCTCGGCGAGGTCGGCGACGGCAGCCACCAACGAGGTAACCGCCGCGATGACCCGATCCGAACTCACACTCGAACATTAGTACGACCCACCGACATGGCATGAGCCCGAAATTGTTGTCACACAGGGTTGTTGATCAATTCTGGTCTGTGGATGATTCGCGCACGAAGGCCATCATTCTGGTAGTGGACAGGCGGTTCGGTGGACGCGAGTGAGGTGGTGAGCCATGTCCGTGCGACGCCATCGCGGTATGGCTGTCCGACAATGGGTCATGTTGCCGCTCAGCGCAATTCACTGGCCTAATGGGAAAGCGGAATGCTCCAACTGCGCCGACTCACGCTGGTTGCGTCTAGCCGCCGCCGGTGTTGATGTTCGACGACAGCGTGATGAACTGATCGTTCTTCCACACGCCCCATCGGCCACCCCACATGTGCGTCCACACGACGGGCTCGCCGTCCCAGAACTCGGCGGTCTTCGGCGGGGCGTTGGGGGGCGGTACCTCGCCGACCGACATGTCCGGCGGCGGGGGATCGGCGACGGCGACGGCCGCCCCCACGCCCAGCGCCGCCGTGGCCAACCCGGCCGCGACCGCAACGGCGGACAACGTGTTCTTCACTGAGGGCATCGGTGTGGCTCCTGATCGCGACGGGTCGAATACTTAGCAGGCATAACCACGTTACGTCATCACCAAACTCTCGGCGTGCCGACGCCGTGACGCAGTCGACACCGGGGTGACGCACATCACCTCCGAGGTCTGGTATCGACAGGCCCCGTCCGACGCTTGTAGCAGCCAGAAGCCACCTCTACCAGAGCGATGGCCGGCACGGACGGGACGAGCTCATGACCACACCACACCTGGCACGCACGGGGACCGCAGTTGCGCGCGCCGCGAAGAAGGCCGTCTTCGGCGCGCTGGCCGTGGGTGCGGTGACCGTCGGCTCCGTCGTCGGCCCCACCGCGACCGCCAACGCCGCCGACGACTCCTGTGCCGCCGTCGAGGTCGTCTTCGCCCGAGGCACCTTCGAGGGCCCCGGCGTCGGCGCCGTCGGACAGGCGTTCGTGGACTCGCTGACCGCACGTCTGCCCGGCAAGGCCGTCGACGTCTACGCCGTCAACTACCCGGCCTCGCTCGACTTCGGCCGCGCCGTCGACGGAATCGTCGACGCCAGCAACGAGATTCAGACGATCGCCAACCAGTGCCCGTCGACCAAGATCGTCCTGGGCGGATACTCCCAAGGCGCGGCGGTCGCCGGCTACACCACCTCCAGCGTCGTGCCCGCCGGCTTCACGCTGCCGGCCGGACTGACCGGCCCGATGCCCGCATCGGTCGCATCCCACGTCGCGGCCGTCGCCTTGTTCGGCACGCCGGACGACTGGTTCCTGGGCCTGGTGGACCACTCCGCCCCGCCGATCGCGATCGGCGACCAGTACACGGCCAAGACCATCCAGCTGTGCGCCACCGGTGACCCGGTGTGCTTCCCCGGCGGACTCGACCGCTCCGCCCACAGCTCCTACAAGTTCAACGGGATGGCCGACCAGGCCGCCGACTTCGTCGCTGCCCGCCTGGGCGCGCCGGCGCCGTCCGCGACGATCGTGCAGGCGGCCGGCGAGCCCACCCCCGGGAACTGACCGTCAGACCTCGACGGTCACCGGCCCCACGTTCCAGATCTCGTCGCAGTACTGCGCGATCGCCCGGTCCGAGGAGAACTTGCCGCTGCGCGCGGTGTTGAGGATGGACATGTGCGACCAGGCGTCGGGGTCCTGCCACGCCGCGGCCACCTGGTCCTGGCAGTCGACGTAAGCGGCGTAGTCGGCCAGCACCAGGAACGGGTCATCCTTGGTCAGGTTGTCCACCAGGGGCCGGAACACTTCGACGTCGCCATGGGAGAACTGCCCCGAGGAGATCAACCCGAGCACGGTCATGAGCTCGTCGTTGCCCTCGACGTAGGACATCGGGCGATACCCCTCGTGCTTGACCTTCTCGACCTCGTCCTCGGTCAGGCCGAAGAGGAAGAAGTTCTCCGGTCCGGCCTCCTGGCGGATCTCGACGTTGGCGCCGTCCAGCGTGCCGATGGTCAGGGCGCCGTTCATCATGAACTTCATGTTGCCCGTGCCGGAGGCCTCCTTGCCGGCCGTGGAGATCTGCTCGGACAGGTTGGCCGCCGGGTAGATGAGGTGGGCGTTCTGGACGTTGAAGTTGGGGACGAACACCACCTTCATGAACTTGTTGACGTCCGGGTCGTTGTTGACCGTCTCGCCAACGGCGTTGATCAGCTTGATGATTCGCTTGGCCATGAAGTACCCCGGGGCGGCCTTGCCGCCGAACACGTAGGCGCGCGGGGCGACCTCGAGCGTCGGATCCATCTTCAGCCGGAAGTACTGCCTGATGATGTGCAGAACCGACAGGTGCTGGCGCTTGTACTCGTGGATGCGCTTGACCTGGATGTCGAACATCCAGCTGGGGTCGAGTCGAACGCCCGTGGTGGTCTGCAGGAAATTGGACAGCCGGGCCTTGTTGGCGCGCTTGACCTCTCGCCACTGCTGGCGGAACTCGGCGTCGTCGGCGAAGGCCTCGAGTCCGCGCAGGCGATCGAGGTCGGTCAGCCAGCCGTCGCCGATGGTGGAGTCCAGCAGCGACCGCAGACCGGGATTGGACAGGGCCAGGAAGCGACGCGGCGTGACGCCGTTGGTCTTGTTGGAGAACCGTTCCGGCCACAATTCGTAGAAGTCCTTCAGCACGCTCTGCTTCAGCAGATCCGAGTGCAGGGCGGCGACGCCGTTGACCGCGTGGCTGCCCACGGTGGCGAGGTAGGCCATCCGCACCGTCTGCCCACCGTCCTCGCCGATCAACGACATGCGCCGCACCCGCTCGACGTCACCGGGGAACTTGGCCCGTACCTCGTCGAGGAAGCGGCTGTTGATCTCGTAGATGATCTCGAGGTGACGCGGCAGCGACTCGCCGAACAGGCCCAGCGGCCACTTCTCCAAGGCCTCGGGCAGCAGCGTGTGGTTGGTGTAGCCGAAGGTGGCCACGGTGATCGCCCACGCCTCGTCCCAGCCGAGTCGCCGCTCGTCGACGAGGATTCGCATCAGCTCCGCGACGCCGATCGAGGGGTGGGTGTCGTTGAGCTGCAACGCAAATCGCTTCGGCAGCTCGTGCAGCGACACGTCGGCCAAGTCGTCCATGATGTGGACGACGTGCTGCAGGGAGCAGGACACGAAGAAGTACTGCTGCAGCAGCCGCAGGCGCTTGCCCGCCTCGGGCTCGTCGTTGGGGTAGAGCACCTTGGTGACCGTCTCGGAGGTGACCTCCGACTCGACGGCCTTGTAGTAGTCGCCGGTGTTGAACGCATCCAGCGCGAACGATTCGACGGCGCGGGCGCTCCACAGCGTCAGCACGTTGCAGGTGTGCACGCCGTACCCCTGAATCGGGGTGTCGTAGGCGACGCCCTTGATGACCTGCTTGGGCACCCAGCGAATGCGGTCATACCCGGAGTCGTCGATGTAGTGCTCGGTGTGCCCGCCCCAGTTGACGAGGTAGGTGACGTCGGGCTTGGCGATCTCCCAGGGGTTTCCACCGGCCAGCCAGTTGTCGGTGAGCTCGACTTGCCAGCCGTCGGAGAACTCCTGACGGAAGATGCCGAACTCGTAACGGATGCCGTACCCGATCGCCGGGCGCTCCAGGGTGGCCAACGAGTCGAGATAGCACGCCGCGAGCCGGCCGAGGCCGCCGTTGCCCAGACCCGGCTCCGGCTCGCAGGCCAGCACCTCGTCGTAGTCCTGGCCCAGCGAGGCCAGCGCCGTGCGGGCGGCGTCCTCGATCTCGAGGTTGAGCAGGTTGTTGCCCAGCTGCGGACCCATCAGGAACTCGGCCGACAGATAGCAGGTGACCTTGGCACCGCTGTCGAGGGACTGTTGGGTCGACGCGACGCGGTTGTCCTGCATGCGGTCGCGGACGGCCAGGGCGAGCGCCCGGTAGTAGTGGTCGGGGCGCAGCGCGGCGGCGGGCCGACCGATGGAGTACTTCAGGTGATCGGTGATCGCCACCCGCAGGTCTGCGGCGTCCAAACCGGACCGGAGGTGGGAGGCTTCTTCGGCTGCTGTACTCACGACGTCGGTCACCGCGCGATTGTGGCAGTTACGCGTGCACGGCGCACTCGCTGCGGTCGTCGTGCAGGTGAACGCCCGGTGGTCATCCCGCCCCCTTGCCGTTGTCGACGCGGTATACCGCGCCGTGAATGGCCGCGGCGTCGTCACTGGCCAGGAACGCGATGGCCTTGGCCACGTCGGCGGTCTCCATGAAGCCCCGCGGGGAGGCGATGCGCATGATCAGGTCCCAGTCGGCGTTCTCGGGGGCCTCGAATTCGGTGGCCTGCGCGGTCGGCATGCCACCGGGGCACACCACGTTGACCCGCAACTGCTTCTTGGTGAACTCGACGGCGAGCGCCCGCGTCAGACCGACGAGCGCGTGCTTGGCGGCGCAGTACCCGGCCGAGTAGACCTCGCCCTCCACCCCGGCGATGGAGGACACGTTGACGATGTTGCCGCCCACCTCGAGCAGGTGCGGCAACGCCGCTCGACACAGGTAGAACGGACCGTTGAGGTTGACGGCCAGGTCGTGGTTCCAGTCCTCGTCGGACATCGTCGGCGTGTGCCGCATCTGATGGAAGCCCGCGACGTTGACCAGCACGTCGAGCCGGCCGAAGTCGGCCACGCAGTCGGCCACCGCCTGCGCGCACGCCCCGGAGGTGGTGACGTCGACCGACGCATACTTTCCGCCGGGCACCTCGGCGAACACCTCGGCCATCCGGTCGGCGTCGCGAGCGATCCCGAAGACCGTCGCCCCGCGCTCGGCGAACACCCGGGCCGTCGCGGCGCCCAAACCCGTCGACGCCCCGGTGATCAGCGCGACCTTGCCCGTCAGATCCGTCATGCCTGGACCCTCTCACGACTCCTGGCCCCGGTCGGTGCGCATCGGGCAAACCGCTGACTTCGACCCCGCCGCACTGCGATACTCCCGCTATGACGATCGCCCGGGTGCTCGCCGTCGCCGCCATGCTGGTCACCTCGACGCTCGGCTTCGCGGGCACCGCGAGTGCAGACCAGGTCATGGAGGGCGTCTACGGATACGACCAGGGCGACATTCACGCCGAGTGGACCATCTACCCGAGCTGCGTTCCCACCGTCGGTGACCTGCGGGACAACCTGGAGCTGCCGGTGGCCTGCCGATTGCACGTCGCCCCCAACTCGCCCCGGATCAACGGTGGCGACGCCCGGCTCACCGGGGGGCTCTGGACCTTCTCCACCAGGGTCAAGGAGGGCTTCCCCTGCCCGGACGGCGACGGTTTCGCCCCCGTGGTGGAGACCTACGAGTTCGACGACGCGACGATGTCGGGTAAGCGCTCGACGGCCAACAGCGCCGCGTGCAACGGCACCGTCGGACCGAAGATCGTGGTCTCGCCGTTCACCCTGGCGTTCTCCCGGCCGTTGCCCATCCCCGTCGACCGGTACCCGCTGTATTGCGATCCCGGTGGCCTCAAGAGGTGTCGCTGACGATGGCCAAGCGAATCGTGCTCTGGGGCACGGGCTTCGTCGGGCGCATGGTGCTCGCCGAGATCGTCGACCATCCGTCGTTCGAGCTCGTCGGCGTCGGCGTCGCAAATCCGGAGAAGGTCGGTCGTGACGCCGGGGAGATCTGTGGCCTCGGCACCACGATCGGCCTGACCGCCACCGACGACGTCGACGCGCTCATCGCGCTCGCGCCCGACGCGCTGGTGCACTACGGCCCGACCGCCGCGCACGCCGAGGACAACATCGCCCTCATCACGCGGTTCCTCCGGGCCGGCATCGACGTCTGCTCGACCTCGATGACTCCGTGGGTCTGGCCGAAGATGCACCTCAACCCGCCGAACTGGATTCAGCCGATCACCGACGCCTGCGAGGCCGGCGGCTCGTCGTGCTTCACCACGGGCATCGACCCGGGATTCGCCAACGACCTGTTTCCGATGACGTTGATGGGGCTGTGCTCGCAGGTTCGGACCGTGCGGGCCTCGGAGCTGCTCGACTACACCAACTACGAGGGTGACTACGAGTTCGAGATGGGCATCGGCATGCCGCCCGAACACCGACCGCTGCTCGAGACCCCGGAGATCCTCGTCTTCGCCTGGGGCGCAACGGTTCCGATGATCGCCCACGCCGCGGGGATCGAGCTCGACGACATCACGACCACGTGGGAGAAGTGGGTCACCCCCGACGAGCGCAAGACCGCCAAGGGCGTCATCGCCGCCGGCCACGTCGCCGCGGTTCGCTTCACGATCAACGGCGTCTTCGAGGGTGAGACGCGCATCCAGCTCGAACACGTCAACCGAATCGGAGCCGACGCCGCTCCGGACTGGCCGTCGGGCAGCGTCGACGACGTCTACCGGGTCGAGATCGACGGCACCCCGAGCATCTTCCAGGAGACGGCCTTCCGGTTCACCGACGGGTCGGGACGCGACGCCGCGGCCGCAGGTTGCCTGGCCACGGGGCTGCGCGCGCTCAACGCCGTGCCTGCCGTCAACGACCTCCCGCCGGGCTGGGTGACCCCTCTGGATCTACCCCTCATAGCCGGAGCTGGCACGATTCGATGACGTGGCAGACGGAATAGGACTCTCGGTCGGTGCCAGCGCCTTGCGGGCGGTGGCGGTGGGTCGGTCGGCGGTGACGCGCACCCCGGTCCTGACGCGCTTTCCGCACCGGCCTCCCGAGGTCGGCGTGCCCAGTGAGAACCCCAACCTCACCGAGCGCGGGCTGATCATCACCGACTACGTCGACCGGGTCGGCGACCCGGTCGCCATCGTGGCGTCCGACGGCTCCTCGCACCGCGCGGAGACCCTGCTCGCCGAGTCGCTGAGGTCGCTGCTGACGGCGATGACGGGCGGTCGCCCGCCGGTCGAACCGGTCGGGGTCACCCACCCGGCGCACTGGAGCCCGGCTGCCGTCGAGGCGTTGCGCCGCGAGTTGGACGGCATGACGCTGGGCTCGGATGCGGCCGCCGCGCTCACCGCGCTGCGGGACGACCCCGGGGTGCCGAGCCGAGGCGTCGTCGCGTTGTGCGACGTCGGCGGCACCGGCACCAGCATCACCCTGGCCGACGCCGCCAACGGATGTGCGCCGATCGGCCCGACGGTGCGCCATCCCGACTTCTGCGGCGACCTCGTCGACCAGGCGCTGCTGACCCGCGTCATCGGTGACCTGTCGTCCTCCGGGGCGGTCGACCTGTCGTCGACGTCGGCGCTGGGCAACCTCAACCGGTTGCGCGGCAAGTGCCGCACCGCCAAGGAACGCCTGTCGACGGCGTCGGCGGCGGCGGTCGCGGTCGACCTGCCGGGTCGGCAGTCCGAGGTGCGGATCACCCGCGCCGAACTCGACGAGACGATCCGGGAGCCGCTCGCAGGACTACTCGACGCGGTCCAGGACACGCTGCAGCGCAACGGAATTCGCTCCGGCGATCTGGTCGCGGTGGCCACGGTCGGCGGCGGTGCGCTGATCCCGGTCGTCGTCACGTCGCTGTCGGAACGGCTTCGGGTGCCCGTGATCACCTCGCCCCGACCCGAGCTTGCCGCCGCGATCGGCGGCGGCCTCGCCGCAGCCCGCGGCTTAGTGCCCGACGGCGCGACGGCGATGGCGCCCGCTGCTGCGGTCGCCCCCTTGCCTCCCGTCGAGCAGGCCGCGTCGGCGTCCTCGACGTTCCGCGCGCTGGCCTGGTCGGATGCCGACGACCTTCCCGAACCAGCACCGGTGACCGAGATTCCCGAGGCCGAGTACGTCGACCCGCGACCACCGATGGCCTTCGTCGACGACGACGATGACGAGGCGCGCGCCGCCGCCGTGCCGTGGTACCGCCGGCCGACCGGGATCATCGCCGCCGCCGTCGTCGCGGCACTGCTGGCCGTCGGTGCCGCGCTCTGGCTGTTCCTCCGGGGCGAGGACGCGCCGTCGCAGACGCCGGCAACCACCACGCAAGCCCCACCGCCGAGTTCCGAGGCTCCGGCCCCGTCGACGGAGGCGCCGGCGCCCGTCGAGCAGGCACCGGAGCAGACCGTCTACCAACAGGCGCCGCCGCCGGCGGTCACGGTGACCCAGACCCAGGAGCAACCACCGGCCTCCCAGGCCCCACCGCCGTCGACCACGACTGACGCGCCGCCCCCACCCACCACGACCGAGGCGCCGCCGCCGACGACCACCCAGCCGCCGCAGACCACGGCGACCACCCAGTCCCCGGTCGTCCCGACGCTGCCGTATCAGACCATCCCCGGTCTGCCCTTCGTTCCGTCACCGTTCCAACCGCAGCAGCCCTAGGCTCGGAGCCATGACTGCTGCGTTGCCCCGCCCCGACGGCTTGCTCTTCAACCCCCGCACCTACGACCCGGCGGAGTTCGACACCGAGACGCGCCGCCTGCTGCGCGCCACGATCGACTTCTTCGAGGGTCAGGGCAAGAAACGCATCCTCGACGACGACCTCCGGGCGCAGTGGCCCGCCGACTTCGTCGACTTCGTCAAGCGGGAGAAGCTGTTCGCGACGTTCCTGACGCCGTCGGAGTTCGCCGACGGCAACCCCGACAAGCGATGGGACGGGGCGCGCAACGCGGCGCTCGCCGAGATCCTCGGTTTCTACGGGCTGACCTACTGGTACACCGAGCAGGTCACGATCCTCGGCCTGGGACCGGTGTGGCAGAGCGAGAACAAGGACGCCAAGCTGCGTGCCGCCGACGATCTGGAGGCGGGGGAGGTGATGGCGTTCGGACTCTCCGAACGCGAGCACGGCGCCGACGTCTACAGCACCGACATGGTGCTCACCCCGGCGAGCGAGGAAGACCAGGCCGACGGCATCCTCTACCGCGCGTCGGGGGAGAAGTACTACATCGGCAACGGCAACGTCGCGAGCCTGGTGTCGGTGTTCGGGCGCCGCGGTGACGTCGAGGGCCAGGACGGGTACGTGTTCTTCGCCGCCGACAGCCGCCACGAGGGCTACCACCTGATCGACAACGTCGTGCACATGCAGATCTACGTCAGCACGTTCCGCCTGGAGAACTACCCGGTGCGCGCCGAGGACGTCCTGCACACCGGCGTGGAGGCCTTCGCGGCGGCGCTGAACACCGTCAACGTGGGAAAGTTCAACCTGTGCTCGTCGTCGATCGGCATGTGCGAGCACGCCTTCTACGAGGCGATCACCCACGCCAACAACAGGATTCTCTACGGCAACCCGGTCACCGACTTCGGTCACGTGCGCGCCAACTTCGTCGACGCCTACGCACGGATGATCGCCATGAAGGCCTTCAGCCGACGGGCCGTCGACTACTTCCGCAGCGCGAGCCTGGAGGATCGGCGCTACCTGCTGTTCAACCCGATGACCAAGGCCAAGGTCACCATGGAGGGCGAGACGGTGATCCGGGCCCTGCACGACGTCGTCGCCGCCAAGGGCTACGAGAAGAACACGATGTTTCGGGAGGTCGCCCAGCTCATCGGTTGCCTGCCGCGGCTGGAGGGCACGGTCCACGTCAACGTGGGTCTGGTGCTGAAGTTCATGCCGAACTTCATGCTCAACCCCAAGAAATATCCCCCGATTCCGACGCGCAACGACGCGACCGACGACACGTTCTTCTGGCAACAGGGGCCCACCCGCGGCGCCGGCGCCATTCAGTTCGCCGACTGGACCCCGACCTACGAACAGCACGCGCACGTGCCCAACGTCGGCGTCTTCTACGAACAGGCGCAGGCGTTTCGGGACATGCTCCTGACGGCCGCGCCGGACGCCGAACAGGCCAGGGACCTCGACTTCATGTTGAACGTCGGGCACCTGTTCTCGCTGATCGTGTACGGCCAGTTGATCCTGGAGCAGGCTGCGCTGACCGGACTGGACGACGACCTCGTCGATCAGATCTTCGGCTTTCAGGTCGACGACTTCAACGCCTATGCCATTGCCCTGCAAGGCAAGCCGACCTCCACCGCCGCGCAGCAGGCGTGGGCGCTGGGTGCGGTCCGCAAGCCGGCGCCCGACGCCGAGCGGTTCGACCGCGTGTGGGAGCGGGTGAAGGCCTACGACGGCGCGTACGAGATGACGCCCTGATAGTCAGGAGTGCAGGCGCCGCTGCTTCTCGATGACGACGGCCGCCAGCGGGATGCGCACCTCGGCGGGTGCGGCCGCGAGCCGCTGGGCGACGCCCGTGCAGAGGTGGTCGACGAAGTCGGAGCGGCGCTCGGCGGGCAGGGTGGCGGCCATCGTCGGAAAGGCGGTTCCGCGCAGGAACTCCGACCACGAGGCGCCGAACTCGCCTGCCTTCTTGTCCTTTCGATACCGATCCCAGAACCTGTCGTCACCACCGAACACCTCGAGATGCCGCACGGAGAGCTTCTCGAAGGTGCCCGACGGGGCGAACGGGGCCAGGAAGTCCTGCGCGCGGCGTCCGGCGATCGGGATCGACATGGCCGAGGACTCGTCGTCGCTCAGCACCGCGCGACCGACCAGTTCGGCGAGCGTGTCGGAGATCGCGTCGAGCAGCGGCCGGTAACCGAAGTCGCCGTCGTCGTCGATGGCCATCGTCATCACCACGAGGCGCCCGCCCGGGCTGAGCTCGCGACCGCGGAACGCGACGAATTCGTGCCAGTCCCGGGCGGCTTGGCGCTCATAGGCGGCGCGAACCTCGCCGTCGCGGCTGTGAGCGACCAGCAGGTGGTCGGGGATCGGGGTGGGCGTGCGCGACAGCCACTGCGTCGACCACGCCGACCAGGCCAGATTTACGCTGTTGGACGGGATGATCTGGCCGTAGAACGAGCGTCCGACCGCCGAGGCGAAGCATGCCCGGTCCTTCTTGAGGTAGGTGTCGGGATCCTCGCCGAGGGTGCGGAAGAGCTCGCTGAAGTCGTTGTCGGGCACGTCGGTGTGGGTCACCAGGATCGAGTGCTCGGGCCGGGTCCGCTTGCGCAGCACGGAGATCGCCGCGCCGACGGGCACCAGCGAGTTGTGTCCGGTCGCCGCTCCGTAGTCGGCGATCACGATGGGCCGCGGCGACGGAGGAAGCGGAACCTCGGCGGCCGCCTCCTCGAAAAGAGTTGTCGCCCGGCGCAATCCGGCCGCCTGCAGGCGTGAGGCGGCCGTGTAGGAGGCGCTGTTCATCGGTACCGGGCGCACTACCGCACTCGATTCGGGCATACCGAGAACGGTAACCCCTCCGCCGCGTCGGCGTGCAAGACTGCCAACCATGAGGAGCTCGACGGGCCCGCGGATCCTGACCGTCGTCGCCGCGGTGACGATGGTGCTGACCGGAGTCGGATTCCTCGCGGCGCTGATGCTCAACGCCTTCGTCCTCGACGAGTACGACGCCTACGGCGAGGTGCCCATCCCCGGGTCCAGCCGTCTGGACTTGCCCGCCGGTGAGGTGACGGTGACCTTTCACACCGTGCTCGTCGGCGGCGGTGGCAACGGATTGCCCGTACCGCCGCTGACGTACCGGATCACCGGACCCGACGGCAGCGACGTCCAACTCGCCGAAGACTACGGCGGGACGACGACGGTCAACAACGACGCACGGGTGCGAATCGGGTATCTGCACCTGCCGGTGGCCGGTACCTACGACGTCGAGTTGGGCGGTAACGTCAGCGCCTACCTCGACCCGTCGCTGGCCTTTGGTCACGGCAGCCCGTTTGGCAGTCTGCCCTGGATCCTGGCGGCGGTCTTCGGTCTCGCCGTCGTCGCCCTGGTCGTCGCGCGCATCTGGGCCGCCAGGGTCGGACGCCGCGCCGTCGACGCACCGGGCTGGTCGGCAGGCGACCCGTCACCACCGCCGATCCGGGCGGTCCCGAGCTACGCGTCCTCCGACGACGCCATCCGGGCGCAGACCCTGGAAACCCTTGCCCGCCTGCGTGCCTCGGGTGCGCTGACCGAGGACGAGTACGCCGCCGAGAAGAAGCGGGTGCTCGACGGCCCCTAGCGGCGCCGACTAACTCCCGCGCGTGACCCACTCGTCGTAGTTCACCAATTCGTCGCCGACGATCGTGGTGTCGCCGTGCCCGGTGTAGACCACCGTGTCGGCCGGCAGCTTGCCGAGGCGTTCGGAGATCGACGACAGGATCGTGGGAAAGTCGGAGTAGGACCGCCCAGTCGCGCCCGGGCCACCGTTGAACAGGGTGTCACCGCTGAACACCGCGCCCAGGTCGGGCGCGTACCAGCACACCGAGCCTGGTGAGTGCCCCGGGGTGTGCAAGGCGCGCAGTTCGACCGAGCCCGCGCGTAGGCGCGTCCCATCCTCGACACCGCGAAAGTCCTCGTCCGGGTGCGTCATTCGCCACAGGACGTCATCGGCCGGGTGCAGCAGGACGGGCGCGTCGAGGGTCTTGCCGAGTTCGGGGGCGACGGTCACGTGGTCGTTGTGACCGTGGGTGCAGACCACGGCCACCACGTTGCGGCCCGCGACGGCGTCGACGATCGGCCCGGCCTCGTGGGCGGCGTCGAACACGATGACGTCGGACTCGTCACCGACGATCCAGATGTTGTTGTCGACGTCCCAGCTGCCGCCGTCGAGTTCGAACGTGCCGCTGGTGACCAGGCGCTCGATGTTGCTCACAGGATGACCACCGAACGCAGGACCTCGCCGGCGTGCATCTTGTGGAAGGCGTCCTCGATTCCGTCGAGGCCGATGCGTTCGGAGACGAACTTCTCCAACGGCAGCCGGCCCTGGCGGTACAGGCTGATCAGGGTGGGGAAGTCGCGCTCGGGCAGGCAGTCGCCGTACCAGGACGACTTCAACGAGCCTCCGCGAGAGAAGAAGTCGACCAGCGGCATCTCCAGCGTCATGTCCGGGGTGGGCACGCCGACCAGCACGACGGTGCCGGCCAGGTCGCGAGCGTAGAACGCCTGCTTCCAGGTCTCCGGGCGGCCCACCGCGTCGATGACGACGTCGGCGCCGTTGCCGCCGGTGAGGTCCTGGATGGTCTCCACGACGTCGAACTCTCTGGCGTTGATCGTGTGGGTGGCGCCGAATTCGCGCGCCCAGTCGAGCTTCTTGTCGTCGGTGTCGACGGCGATGACCATCTTGGCGCCGACCAGAGCGGCCCCGGCGATCGCGGCGTCACCCACGCCGCCACATCCGATCACCGCGACCGTGTCGTCGCGGTTGACGTTGCCGGTGTTGATCGCCGCGCCGATGCCGGCCATCACGCCGCAGCCGATCAGGCCGGCGACGGCGGGGTCGGCCTCGGGGTCGACCTTGGTGCACTGTCCCTCGTGGACGAGGGTCTTGTCGGCGAACGCCCCGATGCCCAGGGCGGGGGTGAGCTCGGTGCCGTCGGTCAGGGTCATCTTCTGCGCGGCGTTGTGGGTGTCGAAGCAGTACTGCGGGCGACCTCGCTTGCACGCCCGGCACTGCCCGCACACCGCGCGCCAGTTGAGGACCACGAAGTCGCCGACCTCGACGTTGGTGACGCCCTCGCCGATCGACTCCACGGTGCCGGCGGCCTCGTGGCCGAGCAGGAAGGGGTACTCGTCGTTGATGCCGCCCTCGCGGTAGGTCAGGTCGGTGTGGCACACCCCGCAGGCGATGACGTCGACCACGACCTCACCGGGTCCGGGATCCGGGATCACGATGTCGACCAATTCGACTGGTTGCTTCTTCGATCGAGAGATGACACCGCGCACCGTCTGACTCATGCGTACAACTTAGCGGCCGCAGTGGGAAGCTCGACCAGTGATTCCCGCTCTGTTCCTGTCCCACGGTGCGCCGCCCCTCGTCGACGACGAGAGGTGGGTGTCGCAGTTGGTCGAATGGTCGGCGCAGCTGCCGAGGCCCGAGGCCATCCTGGTGGTCTCCGCCCACTGGGAGGCCGCGCCGCTGACGATCGGGTCGACGACCGCCAAGACGCCACTCACGTACGACTTTTGGGGCTTTCCGCAGCGCTACTACGACGTGACCTACGACGCGCCCGGCGCCCCCGACGTCGCGCGCCGGGTGGAGGCGCTGATGCCCGACGGGGAGACCGTCGCACACGACCCGAACCGCCGACTCGACCACGGCGCGTACGTCCCGCTGACGGTGATGTACCCCGAAGCCGACATTCCGGTCCTGCAGATGTCGATGCCCACCCTCGATCCGCAACGGCTGCTCGAACTCGGTGCCCGGCTGCGTCCGCTGCGCGAGGAGGGCGTGCTGGTCATCGGTTCCGGCTTCACCACCCACGGCTTGCCGTTCCTGACCGACCGCACGCCGAACGCCGTCGCGCCAGGATGGTCGAGGGAGTTCGACGACTGGGCGGCCGAACGGTTCGCCGCCGGTGACCTCGACGCGCTGCTGGACTTCCAGGCCAAGGCGCCGGGCATGCCGTACGCCCATCCGACCGTCGAGCACTTCGCGCCGCTGTTCGTCGCGCTGGGTGCCTCGGCGGATCCGGAGCAGATTCCGACGCAGGTCGTCGACGGCTTCTGGATGGGTTTGGCGAAGCGCTCGCTGCAGTTGGTCTGATCGGTATGTTGGGGCGCATCGACGCACGACGATTGCCTCAACTCGCCGGTGACCAGATGTTCGTCACCGACGGGGGTCTCGAGACCGATCTGATGTTCCACTCTCGCTTCGACCTGCCGTGCTTCGCGGCGTTCCCCCTGCTGGAGTGTCCCGAGACCCGCGAGGTGCTGCGCCGGTATTACGCGGGTTACCTCGACGTCGCCCGACGTCACGGAGCCGGTTTCGTCGTCGAGGCGCCGACGTGGCGGGCGAATCCGGATTGGGCTGCGCGCCTTGGATTCTCAGTGGTCCAGCTCGACGACCTCAACCGGCGCGCGATCGAGCTCGCCGAGGAGGTCCGAGCCTCGGCGACCGCCGACGGGATCACCGCCGTGGTCAGCGGCTGCGTCGGGCCCCGGGAACGGACGATGACCGCCGCCGAGGCGCAGGACTACCACGCCCCGCAGATCGCGTCCTTCGCCGCGACCACCGCGGATCTGGTCACCGCCGTCACGATCAACGACGCGGCGGAGGCCGTCGGCATCGTCCGGGCGGCCGCGGACGCCGACGTCCCCGTGGCGGTGTCGTTCACGGTGGAGACCGACGGGCGGCTCGCGACGGGGCAGTCCTTGCGCGAGGCCGTCGAACGGGTCGACGCCGACACGGACTCGGGGGCGGCCTACTTCATGGTCAACTGCGCCCACCCGACGCATCTGACGGGCACCTTCGACGACGAGGGGCCGTGGTTGCAGCGGATGGTCGGACTGCGGCTGAACGCCTCGACGCGCAATCATGCCGAATTGGACGAGGCCGACGACCTCGACGAGGGCGACCCGGACGACTTCGGCGCGGGCACCGCGGCCCTGCGCGAGCGCCTGCCCGCGGCCACGGTGTTCGGTGGGTGCTGCGGCACCGACGTGCGTCACGTGGCGGCGGTCTGGCGTCGGCTGGCCCCGAACTAGGCTCCCAACTCGTGTCTGCCCTCGACGCCCTCTCCGACTGGCCGGTCCCCAACGCCGCCGCGGCGGTGGTCGGCCCGGGCGGTGTCGTGGCCCAGCACGGCGACGTCGACCGCGCCTTCGGCCTCGCCTCGGTGACCAAGCTGCTCGTCGCCCGCGCCGCCCAGGTGGCGGTGGAGGAGGGCGTCGTCGACCTCGACACCCCGGCCGGCCCGCCCGGCTCGACCGTGCGGCATCTGCTCGCGCACACCTCGGGACTGGCGATGCGCTCGGCCGACGTGATCGCCGAACCCGGTACCCGGCGCATCTACTCCAACGAGGGCTTCGGGGTGCTCGCGGCGATGCTGGAGGGGGCGTCCGACATCCCGTTCGAGCGCTACCTGGCCGAGGCCGTCTTCGAGCCGCTGGGGATGGGTACGTCGGCGTTGGAGGGTGGCGCCGCGGCCGCGGGCTTCGGGGGGCGGTCGTCGGTGGCCGACCTGGCCCGCTTCGCCGCCGAGCTGCTGCGTCCGACGCTGGTCTCGGAGCAGATGCACGCCGACGCCGTGGCCGTGCAGTTCCCCGACCTGTCGGGCGTCTTGCCGGGGTACGGCGTCCAGCGTCCCAACGACTGGGGGCTGGGCTTCGAGCTGCGCGACGGCAAGTCGCCCCACTGGACCGGCGCGTCCAACGATCCCGCGACGTTCGGACACTTCGGCCAATCGGGCACGTTCCTGTGGGTGGATCCGGCCGCCGACCTGGCCCTCGTGGTGCTGACCGACCGCGACTTCGGAGACTGGTCTCTGCCGCTGTGGCCGGCCATCTCTGATGGAGTACTGAGAGAATCCGGGCCACACTAGCGCAACACCTGCCTCACAGGGCACAATAGACACGCACGAATCAACTGCCTCTTCTTGGAGCTCAGCAGGTCGTCGGGGAAGACGTCCCTATTGAGCCGAAGGAGCAGATGATGCGTGCGTCGAACCAGTTCGCCGACACGGCCACCGGTGTGGTGTACGTCCACGCCTCGCCCGCGGCGGTATGTCCACACGTGGAGTGGGCGCTTTCGTCGACCCTGTCGGCGAGGGCGAACCTCAAGTGGACGCCGCAGCCGGCGATGCCTGGGCAGCTCCGTGCCGTCACCAACTGGGTAGGTCCCGTGGGTACGGGGGCTGCCCTGGCCAATGCGCTGCGGTCGTGGTCGGTGCTTCGCTTCGAGGTCACCGAGGACCCCAGCGAGGGCGTCGACGGGCACCGCTGGTGCCATACCCCGCAGCTTGGGCTGTGGAGCGGCGTGATGAGCGCCAACGGTGACGTGATGGTCGGCGAGATGCGGCTGCGCGGCCTGATGGCCTCCGGCGCCGACGCCATGGCCGCCGAGATGGACACCGTGCTGGGCACCGCATGGGACGAGGCGCTCGAGGAGTTCCGCGGCGGCGGGGACACCGGCGAGGTCACCTGGCTCAACCGCGGGGTCGGCTAACCGCTCGCGGGACGGCTCACGCCGCGAGGCATGACTGGCGGCGGCGTCCTCCGGCGTGTCGTCGCCACGGCCTATGTCTCGCGAGGGCTCACGGCGCCGGACGCAGGATCCTCAGCGCGCCGGGCACCGCCGACACCTCCACCGGCAGCGGGCACACGTACTCGCCGTCGGCGTAGGCGTTGATGCCCGCGCACTCGACGGTGATCGTCGTCGCCCGGGCCGTGCGCACCTGGTCGAGCGCGACGTGGGTGCCCTTGAACACGGTGGGGAACAGCCGGATCAGCTTGGCCCGTGACGCCGACTGCACCATGGTCACGTCCAGCTTGCCGTCGGCGTGGTCGGCGTCCGGGCAGATCAACATGCCGCCGCCGTAGCTTCGCGTGTTGCCGAACGCCGCCAGGGTCAGGTCGGTGACCAGTTCCTCGCCGTCGAAGGTCAGCCGGAACGGCAGCAGCCGAAGCTGCGAGATCTCGGCCAGCATCGCCAGGTTGTAGCGCATCCTGCCGTGCGGCCAGGTCATCCGGTTGGTTCGGTCGGTCACCAGCGAGTCGAAACCGGCGGCCATCACGGTGCCGAACCAGCGCTGAGTGCCGTCGGCGCCGACGATGCGGCCCAGGTCGACGGTCTCGACGATGCCGTCGACCACGACGTCGGCCGCCCCCTCCGGGTCCTTGGTGGGGATGGCGAACTCGCGGGCATGGTCGTTGCCGGTGCCGGCCGGGATGATGCCCAGCGGAATGTCGTTGCCCGCCAGTACCTGCAGGGCCAGTGAGACGATGCCGTCACCGCCCACCACGACGAGGGCGTCCATGCCGCGCTCCAGCGCCCCCTCGACCAGTCGCCGCGCGTGGTCGGCGTCGGTGCCAGCGATCGCCACCACGTCCAGGCCGCGACGGTGCAACTGGGCGACGGCCCGCTCGGCGGCATGGGTGGCGCCGCCATGACCCGACGCCGGGTTGGTCAAGACGGTCACGCGGCCGACCGTCACGGAATCAGCTTGCCCGGGTTGAGGATTCCGGCGGGATCGAGCACCGCCTTCACCGCGCGCAGGACGTCGACCCCGAGGTCGCCGATCTCCTCGCGCATCCAGGGCCGGTGGTCGGCGCCCACGGCGTGATGATGGGTGATCGTCGCCCCGCAGCGCACCATGGCCTCCGATGCCGCGGTCTTGGCCGCGCGCCACTGCTCGATCGGATTGCCGCGCTGCCCCGCCACGACGGTGAAGTACAGCGAGGCGCCGGTCGGGTACACGTGGGAAATGTGGCACAGCACCAGCGCGGGGGTGCCCGCTTCGGCCAGCGTGGTCGTCAGGGCGTCGGTCACGGCGGTTCTCGTGGCGGCCAGGTTCGACCAGGTGGTCGCCGTCTCCAGCGTCTCGCACAGCGCCCCGGCCGCCAACAGCGAATCCCGCAGGTACGGTGCGCCGAAGCGACCGTGCTCCCACGCCGTGGCGGGACCCTCGCCAAGGCTGGTGCCGCCGTGCGCGGCGAGCACCGCCCGCGTCTCGGCGTGCCGGCTCTCGGTGTGGGCGGAGGTGCCCTCGAAGGCGGTGATCGCCAGACATCCGCCGGTGACGCTGGTTTCGCCGATGGTCTCGGTGGTGGCGAGGTTGACGCCGGTCTCGGCCTCGTCGGACAGTCGGATGACGGTGGGCCCGGTGCCGTTCTGCGCGACGGCGCGCAATGCCGCTGCGCCCGTGCCGAAGTCGGGAAAGGACCACGCCTCGTAGCGAGTGGTCTCGGGCACGGGGTGCACCCGAACACGCACCCGACTGATGACGCCGAAGACGCCCTCGGAGCCGAGCATCAGCTGTCGCAGGTCGGGTCCGGCGGCGGAGGCGGGGGCGCGGCCGAGGTCGAGTACGCCGGCCGGAGTCACCACGCGCAGGCCGCGGACCATGTCGTCGAACCGGCCGTAGCCGGCGGAGTCCTGCCCCGACGAGCGCGTCGCGGCGAACCCGCCGATGGTGGCGAACTGGAAGCTCTGC
The DNA here is from genome assembly GCF_040614235.1 of Mycobacterium sp. NPDC006124. Taxonomy (NCBI): domain Bacteria; kingdom Bacillati; phylum Actinomycetota; class Actinomycetes; order Mycobacteriales; family Mycobacteriaceae; genus Mycobacterium; species Mycobacterium sp. NPDC006124. The sequence continues at coordinate 82,432 of NZ_JBEXUA010000004.1, read as the reverse complement.
GGGTAGTGGCCGAGCGAGAACCGTTGGGCGCCAAGCAGTCTCTCGGCGTCGGGTCCGGTGACCCCGGCGCCGAGTTCGGCCTCGCCGGACACCTCGTCGAGGCCGTGCAACGCGTCGAGCCTGCGCAGGTCGACCGACACGACGGCCTTGAAGTCGCCCCGGTCGGGGTCCAGTCCGCCGACCACGCTGGTGCCACCGCCGAAGGGGACGACGGCGATGCTGCTCCGGGAGCAGTGCGCGAGAACCGCGGCGATCTCGGCTTCGTCGGCAGGCAGCAGCACGGCGTCGGGCGCGTCCTGCACTCCGGCGCCGTTGCGCCGCAACAGGTCCAGCGTGGACTTGCCGCCGGCTCGTAGAAGCCGGGCGTGGTCGTCGGTGACGCAGTGCTCCTCACCGACGATCGCGACGAGCGCCTCGCGGTCGCCGTCGGACAGAGCCGACGGACGCACGGGCACCCGGTCGGCGTCGGGTTCGGCGGCCGGGTCGGCACTGATCCCGAGGGCCTGTACGAGCAGGGTGCGGATGCCGTCGGACAGCGGCTTGGCCGCCGCGGGGTCGCCCCAGGCGTTCCACTTCATCGGCGGCGTGGACTGGTCGTGCGGTCGCGTCATGCGTTACAGTATTACAGATCATGTCAATTAGTAACGAGGAACGTCCGGCCTCGATCGAGGACCGCATCCTCGACGCGGCCGCCGACAGTGTCCTGGCCTTCGGCGTCGACCGAGTGACTCTGGCCGAGATCGCCCGCCGCGCGACCATCAGCCGGCCGACGGTCTACCGCCGGTTCCCCGACACGCGGTCCATCCTCGCCGCGCTGCTCACCGCCCGTATCACCCGGGCGCTGGACGCCGTGCCCAGCGCGGGCGTCGGACGCGCCCCGCTGGTCGACCGCGTCGTCGGCGTCGCCCAGCTGATCCGCCGCGACGACGTCGTCATGTCGGTCCTTCGGCAAGACCCGGACCTGGCGATGTCGTACCTGTCCGAACGGCTCGGCACCAGCCAGCAGATGCTCCTGGACACCGTGGCGGGGGAGATCGAAGCGGCCCAGGACGAGGGCAGCGTGCGGTCGGGCGAGGTCCGGCAGCTCGCGGTGATGTGCCTGCTCATCACGCAGTCGACGATCCTCGCCGCACAGATGGTCGAGGCCATCCTGCCCGCCGACGACCTGGCCATTCAGCTGACTCTCGCCTTGAACGGATACCTCGCGCCATGACGACCCACACCCCGTCGACGGCCCTGAACGCCGCCCGCCGCACCGCGGACCTGACCGCCCTCGGCGACGGCGCCCGGGTCGACGTCGTCGTCATCGGCGGCGGCATCACCGGTGTCGGCATCGCGCTCGACGCAGCCTCCCGCGGACTGTCGGTCGTCCTGGCCGAGAAGCACGACCTGGCCTTCGGCACCAGCCGTTGGAGTTCGAAGCTGGTCCACGGCGGGTTGCGGTACCTCGCGACCGGCAACGTGGGCATCGCCCGTCGCAGCGCCGTCGAACGCGGAATCCTGATGACGCGCATCGCTCCTCACCTCGTCACCGCGATGCCCCAGCTGGTGCCGCTGCTCCCGTCGATGAGCGGCGCCTCCCGGGCACTGGTCAGGGTGGGGTTCGCCGCCGGCGACGGTCTGCGCAAGCTGGCGGGCACGCCCGCGTCGACCCTGCCGCGGTCGAGCCGGGTGGACGCCGCGCGGGCCGTCGACCTGGTGCCGACGGTGCGCCGCGACGGCCTCGACGGCGCCTTCCTCGCCTACGACGGCCAACTCGTCGACGACGCCCGCCTGGTGGTCGCCGTCGCCCGCACCGCGGCGCAGCACGGCGCCCGCATCCTCACCCGAGTCGCGGCCTCCGAGGCGACCGGCACCTCGGTGCGCTTGACCGACCAGCTCACCGGCGAGTCCGTCGACGTGACCGCCCGCGCGGTGCTCAACGCCTCCGGCGTCTGGGCCGGCGACGTCGACCCCTCGATCACGCTGCGACCCAGTCGCGGTACGCACCTGGTGTTCGACGCGGCTGCCTTCGGTAATCCCACTGCCGCACTGACGGTTCCGATCCCGGGTGCGACCAACCGGTTCATCTTCGCGATGCCCGAGCAGCTCGGACGGGTGTACCTCGGTCTCACCGACGAGGAGGCGCCCGGACCCATTCCCGACGTTCCGGAACCCACCCCGGCCGAGGTGTCCTTCCTGCTGGACACCGTCAACACCGCGCTCGCCGTGGCGTTGGGACCCGAGGACGTCGTCGGCGCCTACGCCGGGTTGCGGCCACTGATCGAATCAACGGGCCCTGATCGGAGGGCAGGAGCGAAGCGACCCGGGAAAGTGGTGAGCACCGCGGACGTGTCGCGCGAACACGCCGTCGTGGAGTCGGCCACCGGCGTGCTCAGCGTGATCGGCGGCAAGCTCACCGAGTACCGCTACATGGCCCAGGACGTGGTGGACCGCGCCGTGCGGTCGCGCCACCTCGAGGCCGGGCCCTGCCGGACCGCCGACCTGCCACTGGTCGGCGCGCCCGCCAACCCGGGGGCGGCGCCGCGGCCGTCGATGGGACTGCCGCCGTCACTCGTCGCCCGCTACGGGGCCGAGGCGCCCAACGTGATGGCTCAGGCCACGTGCGACCGGCCCGGCGCGGCGGTGGCCGACGGAATCGACGTCACCCGAGCAGAATTCGAGTACGCGCGCACCCACGAGGGGGCACTGTCGGTCGACGACGTGCTCGACCGGCGCACCCGAATCGGGCTGGTGGCCGCCGACCGGGCCAAGGCTCTCGACGCCGCGGTGGAACTGCTCGGCTGAACGCGCCGATGAGTTTCGGGGCCGCCCGGTGTCCCAATCACCATGAGACGACTGATCACGAATACGTTCCTGACCCTCGACGGCGTCATGCAGGCCCCCGGCGGACCCGAGGAGGACGCCGACGGCGCCTTCGCCCTCGGCGGCTGGTCGGTGAACTTCTGGGACGACCACATGAACCAGGTGATGGGCGAGACCATGGGGGTGCCCTTCGACCTGGTGTTGGGCCGACGCACCTACGACATCTTCGCCGCGCACTGGCCGCGGGTGGGTGACGAGGAGGGCGGCAAGCCCCTCAACGAGGCCGGGAAATACGTCGCCTCGCGGCAGCGCCCCACCCTGGACTGGCAGAACTCGCAACTGCTCGACCACGACGTGCCCGCGGCGGTCGCGGCGCTGAAGGCCACCGACGGTCCCGAGTTGCAGGTGCACGGCAGCGGCGACCTGCTGCAGACGCTGATGCGCCACGACCTGATCGACGAGTACCGGCTGTGGGTGTTCCCCGTGGTGGTCGGCACCGGCAAGCGGCTGTTCGCCGACGGCGTGGTGCCCGGGAAGTTGGAGCTGGTCGACAGCTCGGTCTCCACGACCGGCGTGGTGATCGGCACCTACCGTCCGGCAGGTGCCCTCACCGTCGGTTCCTTTGCGCTGGAATGACTTACAGCGGGATGTTCTTGTGGCGGCCGCGACGGGCCGGAGCCTCGGCCAGCGCCTGGGTGAGCACGCTGCGGGTGTGCGGGGGATCGATCTTGGCGTCGACGACACCAATCTCGATGGCGCTGTCCACGCCGCCCGCGATGCGCTCGTGCTCGGCCGCGAGCTGCTCGTGCAGGGCCTCACGGTCCTCGGGCGCGGCGGCGGCCAGCGTGCGCTTGTGCAGGATGCCGACGGCGGGCTTGGCGCCCATGACGGCGACTTCGGCGTTGGGCCATGCGAAGACCTTCGTCGCGCCGAGCGAACGCGAGTTCATCGCGATGTAGGCCCCGCCATAGATCTTTCGCGTCACCAGCGTGACGCGCGGGACGGTGGCCTCACCGAAGGCGTGCAGCAGCTTCGCGCCGCGGCGCACGACGCCACCCCACTCCTGGTCGACGCCGGGAAGGTAGCCGGGCACGTCGACGATGACGACGATCGGGATGCCGAACGCGTCGCAGAGCCGCACGAAACGTGCTGCCTTCTCGGCGCTCTCGGAGTTCAGGCAGCCGCCGAGGCGCAGGGGGTTGTTGGCGAGCACGCCGACGCTGCGTCCGGCCAGGCGGCCCAGGCCGACGACCATCGACGGCGCCCACTTGGACTGGAACTCGTCGAAGGGCACGTCCTCGTCGAGCAGCGCCGAGATCAGCGGGTGTACGTCGTAGGCGCGTCGGGCCGAGTCGGGCAGTAGGGCGCGCAGGTCGGAGTCTCCGGCCTCGGCCTTGGAGCGGTCGAAGTGACCCTGCTGGCAGAACAGCCCGATCAGTCGGCGGCCGCGCTCGTAGGAGTCGGCTTCGTCGTCGGCGACGATGTGGCAGACGCCGGACTTCTTGTGGTGGGTGTCCGGGCCGCCGAGGGAGGCCATGTCGACGTCCTCGCCGGTGACGCTGCGCACGATGTCGGGTCCGGTGACGAACACGCGGCCCTCCGGCGCCATGATGACGACGTCGGTGAGAGCAGGCCCGTAAGCCGCTCCGCCAGCGGCGAATCCGACGACGATGGAGATCTGGGGGATGTACCCCGACGCACGGATCATGGCCTCGAAGACCAGTCCGACGGCGTGCAGGGCCTTGACGCCCTCGGCCAGGCGAGCACCACCGGAGTGCCAGATGCCGATGATCGGGGCCTGCTCGTCGATGGCGGTGTCGTAGGCGTCGACGATGTGGGCGCATCCGTCGACGCCCATCGCGCCGCCCATCACGGTGCCGTCGGTGCAGAACGCGATGGTGCGCACGCCGTTGACGGTGCCGGCGGCGGCGAGCACGCCCGAGCGGTCACGCTCGTGGAGCAGCTCGACACTGCCCTCGTCGAAGAAGGTACGCAGACGCAGCAGGGGGTCGCGTGGGTCGACGGTCTCGTTCGCGTCGGTCGCCTTGTCGGGGGTGGTGATCGTCATCTCGTTCTCCTAGGTCTCAGTACTTCCCGAAGGCGATCGCGACGTTGTGCCCGCCGAATCCGAATGAGTTGTTGATTGCGTACTCGTAGGTGCCCCGGCGCGGTTCGCCGGCGACCACGTCGAGGTCGATCTCTGGATCGAGGGTGTCCAGGTTCAAGGTGGGCGGGACGACTCCGTCCCGCAGGGCCAGCACGGTGAGGATGGACTCCACCGCACCGGTCGCGCCCACGGAATGGCCCAGCGCCGACTTCGGCGCGTAGACCGCTGGGCGATTGCCGCCCAGCGCGTTGTTGATGGCCTTGCCCTCGGCGACGTCGCCGACCTGTGTGCCCGTCGCATGGGCGTTCACGTGGTCGATGTCGCCCGGTTGCAGGCCCGCGAGCTGAATCGCTCGCGAAATGGCTTGTCCCGCACGGTCACCCGTCGGATCGGGGGCCACGATGTGGTAGCCGTCGGAGGTGATTCCGGCGCCCATGAGCCGCGCGACGATGTTGGCGCCACGCGCCTTGGCGTGCTCCTCGGTCTCTATCACCATCAGGCCGGCGCCCTCGCCGAAGACGAAGCCGTTGCGGTTCTTGTCGAAGGGCTTGCAGGCCCCGGCCGGGTCGTCGTTGGTGGTGGACAACACGATTCGCATCTGCGCGAATCCCGCGATCGGCACCGCTTCGATCCGGGTCTCGACGCCACCGCAGATGGCGACGTCGGCGTTGCCGAGGACGATGCTGCGCCACGCGTTGGCGATGCCCTCGCTGCCGGAGGCGCACGCCGACGTCGGGGTGATGACGCCCGCCTTGGCTCCACGGTCGAGGGCGACCGCGGCGGCGGGGGAGTTGGGGACGTACTTCTGCACGGCCAACGGGTCGACCGCCGAGATGCCCTTCTCCCGCATCCCGTCGTAGGCGTACAGCAACTCCTCGATGCTGCCCGTGCCGGTGCCCACGGACACCATCAGACGCCGGACGTCGACGTCGGGAGAGCCTGCGTTCTCCCAGACTCGGCGACCGACGACGACGGCCATCTTCTGCAGATAGGACAGTCGGTCGAGTTCCTCGGGTGCCAGCTCGCTCTCGAAGTCCTCGAGCAGGTGCCCGCCGATGCGCACCGGAAGGTCGTACAGGTCGATGAAGTAGTCATCCAGCGTGCGGATGCCACTCTCACCGTTCTGCAGACGCTTCCAGGTGCCTTCGGTGTCGGTCGCCAATGCGGTCGTCATCGCAAATCCGGTGACGACCACATTGGGGAGACCGCTCCCCGTGCTGAGACGGGTCAACTCTGCCAATCCTCTCCGTGCCCAGGGTGCTTAGTAGCGCCCAAAGGCCAGGGCGACATTGTGTCCACCAAACCCGAACGAGTTGTTGATGGCGTACTGGTAGTCGCCGTATCGAGGCTCACCCGCGACGACATCGAGATCGATCTCGGGGTCGGGCGTCTCGTAGTTCAGCGTCGGCGGGATGACGCCGTCGCGCAGCGCCAGCACCGTCAGGATCGACTCCAGGGCGCCGACGGCGCCGATGGAGTGGCCCAGCGCCGACTTGGGGGCGTACACCGCGGCGTGCTCCACCCCGGCGTTGCGGATGGCGTTGGCCTCGGCCACGTCACCGATCGACGTGGACGTGGCGTGCGCGTTGACGTGGTTGACGTCCGACGCCGAGAGCCCCGCCGTCTCCATCGCCCGCTTCATCGCGTGCCCGGCCCGAAGACCGTCTGCCGCCGGAGCGACCATGTGGAAGGCGTCCGACGAGATGCCGGCACCCATCAACCGCGCCAACGGCTTGGCACCGCGAGCCAGCGCGTGCTCCTCGGTCTCGATGATCATCATCGCGCCGGCCTCGCCGAAGACGAAGCCGTCCCGATTCTTGTCGAACGGACGCGAGGCCGCCTCGGGATCGTCGTTGCGGGTCGACATCGCGCGCATCATCGAGAACGCCGCGATCGGCAGCGCCTCGATCATGCCCTCGACGCCACCGCAGACGGCGAAGTCCGCGTCACCCATGACGATCTGCCGCCATGCGTGGGCGATGGCCTCCGACCCTGACGAACATGCCGACACCGGCGTGATGACGCCGGCGCGGGCCCCGAGTTCGAGGCCCACCACCGCGGCCGCACCGTTGGGCATGATCATCTGAACGGCGAGTGGGGACACCTTGCGGGGTCCACCCTCGTTCATCGCGTCGTAGGTCTCGACGATCTTCTCGCCGCCGCCCAGCCCGGTGCCGATCACGACCGTGAAACGGTCGGGATCGACCTCGGGCTTTCCTGCGGACTCCCACAGGCGGTTTCCGACGTACTTCGACATCCGCTGCACGTAGGACATGCGACGCAGTTCGAGCCGCGTCATCAGTGGATCGAGGGGCTCCGCGAGGTGCCCGCCGATCTTGACCTGCAGATCCCACTTGTCGACGAACGGGTCGTCGAGGACGCGGATGCCACTTTCTCCTGCCAGCAAGCCCTTCCACGTGCTCTCGATGTCCGGAGCAATAGAAGTAGTCGCCTCGACGGCAGTCACCACCACGCTGGGGAAACCGCCGTTAGCAGTGGAAGGACGGGTCACGAGGTGAACTTGTCGCGCAGTGCTGCGGCGGCCTCGGGGTTCTCTTCCTCGAGCTTCTGGATGTAGGCGACGACGTCACCGACGGTGCGCAGGCCGGCGAGGTCCTCGTCGGGGATCTTCACGCCGTACTTGTCCTCGGTCTGCACGGCGATCTCGACCATCGAGAGCGAGTCGATGTCCAGGTCGTCGACGAAGGACTTCTCCGGGGTGACCTCGGAGGGCTCGATGCCGGTCACTTCTTCGATGATCTCTGCGAGACCCGAGATGATTTCTTCCTGGCTGGCGGCCACGATGGCTCCTTCTATTCTGTGTGTTTCTCGGTGCGCCGACGCTCCCCGATGGAGTGTCGACATGAGCTTTCTGGCTTAGAGCTCGGTGAGCCCGTCCAGGTCTGCGGGGGTCTTGACGGCGTACGTCGGTACTCCCCGAAGTTCTCGTTTGGCGATGCCCACCAGCGTCCCCGCGGGCGGGAACTCGATGACGGCGGCGACCTCGCGCTGGCGGATGGTCTCGGTGCACAGGTCCCAACGCACCGGCCGGGTGAGCTGGGCGACCAGCTTGGTCATGGCGTCCGCTGCCGAGGTCACCGGCTTGCCGTCGGCGTTGGACAGCAGGCTGGCGGTGGGGTCGGTCGCGGTGACCGCGTCGGCGGCGGCGGAGTAGCCGTCCAGCGCCGAGGCCATGAAGTGCGTGTGGAAGGCACCTGCGGTGGCGAGCTTGCGCACGCGGGCCTTGGCGGGCGGATCCTCGACCAGCTTGTCGAGCGCGGAGACGGCGCCCGCGGCGACGATCTGTCCGGCGGCGTTGCGGTTGGCGGGCACCAGGTCGAGTGCCTCGAGGCGGGCGAGCACCTCGGCCTCGTCACCTCCGAGCACCGCGGCCATGCCGGTCGGCTCGACGGCGCAAGCCTTCGCCATCTCGGAGCCGCGGGTGGCGGCGAGACGGACGGCGTCGTCGGCGGAGAGAACCCCGGCGACGGCGTAGGCCGCGATCTCACCGACGGAGTGACCGGCGACCACGAGCTCTGCGTCGGAGAACAGGCCACGCGCCACGACTTCCTGGTGCGCCAGCAGCGTGGCCGCCACGACGAGGGGCTGGGTGACCGACGTGTCGGTGATCTCCTCGGCGGTGGCGGTCGTGCCGAGCCGCGCCAGGTCGAGTTGAATGGCCTCCGACCACGACGCGATGCGCTCGTCGGCGCCGGGCAGTTCCAGCCACGGCGCGAGCATGCCGGGAGTCTGCGATCCCTGACCGGGCGCAAGCAGCGCAAGCGTGGGTGTTTGGGGCACGGATTAAGAGAACACTGTGAAAGCGGTTTCGCGCGGTGTAAGAGAATATGAACATAGTCTTATGTTTTTGTGGGGAACCTACAAAACGGCATGTGATGGGACGTCAACGAGATCGGATTGCGACCGTCTATCCGGAAAACGACGCAATGTCACGTTCGGTCCGGGGTGTCGGCTGGGCCACCGGGGTCTTTACCGTGCTGGCGTGCGTGGTCTGCCGACCGAGCCGGCCGACGGTGGTCGCCACCCGCAGAACGTAGGCGTCGCGGGGCAGCATCGGATCACGACCCGTGAAGTCGGCGATGCGTTTGAGGCGGTACCGAACGGTGTTTGGATGAACGAACAATTTGCGTGCACAGGCCTCGATCGCACCCCCGGAATCGAGATAGGCGTCCAGCGTCTCCGTCAGCGCCGGCCCGGCCTCGGCGAGGGGCCGCATGACGTCGGAGTCCAGCGCGGCGATCGCCGACGGATCGCCCAGCAGCGCCCGCTCGGGCAGCAGCTCGCGCGCCGACACCGGCCGCGGTGCGCCGCTCCACCCGGCGACGGCGTTCATGCCCGCGATGGCCTCCGCGGCGCTGTAGTGGGCCGCCACCAACGAGGCTGCGAACGGTCCGATGACCACCGGCGCGTCGGCGAATACGCCGAGCAGTTCACCGAGGAATTTGTCGGTGGGCGTCAGATGGCCCGAGACGATCGCCACCAGCCACGTGCCGTGCACGTCTGACAGCGCCGCCCGTCCGTTGCGGGTGACGATCTCGTGGACGTCCTCGCTGGCGAACTCGGCGCGACCCGGCTGCGGGAACCCGACGAGCACGGTCGCGGGCGCGGTGGCGTCCCAGTTGAGGGCGGCGGCCTGGGACTGCAGCTGCGGCCCGACCTCACCGCGGACCACCGCGTCGACGACGTTGGCCTCCATCCGGGTGTCCCACGCGCCGCGCGCCTCCGCCGCGTCGGCGTAGCCGGACGCGGCGGCGAACGCGAGGTTGCGGCTGTAGCGCAGGATGCCGACGGTCAGCGCCGTGGTCTGGTCCTCGTTGCGGCCCAGCAGGGGCACGGCCTCCTCGAAGTGCTCCATCGTCACCCGGACCATGTCGACGGTCTGGCGCAGGGCGATCCGTCGCGTCAGTTCCTGGGGAACCAGCGCGAACGCCTCGGCGGTGTAGCCCACGTCGCCGCGCGGGTTGCGCATCCACTCGGCGAAGTTGACCAACGCCGTCTGCACGACCAACTGGACGCTGGCGCGCTGTGAGGCCTCCAGATCGGCGAAGAAGGAGAGTCGGTCGCCCATCACGTGGACCGCCTCGGTGGCGAGGTGGCCCGAGTACTGCTTGATGCGACGGACGAGCGACTCGGGAACGGAGTCCAGCAATTCCAGTGGTGAAGCCGGGGAATCTTCGACCCTCTTGTCAACCATCCCTAAAAGATACGCCCGCCTTCTAGCGGAAACCTACAATCGCCGACGCACCCCATATCGCCGAGTGTGCGGTGAGATCGCGATTTCGTGCCGAAACGCGATCTCACCGCACACCCGATGAGTCGGGATGCGGGTCAGGCGCCCGGCCCGGGGTCGGAGGTCTGCACCGGCGCCGCCATCACGTCGTCGATCTGGTACTGCTTGGCGGCGGCCACCGCGACCGAGGGGTCGATCTCACCGTCGCGCGCGAGCGCCTCAAGCACCGCCACCACGACCGACTCGGCGTCGGTGTTGAAGTAGCGGCGCGCGGCCGGCCGAGTGTCGGAGAACCCGAACCCGTCGGTGCCCAGCGTGACGTAGGTGTTGGGCACCCACGGCCGAATCTGCTCCGGAACCGCACGCATCCAGTCCGATACCGCGACCACCGGACCGGCCGTCGACTCGAGCACCTTGGTGACGTAGGGCGTCGGGGCGCTGCGGTCCGGGTGGCGCAGCCGTTCCCTCTCCACCGCGACGCCGTCACGGTTGAGTTCACCCCAGCTGGTGACCGACCAGACGTCGGCCGCGACGTCCCAGTCCGCCGCGAGGAGGTCAGCCGCACGGAGCGCTTCCGGCATCGCGACTCCGGAGGTCAGTATCTGCGCGACGTTACTGCGCTTCTCCTTCGCCACGCGATAGCGGTAGATGCCCTTGAGGAGGCCTTCAGGGTCGAAGTCCTCCGGCTCGGCGGGCTGGACGTACGGCTCGTTGTAGATGGTGATGTAGAAGAAGACGTTCTCGGGGTCCTCCCCGTACATCCGGGCCAGCCCGCTCTCCACGATGTGGGCGATCTCGAAGGCGAACGCCGGGTCGTAGGCCACGACGGCCGGGTTCGACGACGCCAGCAGCAGAGAGTGCCCGTCGGCGTGCTGCAGGCCCTCACCGGTCAGCGTCGTGCGGCCGGCGGTGGCACCCAGGACGAACCCGCGGGCCATCTGGTCGGTCGCCGCCCACAGGCCGTCGCCGGTCCGCTGGAAGCCGAACATCGAGTAGAAGATGTAGAGCGGGATCATCGGCTCGTTGTGCGTCGAGTACGACGTGCCCACCGCGGTGAACGACGCCGTCGAACCGGCCTCGTTGATGCCCTCGTGCAGGATCTGGCCGAGGTCGCTCTCCTTGTAGGCCAGCATCAGCTCGGCGTCGACCGAGGTGTAGAGCTGACCGTTGCGGTTGTAGATCTTCAAGGACGGGAACCACGAGTCCATGCCGAACGTGCGTGCCTCGTCCGGGATGATCGGCACGATGCGCTTGCCAATCTCCTTGTCGCGCAACAACTCCTTGAACGTGCGCACGATGGCCATGGTGGTGGCGACCGGCTGCTTGCCCGACCCCTTCTTCAGCGACTTGTAGACGTCGCGGCTGGGTAGGGGCAGCACCTTTGCCTTGTTGCGCCGCTCGGGCAGGAACCCGCCGAGCGTCCGACGGCGGTCCAGCATGTAGCGGATCTCCGGGGCGTCGGGGCCGGGGTGGTAGTACGGCGGCAGGTACGGGTCCTTCTCCAGCGCCTCGTCGGAGACCGGTACGCGGGTCGCGTCGCGGAAGCCCTTGAGGTCGTCGAGTGCGAGCTTCTTCATCTGGTGGGTGGCGTTGCGGCCTTCGAAGTGGTGGCCGAGCGTGTAGCCCTTGATGGTCTTGGCCAGGATGATCGTCGGCTGGCCCTTGTGCTCCATCGCCGCCCGGTAGGCCGCATAGACCTTGCGGTAGTCGTGGCCGCCGCGCTTGAGGTTCCAGATCTCCTGGTCGCTCATCGGCTCGACGAGGGCCTTGGTGCGGGGGTCGCGGCCGAAGAAGTGATCACGGACGTAGGCGCCGTCGTTGGCCTTGTAGGTCTGGTAGTCACCGTCGGGCGTGGTGTTCATCAGGTTCACCAGCGCGCCGTCCTTGTCGGCGTGCAGCAGCGCGTCCCATTCGCGGCCCCACACCACCTTGATGACGTTCCAGCCCGCGCCGCGGAAGAACGACTCCAGCTCCTGGATGATCTTGCCGTTGCCGCGCACCGGTCCGTCGAGGCGCTGCAGGTTGCAGTTGACGACGAAGGTCAGGTTGTCGAGCGCCTCGTTGGCCGCGACCTGAATGAGGCCCCGGCTCTCCGGCTCGTCCATCTCGCCGTCGCCGAGGAACGCCCACACGTGCTGGTCGGAGGTGTCCTTGATGCCGCGGTCGTGCAGGTAGTGGTTGAACCGCGCCTGGTAGATGGCGTTCATCGGGCCGATGCCCATCGACACCGTCGGGAACTCCCAGAAGTCGGGCATGAGCCGCGGGTGGGGGTAGGACGGGATGCCGCCGCCGGGGTGGCTGTGCTCCTGGCGGAACCCGTCGAGCTTGTCCGCGGTTAGCCGGCCCTCGAGGAACGCGCGGGCGTAGATGCCGGGGGAGGCGTGGCCCTGGATGAACACCTGATCGCCGCCGCCGGGATGGGACTTGCCCCGGAAGAAGTGGTTGAACCCGACTTCGTAGAGCGCCGCGGACGATGCATACGTCGAGATGTGGCCGCCCACACCGACTCCCGGGCGCTGCGCGCGGTGCACCATGATCGCGGCATTCCAGCGGATCCAGGCGCGGTAGCGCCGCTCGACGTCCTCGTCACCGGGAAACCACGGCTCCAACTCGGTGGGGATCGTGTTGACGTAGTCGGTCGACGTGAGCGCCGGAATGGCGACCCGCTGTTCGCCGGAACGCTCCAGCAGCCGCAGCATCAGGTAGCGGGCGCGGCTCGGTCCGGACCGTTCGAGTAGGGCGTCGAAGGACTCCAGCCACTCGCTGGTCTCCTCCGGATCGATGTCTGGCAGGTACGAGGCAACGCCCTCGCGAATGACGCGAACCCGGTCGGGTTCGCTTGCGGTGCCAGAGTTTTGGGCCAGGTCTTGGCGCGCGAACTCGGTGGTCAACTGCAGCTCCTCGGTAGACGTGATCGGGAGCTCGTGGCCCCGTCACACGTGATTCTCGTCGTGATCTCTAGCGACGAGTCCATCGTGCCCCTATCGTGCCGCAGATGTTCGGGCGGGGTTGGGCAAGCGGGATGAACCGACGGCCGATCCGAGCAACCGGTAACGTTTGACGTCGTGAGGACTTGGGGGGCTGTGCCGCGACTGCGCACGGTCAGCCTGGTTGCCGGGGTCTCGGCGGGGCTGGCGATGGTCGTCGTCGGCTGCACGTCGATCACCAACGGCAACGCCACCGCCAACGGCGTCGAGGCCCCCGACTACCGGGCGTCGGTCGCGTCCTCGGTCGCGGTGTCGGAGTCCGAACGCCAGGTGGCGGTGACCAAGGCCGCCGTGCACACCTCCTGCGACGCGCTGGCCTCGAGCAGTGTGGCCGCCGTCGACGCCGTCAACGACTACGTCGACGCCTTCAACAACGACGCACCGGACGCGCCCGGCAAGGTCGGCCCGGCCGTCGACGCCCTCAACCGCAGCGCCGACCAGGTCGCGGGCAGTTTGTCCGGGCCGTTGTCACCGGACTTGACCACGGCGCTGAACGCCTGGGCGGACTCCGCGCGACAGCTGGCGGGGGTGCTGGGCGGCAACCCGGGACCCGACGAGTTCAACGGCGCGATCCGCCAACTCAACGATTCCAAGACCACCGCGGGCGCCGCCTGCGCGGCGGCATATTGAGCCTTCCGTGTGCCAGGCGTCGAGCGAACGGCCGCGGCGTGCGACGATAGTCAAAAGCTAGACACGCTGGCGCAAGGAGGATCAGGTGGTTGCGGCGGACTCGCCGAACTACGCCCGAAAGCTGGGCATCGAGAAGAATCAACTCGTCCAGGAGCTGGGCTGGGACGAGGACACCGACGACGACATTCGGTTCGACATCGAAGACGCATGTGGATCCGAGCTGCTGGACGAGGACGCCGAGGACGTCATCGACGTGGTGCTGCTGTGGTGGCGCAACGACGACGGTGACCTGGTCGACCGCCTGATGGACGCCATCACTCCGCTGGCCGAGGACGGCGTGGTGTGGGTGGTGACGCCCAAGACCGGGCATCCCGGTCACGTGAAGCCCTCCGACATCGCCGAATCAGCGCCGACGGCTGGTCTCATGCAGACCTCGTCGGCCAACCTTGGCGACTGGATTGCCAGCAGGCTGGTTCAGCCGAAGTCCGGTCCCTCCGGGCGGCGCTGACCGCCGTGGTGAACGTGGGCGCCACGGCGCCCGACTTCACGCTCAAGGACCAGGACGGCCGGCCCGTGACGCTGAGCGAGCACCGGGGCGTCGCCGACGTGCTCCTGGTGTTCTTCCCACTCGCCTTCACCGGCATCTGTCAGCGTGAACTCGACGACGTCCAGGCTCGGCTGTCCGGCCACGATGACGTCAAGGCCCTGGCGGTCTCGGTGGGGCCCCCGCCCACCCACAAGGTCTGGGCTGCGCAGAGCGGGTTCACGATCCCGTTGCTGTCGGACTTCTGGCCCCACGGTGCGGTTGCCCAGGCCTACGGCGTGTTCAACGCCGACGCGGGATTCGCCAACCGGGGCACGTTCGCCGTGGACCGGTCGGGCCTGATCCGGTTCGCCGCGATGAACGGACCGGGGGAGATGCGCGACCAGTCGGTCTGGGCTGGTGCCCTGACGGCTCTGCGGAACGACTGAGAAGGATTTCACCTCCCGGCGTGCGGCCGTGTAGCTTGGCCGAGCACGGGCGTGTAGCTCAGTGGTAGAGCTCTGGTTTTACACACCAGCGGTCGTGGGTTCGATCCCCTCCGCGCCCACCAGTGTCGTGACCTCAGCGGGCATGGGAAGCGTGCGCCGGGAGCGCTCGGACGTCGGCTCGCCAGTCGTCGTGCCCCCGGCTGCGTACGAATACACGACCCTGCGCCACGGTGTGGGGTGGAGACGGTCCTGGTCGGTGACGCCCACCTTTGGCAGAGGGAGCGGAGTCGCAGTAGTCACGCACCAGCTGAGTTCGAAATTGCAGTAGTCGACTACTGCAGCCGATGTAGCTGAGGCCCTCCACACTCGCGAAGGTGCGTGCGCATTTCCGTTCGCGCAGGGCGAAGGGGTCTTCACATGGGGCAGGTTCCCAGTGACGCCAGTCAGCGACGAACCACGAAGCGCCGCCGGCGGATCGGTCCAGATCCGTCTTATGTGGAGGGCTGATACTCCGTACTGCACGGAGGCCGATCTTGAGCAAATTGTCACAGACCTCGCGGGGCGAATGAGACGGCGTCGTTCAGGGCACTCCGCGACATGCTTGGATCTTGCGTTTCACGGACTGTAGATCCGTCGGGCTCGCGCCTAGACAGGTTTCAATCCTGTACCTGCCTGACCTCATTCAGGTCACCTCGTCGAGGGCGCTTGCATGCCTTCTCGGACATCCTCCGCTTGTGTCGAATTGACCAGAGCGGGCATTCCAGCGTGTGCCTTGGTCAATCGTCGGTCACTGAGGCGCCGGTCATCTGGTCTCGCCGCCCACCATCGCGGACAGCCCGGAGCGTCCGCTCACCCCGGCTTTGTTGCATGCACGATAGATGTGGGTTTCGACGGTCCGCACAGATAGCGAGACTGTTTCGGCAATCTGACGATTCGACAGACCTCGTGACACCAAGACCGCGATTTCGCGTTCTCGATTGGTGAACGGTGCGGAGAAGTCGGCTGCCACCATGGCGGGACTCATGGCATTTCCGCACGTGGCTGCCAATCGGTGTGCGGATGCTGCCGAGGTCATCGCGCTTCCAGCCCGGCCCGCCCTTCGATGAGACGTCGCAGCTTGGGCGGCCGCGTCAGCAGCAGCCAGCACGTCGCCCATCGCCTCGAATTGGACTGAGGCAGCGTCGAGTTCGCCAGCGTGGTCGGCGCCGAGCGCCGCCGCGTAGCGGGCGGCGACCGCTGCGCGTGGACCTTCGACCTGGGTTGCCAATTCCGCCAGCCGCGCAGCTGCCTCGGTGTCGTCGAAGTGCACCGCGGTTTGCAGACACCACACTTCACGGGCGAACTGATCGTGGTCACGGGCGAACCGCGCCGCCTCTTGGGCTAATCGGCGTGCCTCGGTCACCCGCATCTGCGCGGCCGCTACCCATGCTTCGGCGAGCAATTCCGTCGAGGTGACGAAGACGTAGGCCGGATGCCGGTGTGCGCGGGCAGTATCGAGGGCTCTGCCGGCCGCATCGCCGTCGCCCGTGCGGGCCAGCGCTTGCGCGCGGAGCAGGTGGAAACGGTGAAAGCTGTTTGCCACGTGAAAGTCGTTGGCGGACGCGGCGCCGACGTCATCGGGTAGATGACGAAGTGCTGCGCGCAAGTCACCGGCAGCCAACATCACCATCCCGAGAATCTCCGCGGCCACCGCTCGAGTCGAGGCAGGCTCATTTCGCTGGGCGCGGTGGTTGCGCTCTCCCACCTCGACCGCTTCGGCAATGCGTCCGGCTGCCGCCAGCGCGAACGTGCGGAACTCGGTGACCGTCTGACGCAGAAACTTGCCGTGGGCACCCGTCATCAACACACGCTCGGCTGCAACGGCATCGGCTACGGATCGATCGGGTCGTCCGAGTTCGCCGTTAGCCATGCTCTCGGCGCCGTGACCCATCGCCGCCCCGTAGTCGTCGAGGTCGCGATAGTCGACGTCGTCCATCACTGCCAGGACCTCGACCGGGCGTGCTGCCAGCGCGAGTTGATTCGCCCGGAACACCATCAACTGTTGTCGGTACGCGCCGTGCGCGGTCGCGAGCGACTCGTCGACGAGCCGCCAGGAGTGCTCGGGTGAGCGCATCGGCCACAACAGATTCGATGCGCGCACCACTACGTCGTTGATGAAAGCAGACCTCGTCGCCTCGTCGGCCTCAACGTCGTCGAGGACCTCCAAGACACGCTCACCCTTGCGTGACATGAAAAGCGAGAAGGCGTGGGACACACGTGCCTCGGCGCCGACGCCAACATCGGCCGCCGCGGAGAACAGCCGCTCGGCAGTGTTGAAGTCCAGCAGTGATATCGCAGCCTTCGCGGCAGAAAGGAGCACATCGGTGTCCGACGGTAGGTCCGACTCCAACCACAGCACACCGCGTTTCATGACCTTTGCGGGGCTTCCGCCGTCCTTCATGGTGGTGGCTACCCGGCCACGAAGACGACGCAACCGCGAGGACCCACTGCGATTCAGCCGAACCTCGGCGTACATCGGGTGGCCGATGTACACCTCATCGCCCGATATCCGGATCAAGCCACGCTGCTCGGCAACTTCGATTCCATCTTGCTCGGCAATCAATCTCAAGCAGTACCAGTCGACCGGCTCGGAAACCGCCACCAGATCCACGACGTCTCGCACCGCTGCGGAGATGGCCCCGATGTGGACGTTCACCAGTTCGGCGAGCGACCCCGAGATAGCCACCTTCCCGTGCCAACGCAACGCGTCGTCGTCGATCATCAGGCGTCCCGCTGCGAACTCCTGCTCGACGAGTTGGCGCAAGAACAACACGTTCCCGCGGGTGAGACGCCACAGCGCGCCACTGCAGTCCGGATCCGGACCGACCCCGAACACCGCGCTGAGCAACTGATCGGACTGTCCGCGAGTCAGCGGCTCGATCTCGCACCGGCGCACCAGGCCGCTCTTCCACAGCGACGTCACTGCGGCAGGAGCTGGCTCACCCGTGCGGACCGTGACGATGACTCTCGCAGTTTGCGACTCCACGAGTTGATGTACCACCAGCGACGACAAGTCGTCGAGCAGGTGGGCGTCGTCGACGAACACTACGAGGCGGCCTGGCTCCGCACCCGAGATCATTGCGTCCACCACTCGTCGCGCCAGGGCGTACGGCGCGCCGCCGATGTCGTCAGTCCAACGCGCGAAGGCACCCAATGGGATGACCTGACTAGTCATGGTCGCCGCGGCGTTACGAACCGTCCACCCGGCGGCTCTCGCCGCCGCTACGGCCTCCCGAGCGACCCGCGACTTGCCCACCCCGGCATCGCCGGCAAGGATCACCCCGCGGACGCCGTCCGTCTCGAGAAGGCGATTGACCTCGACGACTTCCTCGCTGCGGCCGATCATCGGCCAATGATCGGGCACCAGCGAATATTAACTGCGCTCGCGAGATTCTGACCCGTCGGACGGTAAATCCCCACGGCCGGCCGCGAGATCGTAGTAGTGCGGCGTGGCGCGACGCCGAAAGTGTAGTAGTCGGCTACTGACGTTGGCGTAGCTAAACGCGCTGACACTTGGGCGGGATGCGTCGGGGCCCTCCTTCCGCTCCGCGCAGGGAGGTGTCCGTCGGTGAGTGGTGTCAAGTACGTGGGGCGTGTTGGGGCATTAGCGGTCGCATTGGGGATAGGCACCGCGATGGGATGGCCGACGGTGGCCTGCGCCGACGACGAGACCGGCGGCGGGCAGTCGGCGTCACAGCACTCAGCGGACTCCACTGACGCGGGCCCGTCACGGCAGGCCACCGACTCCACGGCCGCGGGCCCGTCACGGCAGACCACGGACTCCACTGGCTCGGGCGGCACCAAGCCCTCGGGCGCCACGTCTCCGGAGGCGGCCGCCGTGGCCGAGATCTCGGGCCACTCCTCGGGTGGGAACCAGTCAGGCTCGGGCACGAAGAAGGACAGCTCACCCGAGGGTCAGGACGGGACGACGCCGACTACCACTGTCCCCGACATCGCCACCACGGCGCAGGTAGACGCACCATCGGTCGCGGTGGAACCCGTCGTCGCGCAGCCCGTCGCACTGCAGCCGGGCGTCGTCGAGCCCGTGTCGAACCCCCATCCTCCGGTAGACAATGCGAGGAACAAGGCCAATGCCGGCGACCACCTGAACGCGAAATCGGTTGTGGTGTCTGGAGATGCGATCACGTCCGACGACGCCGATGCGGGCAGTCATTCCGCGACCAGTGGGCCGTCTGGCCGGGTGGCCTCCACGAGCGAGCCGGCGGTGGCCACGTTGAGGATCATGTCGGTCGCACAGTCGTCGTCGGCCGTCGTAGACGCACGGACACCGACCGCGACCGTGGCGGCCACTGATCTCGCGCCGCCACAGCCGCACCTCTTGGAAGGCGTCCGCACCCTCGTGCGGAACGCGTTGGCGTTGTTCGGCTACACCCCGGGGACTCCGGCTCCCAACCCCTTCCTCGCGGCGATCTGGGGTCTGTATCGGCGCGTGGAATCCACCCTCGACAACCAACGCCCGACCGTCGGTGCGGCGTCGGTCACCAACACCAGCTTGAGTTCCGACGCACACGTCGTCGTCACCGGCACGGTGTCGTTCACCGACGAAGACGGAGATCCGTTGTCCTACAAAGCGACCAACGGAGCACACGGAAGCGTGGCGGTCAACCCGGACGGGTCGTTCACCTATACCTCGACGGATGCCGGCTACACCGGTACGGACACGTTCACGCTCACCGCCGCGGACGCCGGCCTGCATCTCCACGGCCTCAACCCACTGGGTGCCGGGCACACCACGACCGCGACCGTAGCGCTGACCGTGACCGCGCCTCCAAACGTCGCCCCGGTGGCGAACGACGACGCGGCCAGCACGAATGAGGACACCCCCCTGGTGATCGCGTCGGCGACGTTGCTGGGCAACGACTCCGACCCCAACGGTGACACCCTGGTGATCTCCGCGGTCGGGACGGCCGCTCACGGTACGACCGCCCTGGGCGTCGACGGCAGCATCACATACACCCCCGTGGCGAACTACCACGGCGCCGATGCGTTCAGCTACACCGTCAGCGACGGCGCACTGAACGCCACCGCGACCGTGACGGTCACCGTTGCCCCGGTGAACGACGCCCCCCTGATCGGCACGGTGACGTCGACCCCGGGAATCGGCAACACCTGGGAGGTGACCCCGACGACCAGCGACGTCGACGGGGACGCGGTGACGGTGACGGTCGGATCGGTTGACGCCACCCACGTCACGGCCACCTCGTCGGCTGGTGGCTCGTACACCGTCACCGTGACCGATCTCGCCTGGGCGAAGGCGCACCCGGGCGCGCAAGTCAGCGTGCTCGTCACTGCCACCGACACTGCCGGTGCGCCGGTGACCAAGACCGTGGCGATCGGAACGGTCAACAACACGGTTGCGCTGGGGGACAACGAATTCGGGCAGCTCGACATCCCCGCGCTGCCGGCGGGAGTGACCTACACCCAGGTCAGCGCCAGCGGTTCGGTGACGGTGTTGTTGCGGTCCGACGGCGCCGCGGTGGCCGTTGGGGGCACCGTCTACGGGCCGGTGGGCGCCGTCCCGGCGTTGCCGGCGGGAGTGACCTATACCCAGGTCAGCACCACGTCCTTCTACACGCTGTTGTTGCGGTCCGACGGGACCACCGTCGGCTTCGGGGCCGCTCCCAACGGGCAGCTCGACATTCCGGCCCTCCCAGCCGGCACGAGGTACATCCAGGTCAGTGCCGGCACGACGCACGCGGCGTTGTTGCGGTCCGACGGCACCGCCGTGGCGATCGGCGACGACCACAGCGGACAACTCGACATCCCGGCGCTTCCCGCGGGCGTGACCTACACCCGAGTCAGCGCCGGGTTCCTGTTCACCGTGCTGTTGCGGTCCGACGGCACCGCCGTGGCCGTCGGGATGAATCGAAGCGGCGAGAGCACCGTGCCGACCTTGCCTGCCGGAGTGAGCTATACCGGCGTCAGCACGGCCA
The DNA here is from genome assembly GCF_040614235.1 of Mycobacterium sp. NPDC006124. Classification (NCBI taxonomy): domain Bacteria; kingdom Bacillati; phylum Actinomycetota; class Actinomycetes; order Mycobacteriales; family Mycobacteriaceae; genus Mycobacterium; species Mycobacterium sp. NPDC006124. Next base: position 61,687 of record NZ_JBEXUA010000004.1, on the reverse strand, counting down.
CATTCCTTGCTCAGTACTTGCGTTCCGATGGCACCGCCGTCGCCTCCTTGACCGGCGGGGCTTCCGAGGCAGACATCCCGAAGCTGCCCGCCGGGGTCACCTTCACCCAAGTGGCAGTCGGCAACGGCCACACGGTCTGGTTGCGTTCCGATGGCGCCGCCTCAGTGCGGGGCGGGAACGAGCTCGGCCAATCCGACATACCGGCATTGCCAGCCGGGGTGAGCTATGCCCAAGTCGCCGCCGGCGGCAACGACACGGTGCTGCTGACCGTCGTCGACGTCGCGCCCGTCGCGGGTGACGACGCGGTACTCGCCGTTGCCAACGCAGCGACGGTCATCGTGCCGAATGCATTGCTGCACAATGACTCCGATCCGGACGGCGACCCGCTCGCCGTCACCGCGGTGTGGGGTGCCGGGCATGGGACCACCGCACTGGGCGCCAACGGGACCATCACCTACACGCCGACCGCGGGATACACCGGAACCGACACGTTCAACTACCTGGCCAGCGACGGTGTGCTGGGCGACGCCGCGACGGTGTCCGTCACGATCACGCCAGCGAGCGGCGCCCCGGTGGCTCACGACGACGTCGCCACCGTCGCCGAGGGTGCCACGGCCACCATCACGCTGACCGCCAACGACACCGACGCTGACGGCACGATCGATGCGGCCACCGTCGTGATCACTCGCCAACCCACCAACGGCACCGCGACCGTCAACGCCAACGGCACCGTCACCTACGCCTCCAACGGCGCCGAGGTGACCTCGGACAATTTCACCTACACCGTCAAGGACGACGCCGGCCTGACCAGCAACGCCGCCACCGTGTCCATCACCATCACCCCGGTCGACGACCCGCCGGTGGCCCACGACGACGTCGCCACCGTCGCCGAGGGCGCCACCGCCACCATCGCTCTCACCGCCAACGACACCGACGCCGACGGCACGATCGATGCGGCCACCGTCGTGATCACTCGCCAACCCACCAACGGCACCGCGACCGTCAACAGCAATGGCACCGTCACCTACGCGTCCAACGGCGCCGAGGTGACCTCGGATGGTTTCACCTACACCGTCAAGGACAACGTCGGGCTGACCAGCAACGCCGCCACCGTGTCCATCACCATCAACCCGGTCGACGACCCGCCGGTGGGCAACCCGGACTCCTACTCCGTTGCCAAGGGGGGCACGCTCACCGTCGGCGCCGCGGCCGGACTATTGGTCAACGACAGCGACGTCGACGGTCCCGAGTTGTCCGTCGGCGCGGCGACCGGCCCTGCACACGGCACGTTGGAGGTGCTCTCCGATGGCTCGTTCTCATACACCCCGGCCGCCAACTACACCGGATCCGACGCGTTCACCTATCAAGTGACCGATGGCAACGCCCTCTCCGCTCCGGTCACCGTGAGCATCACCGTCACCGGAATCAACGCGCCACCGGTGGGCAACCCGGACTCCTACTCGATCGGCGAGGACGCCACGCTCGCCGTCGGCGCCCCTGGCGTGCTGAGCAACGACACTGACGTCGACGGCCCGGAGTTGTTCGTCTCTGAGGCGACCGGCGCTGCGCATGGCGCGTTGGAGGTGCTCTCCGACGGCTCGTTCACCTACACCCCGGCCGCCAACTACTACGGATCGGACTCGTTCACCTACCAGGTCAGCGACGGCGTCACCTCATCGGCGCCCGTCACCGTCACCATCACCATCACCTCGGTCAACGATGTCCCCGTGACGCTCGACTCCACCATTCCGTTCCCGAAGAACGGCTACGTCGGCTTCAGCCTGGCGAACAGATCCTCCGACGGTGACGGCGACCCGCTGACCGGAACGCTGATCACCACGACGCAGCACGGTGAGCTGTACTTCAACGGCACCCAACTGGCATTCAGCTACCAGCCCAAGAAAGACTTCGTCGGTGAAGACTCCTTCACATACAAGGTCAACGACGGAACGGTCGACAGCAACATTGCCACCGTGAGATTGGTCGTCAGCTAGCGGATCCCGGTGACACCTCGCGATGGGATGCGCCAGGTCCGCCGTCGGTTTCACGAATGCGATTTCACATCGCGAGGTTGCGTCGACCGGCACGTTCGGCGAAGGCGTCACGCGCGCCAAGGATCTCGGGCGCGCGCCACCGTATCCGGTCTCAGAGGGCGCTGGCCACGTGGGCCTCTCGTGACCGACGGAAGTGTGGTGACGTGATGCCACTATCGCGCTGTAGCACCACTCATAGCTCAAACGATGCCATGGGTGTTTCAGGCATCAGGTGTGCATCAGCCGAATCCAAGCCCCGCCAAGAATCGACCCTCCCCGGGCGCCAAGACGTGCGCGCACATCGTCAAATTCCACGGACGACCATGATTACGGCACACCGCTGAGCTGGACATACCACCGCGAAGTCGTCAGTCCAGGTCGGCGAGAGTCCTTCGCGCCGCTTCCAATTCGGCCTCGAGGGCCGCCACCTTCGCAGCTTGCTGCGACCGCGCCTCTTCGATGACCGCGTCGATCGGCGTGGACAGGTCGTCGTGCAGTTCCTTGGCCGCGCGGGACACCGCGGCCGCCGCGACGGCGAGGTCGCGCGCCAAGAAGGTGGTGCCCTGCTTGAGTTCGGCCCGCCACTCGCCGTCGGCCGTGCCGGTGACGGTGAGGGTCAATTCCAGGGTCTTGGTCTTCCTGCCAACCGACTTTCGAGGGGTCTTGGCGGGGCGAGGCTCTGAGACGGTGTCCACCGCTGATGCCGGAGCATCGGCGACCACGGCAGAGGGCGCTTCGGGGGTGAGGGTGTCTACGGTCATCGGTGCGGCTCTCCTTCACGGCGGGGCGCCCGCGACGAGCGGGCCGGTGCGTGACCCATTAGAACACGCGTTCGATACAGGGGCGCCGCCAGAGGTGACGACGACGGCCTCGTGAGACGCTGCGCGGGTGCTCCCGTCCCCACGCCGCGGCCGAGCCGCCGGGCTGGCCCTGGGTTACGTGGCCGACGTGCTGTGGGCCGACCCGCGACGGGGCCACCCCGTCGCGGGCTTCGGCACCGTCGCAGCGACGCTGGAGCAGCACACCTACTCAGACCGACGGGCCGCCGGTGTCCTGCACACCGGCCTTCTGCTCGGCGGGCTCGGCGTTCTCGGAGTGGCCGCCGAGCGGACTGCCGCCCGGCGCGGACCAGTCTGGACGGCGGCGGTCACCGCCGCGGCCACCTTCGTCGTGCTGGGCGGCACGTCGCTGGGGCGCACCGGGCAGGCCATGGCCCGGCACCTCGAGGACGGTGACGTCGACGGCGCCCGGGGTTTGGTGCCGTCGCTGTGCGGACGCGACCCGCAGTCGCTGGACGAGGCGGGCATCGCCCGGGCCACCGTGGAGTCGATCGCGGAGAACACCGCCGACGCTGCGGTGGCGCCGCTGTGGTGGGGGGCGATCGCCGGGCTGCCCGGCCTGCTGGTCTACCGCGGAGCCAACACCCTGGACGCGATGATCGGTCATAAGTCGACGCGCTATCTGCACTTCGGTTGGGCGGCAGCACGTTTCGACGACCTGGCGAACTATGCGCCGGCTCGCCTCTCGGGCCTGCTCACCGCGGCGTGCGCTCCCATGGTGGCGGGTTCACCGGGTGCCGCGCTGACGGCGTGGCGCCGCGACGCCGCGCGGCATCCGAGCCCCAACGCGGGCGTGGTCGAGGCGTCGTTCGCCGGCGCGCTCGGCGTGCGCCTCGGCGGCCCAACGCAATACGCCCACCGGCTCGAGAACCGGCCGACGCTGGGAAGCGGCCGGGTGCCCCACGCAGCCGACGTCGTCCGCTCGGTGCGGCTGTCGCGCGCGGTTCAGTTCGCCGCGGCAGGGGTCGCGGTCGCCGTCACTGCCGTCTGCCGTACCGGTCGGCGAGCTTCTGCTCCGCGCTGAGCGGCGCCGTCGTGGTGGCACGGACCTCGGTCTCGGCCTTCTCCCGACGGCGCTGCTTGACCTCGGCGAGCACGAAGTAGCCGACGCCGATCGGCGCGATGATTCCGAACGCGATCCACTGAATGCCGTAGGACAGGAACGGACCCGCGTCGAGGTGGGGCAGACCGATGACCCCGAGACCGCCGGGTTGCCCGTCGACGAGCTGCAGATAGGACCCCGCCAGCGGCACGCCCGTCACCTGCGCGACCTGATCGGTGCTGATCGAGTAGACCTGCTGAATGCCGTTCTCGCGGAACGGCTCCTTGCCCGCAACCACCCCCTCGGGGTCGCGCAGCCGCGCGGTGATGGTCACGCTGCCGGTCGGCGGGGCGGCGAAGTCGGGCACCTGCGTGCCGCGGTCGGGTTTGACGTAACCGCGGTCGACGAGGACGGTGGGGCCGCCGTCGACGCGGAAGGGGACGAGGACCTCATAGGCCGGGTCGCCGTCGACGACGCGCAACCGCACCAACACCTGAGCCTCGGGCAGATACCGTCCGGTGGCGGTCACCTGACGCCACTGGTCACCGGGCGCCGCGGAATCCTGTCGTGGCAGAAGCGTCGTCAGTGCCACCGGCGGCTGCGACACCGAGTTGGAGATCTGCGCGTTCTCCCGAGAGGTCGTGGTGTTCTTGCCGAGCTGCCACGGGGCGAGCACGGTGAAGCACAGGTAGGCGAAGGCGATCGCGACGACGTAGAGCGCCAGCCACTGCGGCTTGAACAAGAACGCGAAGCGACCCATCAGCCCGCCACCCGACGTTCTCGAAGCCGCTCGTCGACCCAGGCGTGCAGACCCGGCAGCGACGCGTCGATGACGGCGAAGGTCTCCTCGTAGTCCTCCGTCGTCCCGTAGTACGGGTCCTCGACGTCGAGGGCGTGGGCACCCGAACGCGGGTCGAAGGAGCGCATCATCCGAAGCCGGTCCTCGGGGACGCCGAGATCACGAAGGATGCGAACGTGGTTGCGCCCCATCGCGACGACCATGTCGGCCGCCAGGTGGTCGTCCCCGACGTGGGAGGCGCGATGCGTCGTCGGGTAGCCGTGCTCCCGCAGGACGTGCACCGCCCGCTCGTGGGCGGGATCGCCGACGTGCCAGCTGCCGGTGCCCGCGCTGCTCACCCGCACCACGTCGGCGAGGCCGCGTTCGGCGAGCTGGTGGGCGAACATCTTGTCGGCCATGGGGGAGCGGCAGATGTTTCCCGAGCACACGAACGTCACGTGCAGGAGCGCACCTTCTGCCCCGGGTCGCTTCGCTCCTGCCCGCCGGTCTGATTCCCCGGGTCGCTTCGCTCCCGCCCGCCGGTCTGATTCCCCGGGTCGCTTCGCTCCCGCCCGCCGGTCTGATTCCCCGGGTCGCTTCGCTCCCGCCCGCCGGTCAGACACCGAGCACCTCCCGCAGGTCGGCCATCGTCGACACGTGCTTGAAGGCACTGACCGCGTCGGGGCCGTCGAAGTCCGACGCGCCGTAACCCCATTCGACGACCACCGTGTCGATGCCGTGGCTGGCCGCGCCGAGCACGTCGTGGGACCGGTCGCCGACCATCAGCACGTCGTCGGGCAGCGGGCCGAGTTGGGTCAGGGCGTGGGCCACCACGTCGGCCTTGGCCGAGCGGACGCCGTCCGGGCTGGCGCCGGCGATCACCTCGAAGAACTCCTCGATGCCGAAGTGCTCGATGATCCGACGCGCGGTCACCTCATTCTTGGAGGTGGCCACCGCCAGCCGCACTCCGGCCGTGCGCAGGTCGGTCAGCAAATCGATGATCCCGTCGAACAGGGCGTTCATCGACCAGCCGCGGCTGGTGTAGTCACGGCGATAGGCGGCGAACGCCTCGTCCGCGCGGTCACCGAGACCCATCGCCGCCAGCGTCTGATGCATCGGCGGGCCCACGACCAGGCTCGCGAGGTCGCCGTCGGGCACCGCGGCGCCGATCTCGCCCAGGGCCTGACGGAAGCTCGCGACGATGCCCGGGGCGGAGTCGGTGAGCGTACCGTCGAGATCGAAGAGGACTAGCCGAGGACTCACCTCCCCATTGTCTCCTGCCGCGCGGTGGGCCGTCCGTCCCGGTCGCCGGGGTCGGTCGACGAGTGGGCCGACGCACCCGGCCGTCGTCGCCGTTTCGTCTCTCTTCGCTGGTGACGTCGTAGGCTCTCGTCCAGACAACGGCAAGGGAGGTACGGCTATGAGCGCGTTGCTGGCCGACGTCATCGACGTGCTCGAGCGCGCCTACCCGCCCGCGCTGGCCGCGGAGTGGGATTCGGTCGGCCTGGTCTGCGGCGACCCGTCCGAACCCGTGGAATCCGTGACGATCGCAGTGGACGCCACGGCGGCCGTCGTCGCCGAGGTGCCTCCCCGGGGTCTCCTTCTCGCACATCATCCGCTGTTGTTGCGCGGTGTGGACACGGTGGCGGCGAGCACCGGCAAGGGCGCGATCCTGCACCGCCTGATCCGCAGTGGCAGTGCCCTGTTCACCGCCCACACCAATGCCGACTCCGCGACCCCCGGAGTGTCCGACGCACTTGCCGATGCGCTCGGACTGGTGGTGGAGGACGTGCTGTCGCCGGTATCGGACGGCACCCGGCTCGACAAGTGGGTGGTCTGCGTTCCCGCGGGCGACGCCGATGCGGTGCGCACGGCGTTGTTCGCCGCCGGTGCCGGTGCGCTCGGGGACTACTCGAACTGCAGCTGGTCTGTCTCGGGGACGGGGCAGTTCCTGCCGCTCGACGGCGCCGCACCCGCGATCGGCTCGGTGGGTTCGGTCGAGTACGTCGCCGAGGACCGCATCGAGGTGATCGCCCCCGCCGGGCTGCGCCCCGCGGTGCTGAGCGCGCTGCGGCATGCTCACCCCTACGAGGAGCCCGCGTTCGACGTGGTGACCCTGGCGCCGTTGCCGTCCGACGTCGGCATTGGCCGCATCTGCGCCCTACCCGTCCCAGAGAGCTTGCGCGCGTTCGTCACTCGAGTGAACCGCGGCCTGCCCGCCACCTCGTGGGGAGTGCGGGCCGCGGGTGATCCCGACGGCGTGATCTCGCGCGTCGCGGTGTGTGGTGGAGCGGGGGACTCCCTGCTCGACACCGTCGCCACAGCAGGCGTGCAGGCCTACGTCACCGCCGACCTCAGACACCATCCGGCCGACGAACACCTCCGCACCTCCGACGTCGCCCTGGTCGACGTCGCGCACTGGGCGAGTGAATACCCGTGGTGCGGCCAGGCCGAGAGCCTGCTGCGCACGCACTTCGGCGAGGCGCTGCAGGTAGGCGTCAGCCCGGTCCGGACGGATCCCTGGAATCTAGCGAAGGACATCAGCACCACATGAAGGCCGAAGAGTCACAACAGCGTTTGGTCCTGGAGATCGCGGCGGTGGACGCCGAGTTGAGCCGGCTCGACCACCGGGGCAAGCATCTCGAGGAACAGCAACGGCTCGACGCCGTCACCGCCGAGCATCGTGCGGCGACCGACGCACTGGCGACGCTGACCATCGCACTGGAGGACCTCGACGGACAGGTCGCGAAGTTCGAAGGCGAGATCGACGCGGTGCGCAAGCGCGAGGACCGCGACCGTGGCCTGCTCGACGGCGGGACGGTCGACGTCAAGCACGTCGGGGAGATCCAGCACGAGCTCGAGGCGCTGCAGCGCCGCCAGGAGAGCCTGGAGGATTCGTTGTTGGAGATCATGGAGCGCCGCGAACAGCTGCAGAAGGAGCTGGCCGAGCAGCAGGCCCGCATCGACGGGATGCAAACCGATCTGACGGCCGCCACCGCGGCCCGCAACGAGGTCCTGGTGCAGATCGACCAGTCGCGGCACGAGGCCGTGGCCCGCCGCGAGGAGCTTTCCGCCGCGGCGCCGGCCGAGCTGGTGGCGCTCTACGAACGTCAGCGGGCCCAGGGCGGCATCGGGGCCGGCCGACTGCAGGGCCGACGGTGCGGTGCGTGTCGCATCGAGATCGACCGGGGAGAGCTGGCCCGCATCTCCGCCGCGCGGGAGGACGAGGTGCTCCGATGCCCGGAGTGCTCGGCAATCCTGGTGCGCGTGCGGGACTTCACGGAATGAGGGCGTCGGCGTGAAGGTCATCGTCGAGGCGGACGGCGGGTCGCGCGGCAACCCCGGTCCGGCGGGCTACGGGGCAGTGGTCTGGTCGACCGACCACGCCACGGTGCTCGCCGAGCGCTTCGAGGGCATCGGACGGGCCACCAACAACGTCGCCGAATATCGCGGTCTCATCGCGGGTTTGGAGGCCGCGGCCGAGGTGGGGGCCACCGACGTCGCCGCTCGGCTGGACTCCAAGTTGGTCGTCGAGCAGATGTCGGGGCGGTGGCGGGTCAAGCATCCCGACCTGATTCCGTTGCGGGAGCGCGCCGTTGAGCTCACCCGTGCCTTCGGCGACGTGACGTTCGACTGGATTCCGCGCGCCCAGAACGCCCACGCCGACCGGCTGGCCAACCGGGCGATGGATGCCGTCGACGAGGATTCGCCGAAGGCGGCGTCGGCGCAGGCAGTCTCCCCGGCGGGCTGGACCGGGGCGCGCGGCGCACCGACTCGCTTCTTCTTGTTACGGCACGGGCAGACCGCCCTGTCGGTGGACCGGCGCTACTCGGGGCAGGGCAACCCGCCGCTGACCGAACTCGGGCGCCATCAGGCCGACGCCGCGGCCCGCTACCTCGGCCAGCGGGGCGGCATCACGGCGGTCGTCTCGTCCCCGCTGCAACGCGCCCACGACACGGCGTCGGCGGCGGCCAAGGAACTCGGCCTCGACGTCACCGTCGACGACGACCTGATCGAGACCGACTTCGGAGCCTGGGAGGGGCTGACGTTCGGTGAAGCCGCCCGACGTGACCCAGAGGTGCACGGTGCCTGGCTGCGCGACACCGCCGTGTCACCGCCCGGTGGCGGTGAGAGCTTCGACGCGGTCGCGGCACGGGTGCGACGGGCGCGCTTCCGGATCGTCGAGCAGTACGGCGACGCGACCGTTCTGGTGGTCTCGCACGTGACGCCGATCAAGTCGATCCTTCGGATGGCGCTCGACGCGGGTCCGGGCATCCTCTACCGACTGCACCTGGACCTCGCGTCGCTGTCGGTCGCGGAGTTCTATCCCGACGGCGGCTCGTCGGTGCGGCTGGTCAACCAGACGTCGTATCTCGAGTGAAGCTGGGCATCAGGACCTCGTCGACCACCGCGCGCACCGTCTCCTCGGTAGGGGGTCGTTCCGAGACGAGGGAACGAAACACCAGGTATCCGGGCAGCACGTCCCAGATCTCGGGGTTGATGGCCTCGGCCTGAATCTCCCCGCGTCTGACGGCCTCCTCGAGGACCTCGCGCATGACGACGGTGCGGTGATAGATGAACTTCTCCTGCATGGCTGCGGTCAGGGCCTCGCTGCGGGACATCTCGTTGAGCACCGCGCGCATCGTGCTCGTGTGCTCCCGGCCCTGCTCGACCACCGCGGCACCCATGGCCAGCAGGTCGCCACGCAACGACCCGGTGTGTGGGGGTTTCGCCGACTCGCGGGTTCCCTCGATGAACGCCGCCAACACGAGGTCGGCCTTGGACGGCCAGCGCCGGTACATCGTGGACTTGCTGGCCTTCGCCTCGGTGGCGACCGCCTCCACCGTCAGACGCTCATATCCGTGCTGCTGCAACAGTTTCAACGTCACCGCGAGCAGCTCGGCCTCGCGCGCACTCCAGGGACAGCCCGGCACCGTCGTTGACGCATCCGTTGAATCGGAGACCATACCTCCACCTCGTGCGCAAGGGGTTGGGACGACTTGCACCGACCCGTACCGTACCGTACCGTCTCTCAGGTCGCTCTTGGTTTCGGCCAGGGGCGACGATTCCGGTGCAGCCACGTCGCCGGCTGTCGAAAGGCGTATGAGTGAGCAAGCTTTCGATCGGGCGCGTCCTGAGGCGACAATGGACGATCGTCGTGGCGGTCGTAGTGGTCGCGCTGGTGGTCTTCAGCGTCACCCGACTGCACGGGATCTTCGGCTCCGACAACCAGGTGTCACGGCCCGCCGCGGACGCGCTGGAGAACACCGGCTACAACCCCAAGCGGGTCCTGTTCGAGGTGTTCGGCAGTCCAGGTGCGACGGCGACCATCAACTACCTCGACGAGAACGCCCAACCCCAACGCGTCGACGACGTGCCGTTGCCGTGGTCGCACACGTTGACCACCGACGATCCGACACTCTTCGCCGATCTTCGCGCTCAGGGTGACTCGGCTCCCATCACGTGCCGCATCACCGTCAACGGCATCGTCAAGGACGAAAGGTCCGCCAGCAACGTGAACGGATACATCGCCTGCCTGGACAAGTCCGCATGAGCGAGCACTCGACGCTGAGGTCGCGTCCGGCGCGTTTCATGTGGACGATGGCGCTGCCAATCCTGTTGCTATGGATCGCGATAGCGGTGTTGACCAACGTCGTCTCGCCCCAGTTGGAGACCGTCGGCGAGGAACGTTCCGTCGCGATGAACGCCTCGGACTCGCCCTCGATCATGGCGATGCGGCACATCGGCCAGAAGTTCCAGGAGTTCGACTCCGACAGCGCCGCGATGATCGTCCTGGAGGGTGACGAGAAGCTCGGCCAGAACGCCCACGACTACTACGACGTCCTGGTCAAGAAGCTCAACGCCGACACCACCCACGTCGAGCACGTGCAGGACTTCTGGGGCGACCCGCTGACCGCGGGCGGCGCGCAGAGCAAGGACGGCAAGGCGGCCCTGGTCCAGGTCTATCTGCGCGGCAACCAGGGCGAGGCGCTGTCCAACGAGTCCGTCGACAGCATCCGCAAGATCGTCGCCGACACCCCGGCGCCGCCGGGAGTCAAGGCCTACGTCACCGGTGCCGCCCCGACCATCACCGACAACTTCGAAGTCGGCAATGCCGGAACACATCAGGTCACCGCGATCACCTTCGCGGTCATCGCGGTGATGCTGCTGATCGTCTACCGGTCGCTGGTCACCATGCTCATCATGCTCGTGGTGGTGGCCGTGGAGCTGATGGCCGCCCGAGGCATCGTCGCGACGCTGGGCCACACCGGCGTCATCGGCCTGTCGACGTATGCGACGAATCTGTTGACGCTGTTGGCGATTGCCGCCGGCACCGACTACGCGATCTTCCTCGTCGGCCGATATCAGGAGGCCCGCAACCGTGGCCTGGAGCGCGCCGAGGCGTACTACGACATGTTCCGCGGGACGGTGCACGTCATCGTCGGCTCGGGCTTGACCATCGTCGGGGCCGTGGCGTGTCTCTACTTCACCCGGTTGCCGTACTTCCAGACCCTCGGCGTGCCTGCTGCGCTCGGCGTGCTGGTGACGCTGGTGGCGGCGCTCACGTTGGGGCCCGCCGTCATCGTGATCGTGAGCCGCTTCGGCCTGCTCGAACCCAGACGCAAGGTGCGGGCGTCGGGATGGCGTCGCATCGGTACCTCGATCGTGCGGTGGCCAGGTCCAATCCTGGTGGTGTCGCTCGGCATCGCCGCCATCGGCGTCCTGGCGTTGCCGGGGGCGAAGATCAGTTACGACGGCCGGCCGTACCTGCCCGACACTGCACCGGCCAACGTCGGTTACGCCGCGGCGGAGCGGCACTTCTCCGAGGCCCGGCTCAACCCCGAGCTGTTGATGATCGAATCCGATCACGACATGCGCAACCCGTCGGACATGCTGATCCTGGAACGCGTCGCCAAGGCGGTGCTGCACACCCCGGGCATCGCGCTGGTGCAGTCCATCACCAGACCGCTGGGCACGCCGATCACCCACAGCTCCATACCGTTTCAGATCAGCGCTCAGAGCGCCGGGCAGATCATGAACCTGAGCTACCAGCAGGCGCGCGCGCAGGACATCCTCAAACAGGTCGACCAGACGACCAAGTCGATCGCCATCCTGCAGCAGCAACTCGAGCTGCAGAAGCAGAGTGCCGCCGCCACCAATGAACAGGTCGAGGCCTTCCACGACACGGTGACGACGATCAACCAGGTGCGCGACAACCTCGCGAACTTCGACGACTTCTTCCGGCCGTTGCGCAACTACTTCTATTGGGAGCCGCACTGCTTCGACATCCCGTCGTGCGCAGCGTTGCGATCGGTGTTCGATTCGCTGGACGGCATCTCCGAACTCAGCGACAAGTTCTCGCAGGTCACAGCCAGCCTCGACAAGCTCAACGCCCTGCAACCGCAACTGGTGGCGCTGATCCCGCCGCAGCTGGAGGTGCAAGAGGCCAATCGCGAGCTGCTGCAGTCGAACTACGCGACCACCGGCGGCACCAACACCCAAAGCCAGGAGGCGTTGAAGAACGCCACCGCGTTGGGCAAGGCCTTCGACGACGCGAAGAACGACGATTCGTTCTACCTGCCTCCCGAGGCCTTCGACAACGCCGACTTCAAGCGCGGGCTGAAGCTGTTCATGTCACCCGACGGCAAGGCCGCCCGGATGACGATCACCCACGAGGGCAATCCCGCGACGCCGGAGGGAATCTCGCACATCGACGCCCTGCGCAACGCCGCCTTCGACGCGATCAAGGCGACGCCGTTGTCGGATGCCAAGATCTACGTCGCCGGCACCGCGTCGACGTACAAGGACATCCAGGAGGGGTCGACCTGGGACCTGCTGATCGTGGCCATCGCCGCGATCGCCCTGATTCTGCTCATCATGGTGTTCATCACCCGCAGCATGGTCGCCGCTGTGGTGATCGTCGGCACCGTGGTGCTGTCGTTGGGCGCCTCGCTTGGCCTGGCGGTCCTGGTGTGGCAGTACATCTTCGGCATCGAGCTCTACTGGATCGTGCCTGCGCTGGCGATCATCCTGCTGCTGGCGGTGGGTGCCGACTACAACCTGCTGCTGATATCGAGGTTCAAGGAGGAGATCGGGGCCGGCCTGAACACCGGCATCATCCGGGCGATGGCGGGCACCGGTGGTGTCGTCACCGCCGCCGGACTGGTCTTCGCGTTCACGATGGCGTCCTTCGCGTTCAGTGACCTGGTCGTGCTCGGCCAGATCGGCACCACGATCGCCATGGGTCTGCTGTTCGACACGCTGATCGTCCGCTCGTTCATGACACCGTCGATCGCCGCGATGCTGGGACGGTGGTTCTGGTGGCCGCTGAACGTGCGCACACGACCGGCCAGCCAGATGTTGCAGCCCTTCGGATCCCGGATCTCGGTGCGCAAGCTGCTCGGACCCGAGACCAAGGACTCCGGCTCACGCGCGTAGGTGCAACCGCTCGCCGTGCGGACCGAAGATGGCCACCGCCTCCGACGGTCCGTCGACGGTGCCGAACCAGTGTGGCGTCCACGTCGAGAACTCAACGGCCTCACCAGGTTTGATGACGAAGTCGCGTTCGCCGAGGATCAGGCGTAGGCGCCCGGACAGCACGTACATCCAGTCCTGGCCGTCGTGCACCGGCAACTCGGCGGGTGGCGTGCGACGGCGGGCGCTGACCCGAATCTTGAAGGCGTGCAGGCCGGCGGCCGGTCCGCTGTGGGTCAGCGGCCAATAGGTCACGCCGTCGTGGGTGTGGGAGGCGCCCTTCACGCGGGGGTCCTCGGCCGCGGGGGCTCGCAGCAGGTCGTCGGTGCTGACCGACAGTGCCGACGCGAGGCGGGGCAGGTGGTCGAGGGCCAACCTTCGCTTGCCCGACTCCAATCGGCTCAGCGTGGAGACGTCGATGTCGGCCCTCGTCGCGACCTCCTCGAGGGTGAGGCCGCGTTGCGTGCGCAATTCACGCAGCCGTCGCCGGACCCGCAGGTCCACGTCATCCCCGTCCTTTGCCTGCATGGCAAATCATGTTGGCAGAACCGTCGGGGGTCGGCAAGGTGGTGGTCATGGACACCACGGAATTCGACTGCGTCGTCGTCGGCGGAGGTGCCGCGGGACTGAGTGCGGCACTGGTGCTGGGCCGGGCCAGGCGTCGCACGCTGGTCGTCGACGCAGGACGTCAGAGCAATCTGCCCGCCCACGGCATCGGCGGTCTCCTCGGCCACGACGGCAGGCCCCCCGCCGAGCTGTACGCCACGGGGCGGACCGAACTGGAGACGTACCCGACGGTCGAGGTGCGCACGGGTGAGGTGACCACCGGGGCGCCCGACGGCGCCGGCTTCGTCCTCGGCCTGGCCGACGGCAGCGCGGTCCGCACCAGACGGGTGCTGCTCGCCGCCGGCATGGACTACGTGACACCGCCCATCCCCGGGCTCGCCGAACTGTGGGGGCGCTCGGCCTTCCATTGCCCGTTCTGCCACGGCTGGGAGGCTCGCGACCAACCGATCGCCGTGCTGGCCGACGGTGAGCGCGCCGAACACCTGGCCCTGATGCTGCGCGGCTGGACCGACGACGTCGTGGTGCTGACGAACGGCCCGGCTGAGTTCACCGCCGACCTGCCGGTCGACGAGCGTGAGGTGGCCCGATTGGTCTCCGAGGCAGGCGAATTGGTGGCCGTCGAGTTCGCCGACGGTGACCGGCTGCCCCGTCGCGCCGTGCTGGTGTCGACGACCCTGCGGCAGCGTTCGGACCTGGCCACCCAACTCGGGGTCGCCCTGGCCCCGCCGGGGCCCGTGGCCGAGGACTCCGTCGTCGTCGACCCGTTCCAACGGACGTCGGTGTCAGGAGTGTTCGCCGCAGGCGACGTCAGCGCGTCGATGCCGCAGGTCGCCGCGGCGATCTCGACGGGATCGCTGAGCGGCGCCGCCGTCGTGCAAAGTCTGCTGGCCGACGACGTCGGCCTGCCCACCCCACCGTGGCCCAACCAGAAGGAGAACGCCGATGTCAGTGCATGACGACGAGACCGTCCGCAAGTTCTGGGACTCGCATTACGCAGAGCGCGAACGCATCTGGAGCGGACGGGTCAACGCCCAACTGCCGGGCATCCTCGCCGGGGTGACCCCCGGTCATGCGCTGGACCTCGGGTGCGGTGAGGGCGGCGACGCCGTGTGGCTGGCGGAGAACGGATGGCAGGTGACGGCCGTCGACGTAGCCGACACGGCCATCGGACGCGCCGAGGCCGCCGCCGAGGCCCGGGGCGTCCGCGACCGCATCGCATTCGAACGCCACGACCTCTCCGACAGCTTTCCCGAGGGCACCTTCGATCTGATCTCCGCGCAGTTCCTGCACTCGACGGTGCGGTTGGAACGACCCCAGATCTTGCGCAGGGCCGCGGCCGCCGTCACCGTCGGAGGTCTGCTGGTCGTCGTCGACCACGCCGCGCCGCCGCCGTTCTCGAAGAAGGTGCCGCACGACCACCCGTTCCCGACGCCAGCGGAGGTGCTGGCCGAACTCGACCTGCCCGACGAGCACTGGGACCGGGTGCGCGTCGAGGTCGTCGAACGCGAGGGCACCGACCCCGACGGGCAGCCGTTCACCTGGCGCGACAACGTGATGGTGCTGCGCCGGCGCGGCTGAGTCGGGCCGGTGGGGGTCCCGGCGCCAGTCCCGGAGTACCGTGTTCACCGCGGACGAGTTGGCCGGGCGGCCGCGGCGTTCGGGTTCGCCCGCACGTCGAGGAAAGTCCGGACTTCGCAGAGCAGGGTGATTGCCAACGGCAATCCGAGGTGACTCGCGGGACAGTGCCACAGAGAACAGACCGCCACTCGCAAGGGTGGTAAGGGTGAAACGGTGCGGTAAGAGCGCACCAGCATTCCGGGTGACCGGAGTGGCTAGGTAAACCCCACCCGAAGCAAGGCCAAGAAGGCCGCAACCTGGTTGCGGTTGCGCGGACGTTCGAGGGCTGCTCGCCCGAGTTCGCGGGTAGGCCGCTCGAGGCACCCGGTGACGGTGTGTCCAGATGGATGGTCGCCGCCGCGCCGTCATTCGTGACGGCGCGGAACAGAATCCGGCTTACAGGCCAACTCGTCCGCCCTCGCCCGCCGTCCTAGCGGGCGGCGCGCACCGCCTTCTTCAAACCCGTGAGCGCCGCGTCGAGCTTCTCCTCCGCGCGCCGCGCGATCTCGGCTTCGAGCTGAAAGAGCACCCCGTAGGTGAAGGTGTCCTCACCCGCGGCGTGGGCGGCCTCGGCCTCCTCGGACAGGTGCGCCCGGCTGACCACGCTGTCCTGGTGGTCGCCGAGCAGTGACTGAATCGACTTGGCCTCGTCGGCCACGTCGTCCTCGCCGAGCGCGGAGGCCGTGTAGCGGAGCTGCTTGGCCCGTTTGCGAATCGCGTGCAGCGCCTCGTCGGCGTCCTCGGGGGAGACGGTGTCGTCCGCGGCGGCGACGTCGGCCTTCTTGGCGGACTTGCGCAGCCGCCGATACGCCCCGGCCACGGTCACGGGTTCGGGTTCCGACCCGGACGGCGAGGGCGTCGGTTCCGAGGTCAGCAGCGCCTCGAGTCCGTCGAGCAGTCGGAAGTACCGCTCGGAGCGCATCGCCACCAGGGACCGCTTCCAGCCGGCGCGGTAGCGGCGCTTGGCGCCGTCGACGAGCCGTTCGCGGACCGGGCCGCGGATCAGGTCGGCGGGCAACTCGGCGAGTACGGTCTCGTACTTCTCGGCGAGCACCTCCGCGTCGCGTGCGCCACCGAGAATGCCGGCCAGTACCTTGAGCTCCTCGAGCAGCCACGAGTCGTCGGAGATGCCGAACGATTCCTCCGAGGCGCGCAGCAGGCTGCGAATCTTGCGGGTGGTCACCCGCATCTGGTGCACGGAGTCCCAGGCGTCGGCCCGAACGGCCCTGTCCCACACCAGAAGCTGCTCGACCTGCTCGGCGACGGCGCGGTGCACCGGGTCGTCCGACGGCGGTGCCGCCTGGGCAGGGGTGTCGAGCACCTTCGCCAGTTTCGAGCCGTGCCCGGCCGGTTCGGCGCCCGCGTCGAACAGCCGGTTGGCCAGTCGGTCGAGCAACGCCGCGTCACCACCGGCGCCCTCGACGAGCTCGAGCTCCCACTCGCGCCATTCCTGAGCCTCGGTCTCACCGTTGGCCGACGCCCGCACGACGTCGTCGCAGAACTCGGCCAACGCAGCGCCGTCCGGAGCGAACAGCAGGTCCACCGTGCGGGTGGTGGAGATGTGCGCCACCGGCCGCAACGGGCGGTCCCGGACGATCGCGAGCACCACGTCGCGCAACTCGTCGGGGACGGTGTCGTCCGGCGCGCCCGAGTCCCCGAGCGGCGTGCGGACCTCGGTCCTGGCGTCGGCGCCGGCGGGAAGCTTGAGGTGCCACCCCGCGTCGGGGCCACCCGTGCGGCGCCGCAACGTGATCCGGTGCCGGGCGAGATCTTGGTCCGGAGTGTCGAAGTAGACGGCGTCGAGCTGCTGGACGGGGGAGCGTTCCACCTTGGCCACCGAGGACAGGCCGCCGAAGGACGGGGACACGGTGTCGCCGGTGACCGCGAACTTGCGCTCGACCTCCGTGTGGCGCGACGGCTTGCGCTTCTGGGCTGACATCTTCACCTTCGGTTCGATTCTGGAATAGGTGAACAGGTTGCCACATCAAGGTGAACGGAGGACCGCACGAGCCCCGAGCCCGGACACCGCGTGCGATAACGTCGGGCCGTGCCCCAATTCGAAACGCTGAAGTTCACCCAGTCCGGCGCCGTCGTCGGCATCGTCCTGGACCGACCCGAGGCCGCCAACGGGATGAACGACACTCTGACCCGGGAGCTTGCCGAGGCCGCGACCCTCTGCGACGACGAGGCCGTCAAGGTCGTCACCATCACCGGCGAGGGCAAGTTCTTCTGCGCCGGAGGCGATCTCAAGGCGGTGGCCGGCGCTGCCAGTCCCGGCGCCTACGTCGACGGCATGGCTCAGGACCTGCACCGTGCCATGTCGACGTTCGCCAGGATGGACGCCGTGGTCATCACCGCGGCCAACGGTGTCGCCGCCGGAGCCGGGTTCCCGCTTGCGGTGTCCGGTGATCTGGTCCTCGCCGCGGAGTCGGCGTCGTTCACGATGGCCTACACGAAGGCGGGCCTGAGCCCGGACGGCGGTTCGTCGTACCTGTTGCCCCGCCTGATCGGTCTGCGCAGGACCCAGGAGCTGATGATCACCAACCGGGTGCTGACCGCCGCCGAGGCCCTGGATTGGGGACTGGTCACCACGGTGGTGCCCGACGCCGAACTGCCCGACGCCCTCGAGGCGCTGGCGGCCCGAACCGCTTCCGGGGCACGACGATCCAACGCTGCGGTCAAGGAACTGCTGCTGACGGCGTACGCGTCGACCTTCGAGGACCAGGTGGCTCGCGAGGCCCGGCTGATCGCGGAGTGCGCCGATTCCGCCGACGGCAAGGAAGGCGTCGCCGCGTTCCTCGGCAAGCGACGGGCCGAGTTCGCCTAGAAGCGGTGTCGCCTAGAAGGAGTGCTCCTCGGCGGGGAACGCGCCGGTGGCCACGTCGGCGGCGTACTGCGTTGCGGCGCGGCGCAATTCACCACCCACGTCGCCGAAGCGCTTGACGAACTTGGCGGTCCGGCCCGCCGTCATCCCGGCCATGTCCTGCCACACCAGCACCTGGGCGTCGCAGTTGGGTCCGGCGCCGATGCCGATCGTGGGAATGGTCAGCTTGCCGGTGATCTGAGTGGCCAACTCGGCGGGCACCATCTCCAGCACGACCGCGATCGCGCCGGCCTCGGCGACGGCGATGGCGTCGTGGACGGTCTGCTCGGCGGCGTCGCCCCGGCCCTGAACTCGGAAACCGCCCAGCCCGTTGACGCTCTGCGGGGTGAACCCGATGTGGGCCACCACCGGGATGCCGGCCTGGGTCAGGGTCGCGATCTGCTCGGCGACCCGCTCGCCGCCCTCCAGCTTCACCGCGGCCGCGCCGGCCTCCTTCATGAAGCGCGTGGCCGTCTGGAGAGCTTGCGTCGGGCCTCCTTCGTAGCTGCCGAACGGAAGATCGGCCACCACCAGGGCGTGGGGAGCGCCGCGCACCACGCCGCGCACTAGGGGGATGAGCTCGTCGGCGGTGACCGGGACGGTGGTGTCGTAGCCGTAGACCACGTTCGCCGCCGAGTCGCCGACGAGCAGAACGGGGATCTCGGCCTCGTCGAAGATGCGTGCGGTGGAGAAGTCGTATGCGGTGAGCATCGACCACTTGTGCCCCTCGGCCTTCCACTTGAGAAGGTGATGGGTGCGGATCTTGCCCCGCGGGGCTGGCGTTTCGGTGGCGGCACCGTAAACCGTCTGCTCAGACATCGTTGTCCTCAATCTCGTCGACTCATTCCTCGAGGCCCATCCGGGTCCCCGGGTCATCTGACGTCTCGAGTCTGTCATCCCGCCGGCCGAAGGTGAACCGTCGCTTGAGTGCAGTTCCTCACACCTGGGCCGGTGGCGGGCCTACCATCGGCGACATGCAACGGCTCAGCGGACTCGACGCCAGCTTCCTCTACCTCGAAACGTCCGCGCAGCCGCTGCACGTGTGCTCGATCCTGGAGATCGACCCCTCCACCATCCCCGGCGGCTACAGCTTCGACCGGATGCGTGAGGCCCTGATCCAGCGCATCAAGGCGATGCCGGAGTTTCGGGAGAAGCTCGCCGACAACCGGTTCAATCTCGACCACCCGGTGTGGGTGGAGGACCACGACTTCGACGTCGACCGGCACCTGCACCGCATCGGACTGCCCTCGCCCGGAGGTCGCGTCGAGCTCGGCGAGATTTGCGGCCACATCGCCTCGCTGACGCTGGACCGCACCAGACCGCTGTGGGAGATGTGGATCATCGAGAACGTCGGGGGCGTCGACGCGGGTTCCGGCGGGCGGCTCGCCGTGCTGACCAAGGTGCACCACGCCGGCGTCGACGGCGTCACCGGCGCCAATCTGATGTCGCAGCTGTGCACCACCGAACCCGACGCGCCCGCCCCCGATCCCGTCGAGGGCGTCGGCGGCGGATCGGATCTCGAGATCGCCGTCAGCGGCGCATTCAAGTTCGCCACGCGGCCGCTGAAGCTGGCCAACGTGGTGCCGTCGACGCTGTCGACGGTCCTGGACACCGTGCGGCGTGCGCGCAGCGGCCTGACCATGGCGGCGCCGTTCGCCGCGCCGACGACCCGGTTCAACGCGACGGTCACCGGTCGCCGCAACGTCGCCTTCGCCCAACTCGACCTCGAGGACGTCAAGACCGTCAAGAACCAGTTCGGCGTCAAGGTCAACGACGTCGTGATGGCGTTGGTGGCCGGGGTGCTGCGACGGTTCCTGCTCGACCGTGACGAACTGCCCGACAGCACGCTGGTGGCGATGGTCCCGGTGTCGGTACACGACAAGTCCGACCGACCGGGCCGCAACCAGGTGTCGGGCATGTTCGCCAGCCTGTACACCGACGTCGAGGATCCCGCCGAGCGCCTGCGGGCCATCGCCGGCGCGAATTCCGTTGCCAAGCAACACAGTGCGGCGATCGGTGCGACGCTGCTGCAGGACTGGTCGCAGTTCGCGGCGCCCGCGGTGTTCGGGGTGGCCATGCGCGTCTACGCCTCGAGTCGGTTGACGAGCGCGGTGCCCGTGCACAATCTGGTGGTGTCCAACGTGCCGGGGCCGCAGGTGCCGCTGTACTTCCTGGGCGCACAGGTCGACGCGATGTACCCGCTGGGGCCGATCTTCCACGGATCGGGGCTCAACGTGACCGTGATGTCGCTCAACGGCACGCTCGACGTGGGACTGATCTCCTGCCCCGACCTGCTGCCTGATCTGTGGGACATGGCCGACGACTTCGAGGCCGCGCTCAAGGAGTTGTTGAACGCCGCGGGTTGACACCCTCAACTGGGCCGACGCCCCTTCATGGCAGCATGACAGCCATGAACCTCAGACGCGGGGTCCTCGCGGCCACTCTCATCGTGCTGCTGGTGGCCGGGTGCAGCCGTCTGGTCGACGGGCGCGGTGTCATCGCCACGCCGCGGCCGGGGTCGCCGATCGAATGGTCGCAGTGCGACCTCGCGTCCTCCGACGTCCGCATCCCGGCGGGCGCCGAATGCGGAAAGCTCTCGGTGCCGGTCGATTACACCAAGCCCGACGGTGACGTCGCCCGCCTGGCGATGATCCGCTTCAAGGCGACGGGGGACAAGATCGGCTCGCTGGTGGTCAACCCCGGCGGGCCCGGCGAGTCCGGCGTGAACGCCGCCGCCTCCCTCGTGGGCGCGATCCCCGACTCGGTTCGCCAGCGTTTCGACCTCGTCGGCTTCGACCCCCGCGGGGTCGGTGCCTCCACCCCGGCGGTGTGGTGCAACAGCGACGCCGACAACGACCGGCAACGGGCCGACGACCAGGTCGACTACACCCCCGAGGGCGTCGCCCACATCGAGTCCGAGACCAAGGACTTCGTCGCGCGATGCGTCGAGAAGATGGGCGACGACTTCCTCGCCAACGTCGGAACATCAAGTGTCATCAAGGATCTCGACGCCATGCGGGCTGCGCTAGGCGACCAGAAGCTGACCTACCTCGGCTACTCCTACGGCACGCGCATCGGTTCGGCGTACGCGGAGGCCTACCCCCAGAACGTGCGCGCCATGATCCTCGACGGCGCGGTGGACCCCAACGCCGATCCGGTGGAGGCCGACATCCGTCAGGCCGCGGCGTTCCAGACGGCGTTCAACGACTACGCGGCCGACTGCGCGAAGAGTCCGCGATGCCCGCTGGGCACCGATCCCACCAAGGCCGTCGACGTCTACAAGGACATGGTCGAGCCGCTGGTCGGCAATCCGGCCAAGACCCGGGATCCGCGCGGCCTGAGCTACAGCGACGCCATCGTCGGCACCATCCTGCCGCTGTACTCGCCCAACCTGTGGCGCCACCTCACCCAGGCGCTCTCCGAGCTCAAGAACGGCAACGGCGACACCATGCTGGCCCTGGCCGATCTCTACATGGGCCGCGACGAGAACGGGCACTACAACAACTCCACCGACGTGCGGGTGGCCGTCAACTGCGTCGACGAGCCGCCGATCACCGATCGCAAGACCGTCGTCGACGAGGATCGTCGCGCCCGTGAGGTCGCCCCCTTCATGAGCTACGGGCAGTTCACCGGCAACGCGCCGCTGGGCACGTGCGCCTTCTGGCCCGTGCCCGCGACGTCCAAGCCCCATCAGATCTCGGTCGCGGGGCTTCCTCCGGTGCTGGTGGTCTCGACGACCAACGATCCGGCGACGCCGTATCAGGCCGGTGTCGACCTGGCCAAGCAACTCGGCGGCACGCTGGTGACGTTCGACGGCACCCAGCACACGGTGGTGTTCCAGGGCAACAGGTGCGTCGACGACATCGCCGCCAAGTACCTGGTCGACGTCGAGGTGCCGCCGCCCGGTTCGACCTGCTGACCGAGAAGGTCACCGTCGGATCACCGTCCGGTTGCCGACTCGTGTCTGCTCGAGCCCCGCACGACCACCGAACTGCCTTGCGTGCAACCATGTTCGCCATGGCGATGGTGGGCAGGCTGATCGCGGCACTGCCCGCACTGGTGCTGGCGTCGACGCTGGTGTCACCGGTGGCGGCGGCGTCCCCCGAGGGGTCGCCCACGCTGCAGTACGGTCAACCCCCGGTGTGGGGCAGCTGCGCGGGCTTCATCGGGTCGGCCACCGCTTTGCCGACCGCCCGGTGCGGCATGGTGAGCGTGCCCGTCGACTACGCGAAACCCGAAGGGCCGCAAGCACAGTTGGCGGTCATCCGGGTGCCGGCCACCGGTGACCGGATCGGCGCGCTGATGGTCAACCCCGGCGGGCCGGGTGCCTCGGCGGTCACCGCCGTCGCCGCGATGGCCGTCGGCTTCGGCGACGACGAGGTCACCCGACGCTTCGACCTCGTCGGCTTCGATCCACGCGGCGTCGGCCACTCCACCCCTGCGGTGCGGTGCCGCAGCGACGCCGAATTCGACGCCTTCCGTCGCGAGTCGCTGACCGACTACAGCCCCGCCGGCGTGGCCCGCATCGAGCAGATCTACCAGCAGGTCGCCCGTGAGTGCGTCGCCCGCACCGGGCTGGACTTCCTGGCCAACGTGGGCACCGCCTCCACCGCGCGCGACATGGACGTCGTGCGAGCCGCGTTGGGGGAGAACCAGATCAACTACCTCGGCTACTCCTACGGCACCGAACTCGGCGCCAAATACGCCGAGTTGTTCGGTGACCGCGTGCGGACCATGACCCTCGACGGTGCCGTCGACCCCGGCGCCGACCCGGTGTCGGAGAACGTCCGCCAGCTCGCCGGCTTCCAGACTGCCTTCGACGACTACGCCGCCGACTGCGCGCGCTCGGTGGACTGCCCGCTGGGTCAGGACCCGACGCAGTTCGTCGCGCGGTACCACCAACTGGTCGACCCGTTGGTACGACAGCCGGGCCGAACGTCGGATCCGCGCGGGCTGGGCTATCAGGACGCCATCACCGGCACCGTCAACGCGCTGTACACCCAGCGGTACTGGAAGTTCCTCACCAGCGGGCTGCTGGGGTTGCAACGCGGCACCGACGCGGGGGATCTGCTGTTGCTCGCCGACGACTATCAGCAGCGCGACTCGGCCGGGCACTACACCAATCAGCAGGATGCGTTCACCGCCATCAGGTGCGTCGACTCGCCCTACCCGACCGATCCCGCCGTGTGGGCCGAGGCCGACCGCCAGGGCCGGGCCGCGGCGCCGTTCATGTCCTACGGCGAGTTCACCGGCATCGCTCCCAGGGATGCCTGCGCCATGTGGCCGGTGCCGCCGACGTCGGCGCCGTACGCCGCGACCTCACCCGGGCCGGGCAAGGTCGTCGTGGTCTCGACCACCCACGACCCGGCGACGCCGTATCAGGCCGGCGTGGATCTGGCGCGCGAGATGGACGCGTCGCTGATCACCTTCGACGGGACCCAGCACACCGTGGTCTTCAACGGCGACGCGTGCGTCGACTCCGCCGTCGTCAGGTTCCTGGTCGACCTCGTGCCGCCTGCAACAGACCTGAGGTGTTAGCCGGCGAGGCCGACCTGCCGAGCCGCTCACCATACGCAGCAGGCGCGTAACACGGAATTAACAGCGGATGCCTACGCTTCGCACATGGATCGGCAGAAGGAATTCGTGCTCCGGACGCTCGAGGAGCGTGACATCCGATTCGTGCGGCTGTGGTTCACCGACGTTCTCGGTTACCTCAAGTCCGTGGCGATCGCCCCTGCCGAGCTGGAGGGCGCATTCGAGGAGGGCATCGGTTTCGACGGCTCGTCGATCGAGGGCTTCGCCCGGGTGTCGGAGTCCGACACCGTCGCCCGACCCGATCCGTCGACCTTCCAGGTGCTGCCCTGGACCACCAGCGGCGGAAAGCACCACTCCGCCCGCATGTTCTGCGACATCACGATGCCCGACGGCTCACCGTCGTGGGCCGACTCCCGGCACGTGCTGCGCCGGCAGCTGGCCAAGGCCAGCGAGTTGGGCTTCTCCTGCTACGTGCACCCGGAGATCGAGTTCTTCCTGCTGCAGCCCGGACCGTACGACGGCTCCGAGCCCGTGCCCGCCGACAACGGCGGCTACTTCGACCAAGCGGTGCACGACTCCGCCCCCAACTTCCGCCGCCATGCGATCGACGCGCTGGAGTCGATGGGCATCTCGGTGGAGTTCAGCCACCACGAGGGAGCACCCGGGCAGCAGGAGATCGACCTGCGCTACGCCGACGCACTGTCGATGGCCGACAACGTGATGACCTTCCGCTACGTGGTGAAGGAGGTCGCCCTGACCGAGGGCGTTCGGGCGACGTTCATGCCGAAGCCGTTCTCGGAGTATCCCGGGTCTGCGATGCACACCCACATGAGCTTGTTCGAGGGCGACTCCAACGCCTTCCACACTCCCGACGATCCGCTGCAGCTCTCGGCGATCGGCAAGTCGTTCATCGCCGGCATCCTCGAACACGCCAGCGAGATCAGCGCGGTCACCAATCAGTGGGTCAACTCCTACAAGCGGCTGGTGCACGGCGGCGAGGCACCCACCGCGGCGTCATGGGGGGCGGCCAACCGCTCGGCGCTGGTCCGGGTCCCGATGTACACGCCGCGCAAGGCCTCCTCGCGCCGCATCGAGGTGCGCAGCCCCGATTCGGCGTGCAACCCCTACCTCGCGTTCGCGGTGCTGCTGGCGGCGGGACTGCGCGGCGTCGAGAAGAACTACGTGCTCGGGCCGCAGGCCGAGGACAACGTGTGGAACCTGACGCCGGAGGAACGCCGCGCGATGGGCTACAAGGAGCTGCCAGGCAGCCTCGGGGTGGCCCTCGGAGAGATGGAGAACTCCGAACTGGTAGCCGAGGCGCTCGGCGAACACGTCTTCGACTTCTTCCTGCGCAACAAGCGCGCCGAGTGGGAGACCTACCGCAGCAACGTGACGCCGTACGAGCTGAAGGCCTACCTCTCCCTGTAGGGCCGGCGGCCCCACCCCCTGCGTTACCGTGAGGGGGTGGCCAAACCAGCGACGCAGCGACCGACGCTGCCCAGCGTCGGTCGGCTCGGACTGGTGGAGCCCCCCGCGCGTGCGGGTCTGGACCGGCTGGGGTGGACCACCGACGAGTACGTCGAGTTGCTGTGGTCGCTCTCGCGCGCGCCCGACGCCGACACCGCGCTGCGAACCATGGTGCGGCTGGCCGACGCACTCGGCGACGAGTGGCAGGAACTCAACCGCGCGCTGGTGAAGGACCGCGGCCTGCGGGGCCGGCTGTTCGGCGTGCTGGGCTCGTCGCTGGCGTTGGGCGACCACCTCGTCACGAAACCGACGAGTTGGCACCTGTTGGCCGGTCAGGTCACACTGCCCGGGCGCGACGAGCAGCGTCGGGACTTCGTCGAGATGGCCGAGAACACCTCGGAGACAAACGATCTACGCGTGCTCTACCGCGACCGGCTGCTGGTGCTGGCCGCACTGGACCTGGCGCCGACGGTGGAGAACGAACCCGTGCTGCCGTTCCCGACGGTGGGGGAGCACCTCGCAGACCTCGCCGACGCGGCCTTGGCCGCCGCGCTGGTGGTCGCCACCCGGACGGTGTGCAAGGACGCCGCACCACCGCGGCTGGCCGTCATCGCGATGGGCAAGTGCGGGGCACGTGAACTGAACTACGTCAGCGACGTCGACGTCATCTTCGTCTGCGAGAAGGCCGACGCGGTCAGCGCCAGGTTGGCCGGGGAGATGATGCGGTTCGCCGGGGAGGCGTTCTTCGAAGTCGACGCCGGCCTGCGTCCGGAGGGCAAGAGCGGTGAACTGGTTCGCACGCTGGAATCCCATGTGGCGTACTACGAACGGTGGGCCAAGACCTGGGAGTTCCAGGCGCTGCTGAAGGCCCGCCCGGCAGTCGGCGACGCCGAATTGGGCCAGCGGTACATGGCCGCGCTGATGCCGATGGTCTGGGCGGCGTGCGAACGCGAGGACTTCGTCTCAGAGGTCCAGAAGATGCGCCGACGCGTCGAGGAACTGGTCCCCGCGGGGGTGCGGTCCCGTGAGATCAAGCTGGGCACCGGTGGCCTGCGCGACGTCGAATTCGCCGTCCAGTTGCTGCAACTCGTCCACGGCCGCAACGACGAATCGCTGCACGTGGCCTCGACGGTCGACGCCTTGGCCGCGTTGGGCGCCGGCGGGTACATCGGCCGTGACGACGCCGCGAACCTGACCGCGTCGTATGAATTCCTGCGGCTCCTCGAACACCGCCTGCAACTGCAGCGGCTCAAGCGCACCCACATGCTGCCCGAGGCCGGCGACGAGGAGGCCATGCGGTGGCTGGCTCGAGCCGCACACATGCGACCCGACGGTCAGCACGACGCTCTCGGCGTGCTGCGGGAGGAGCTCAAGCGCCAGAGCCTGCGCGTCTCGCGTCTGCACGCCAAGCTGTTCTACCAACCGCTGCTGGAGTCCGTCGAGGTCGACGCCCTCGAGATCTCCCCGACCATGTCGCCCGAATCGGCCGAACGTCAGCTCGCCGCACTGGGTTACGAGGGGCCGCAGAGCGCGCTGACGCATCTGGCGGCGCTCACCGGCAGCAGCGGCCGACGCGGCCGGGTGCAGCAGGTGCTGCTGCCGACGCTGCTGGACTGGTTGTCCGACACGCCCGACCCGGACGCCGGATTGCTGGCCTACCGCAGACTCAGCGAGGAGATGGCCGAGCAGCGATGGTTCCTCGCCTCGCTGCGCGACGAGGGTGCGGTGGCCAAGCGCCTGATGCACGTGCTGGGCACCTCGGCCTTCGTCCCCGAACTGCTCATGCGTGCCCCCGAGGTGATCCGGCAGTACGCCGACGGCCCGTCGGGACCCAAGCTGCTGGAGGTCGAACCGGAGGGCCTGGCCCACGCGCTGATCGCGTCGGTGGGGCGTCACACCGACCCGCTGCGGGCGATCGCCGCCGCCAGGACGCTGCGACGCCAGGAGCTGGCGCGCCTGGCGTCGGCGGACTTGCTCGGCATGCTCGAGGTCACCGAGGTGTGCCGGGCGCTGACCTCGGTGTGGGTGGCGGTGCTCCAGGCCGCCTTGGACGTGGTGATCCGCGCGAACTCGCCCGCGGGCGGTCCGCCCGCGACGATCGCCGTGATCGGCATGGGCCGGCTCGGTGGCGGTGAACTGAGCTACGGGTCGGACGCCGACGTGATGTTCGTCTGCGAACCCCTCGGTGGCGCAGAGGAATCCGTGGCGGTGAAGTGGTCGGTGACCATCGCCGAACAGGTCCGCGCGTTGCTGGGCACCCCGAGCGCGGATCCGCCGCTGGAGGTCGACACCAACCTGCGTCCCGAGGGCCGCAGCGGTCCGCTGGTGCGCACGCTCGCCTCCTACGAGGCGTACTACGCGCGATTCGCCCAGACCTGGGAGGTGCAGGCGCTGCTGCGGGCGCATCGCGTCGCGGGTGACGAGGACCTGGGCTACCGCTTCCTGCTGATGGCAGACAAGACCCGCTACCCGTCCGGGGGCGTGTCCGTCGAGGCGGTGCGGGAGATCCGCCGGGTGAAGGCCCGCATCGACGCCGAGCGCCTGCCCCGCGGGGCGGATCCCAACACGCACACCAAACTTGGCCGCGGCGGTCTCGCCGACGTCGAGTGGACGGTGCAGCTGCTGCAGCTGCGCTACGGGCACGAGATCGAGGCGCTGCACAGCACGTCCACGCTGGACACCCTCAACGCGATCGGTGCCGCCGAGCTCATCGCCGAGGGTGACGTCGACCTGCTGCGGCAGGCCTGGCTGACCGCGACCAAGGCCCGCAACGCCCTGGTGCTGGTGCGCGGCAAGCCGACCGACCAACTGCCGGGTCCGGGCCGCCAGCTCAACGCGGTGGCCGTCGCGGCGGGCTGGGACAACAGCGACGGCAGCGAGTTCCTCGACCACTACCTGCGGGTGACGCGGCGCGCGAAGACGGTGGTGCGACGGGTGTTCGGCGAGTGAGCGCCGACTTCCCGTTCGACGTCATCACCGCGCAGGAATACGAGCGTCAGCAGGAGGTGCACGGCGGCCTGACCGACGCCATCCGGGAGCTGATCGACGCGGGCATCCGCACCGACGTCGACGACGCCACCGCCCGCGAGGCCACCGCGGCGATCGAGGCGGTCACCGCCCGGCTGCGCACTGCCCAGCGCACGACGACCTCGACGCTGCGCCACGCCGAGACCGGAGTGCCCCTGGCATGGGCGAATCCCGCAGTGGGACTTCGCAATGCGATCGCGCCGCCGATGGTCATCCACCACGAGGACGGCCGGTGCTGGGCTGAGTTCGACCTCGGGTTGCCCTACGAGGGGCCCCCGGGTCTGGTGCACGGCGGCATCTGCGCGCTGGTGCTCGACCACCTGCTCGGAGAGGTGGCCAGCGACGGGCTGACCAAGCCGCTGTACACCGGCACCATCACCCTGCGCTACTTGCGCGGCACCCCACTGGGCCCGGTGCGGGCCGAGGCGGTGGTGGAGCGGACCGAGGGCGTCAAGACCCATGCACGCGGGTTCCTCGCCGACGCCGAGGGGCCGACGGTGGAGGCCCACGGGGTGTTCATCCGACCGGCGTGGGCGCGGGGGCAGTCATGAAGTTCTACGTCAGCCCCGCGTTCCTGCCGACCCGCGAGATGGTCGAATTGGCCAAGGCGGCAGACGATCTCGGCTACGAGGGGTTCGGCATTCCCGACCACGTCGTCAACCTCGAGACGCTGGCCACGCCGTATCCCTACACCAAGGACGGCGAACGCCGGTGGCCGCCGTTCACCGACTGGCCCGACCCGTGGGTGCTGATCGGCGCGCTGGCCCTGGTGACCGAGCGGTTGCACTTCGTCACCACGGTGTTCATCCCCGGCATGCGCGACCCCTATTCGGTGGCCAAAGCCGTTGGCACGGCGGCACATCTGGCCGGTGGCCGGGTCGAACTGGGTATCGGCGTGGGATGGTGCGAGGAGGAGTTCGCGCTGTTGGGCCAACGCTTCGACCGCCGCGGCAAGCGCACCGACGAGATGCTGGTTCTGCTGCGTGAGCTTTGGGCGCCGGGGTGGACGGAGTTCGACGGCGAGTTCTACCACGCTCCGCGGCTGGAGATGGAGCCCACGCCGCCACGCATCCCGATCTTCGTCGGCGGGTTGAGCGAGGTGGCGCTGCGTCGGGCGGCTCGCAACGACGGCTGGATCGGCGACCTGATCACCACCGAGCGGGCCATCGCCGGCGCCCGGCGGTTGCGCGAGCTACGCGCCGAAGCCGGGCTCGGCATGGACGACTTCACCATTCTGACGCCGTTGACCGATGCGTTCACCGCGCCGGACTACGAGCGGGCGGAGGCCGCCGGCATCACCCACGTGCTGACTCAACCGTGGATGTTCTATTCGGGACCCCAGGCCACCACGGCGGAGAAGATCGACGGCATGAAGCGCTTTCGCAAGGACCTGGCGCTGGACCGGTGACCGATCCCGGAGTCAGCCCCTGGTGCGGGTGACCGCCGCCGAACCCGAGCGACGTCGCGCGTCGATCGCCCACGCCCCGCCGCCGGTGAACACCAGCAGGAAGAACGCAAAGCAGTAGAGAACGGCCGCCTCGCCGCCGTCGACCAGCGGAATGGGCCCCTTCGGCAAATGCTGGGTGAAGTAGGCGAACGCCATGGTCCCCGAGGCGAAGAAGGCCGCGATGCGGGTGAACAACCCGAGGGCGATGAGGACGCCGGTGACCAGTTCGATGACGCCGGCGTAGAAGAACGGCCACACGCCGACGGGCGCCTGCTGGCTGGCCATCGGCCAACCGAAGAGGTGAGAGGTGGCGTGGCACAAGAACAACAGGGCGAAGACCACGCGGAAGAGGCTCAGTACGGCGGGTGCATGGGGGGCAAGTCTGGCGTCGAGATTCGTCAGCATGCGACCACCCTACTATCCGGACCCCGGTCCGTATAGTCGTACGGTTCGCGACACGACGAAGCCGGGCGGAGTGAACTCCGCCCGGCTTCGCGAACCGACCAGGACGCCGAAACGACCTACACGTCGTAGTACAGCGAGAACTCGTACGGGTGCGGACGGATCTGGATCGGCATGATCTCGTTCTCCCGCTTGTAGGAGATCCAGGTGTCGATCAGGTCCTCGGTGAACACGCCACCCTCGGTGAGGTAGTCGTGATCCTCCTCGAGACGGTCGATCACCGCCGACAGCGACGTCGGTGCCTGCGGGATGTTCGCGGCCTCCTCGGGAGGCAGCTCGTAGAGGTCCTTGTCGACGGGCGCCAACGGCTCGATCTTCTTCTTGATGCCGTCGATGCCGGCCATCAGCATCGCCGCGAACGCCAGGTACGGGTTGCCCGAGCTGTCCGGGCACCGGAATTCGAGGCGCTTGGCCTTCGGGTTGTTGCCGGTGATCGGGATGCGCACGCATGCCGAGCGGTTGCGCTGGCTGTACACCAGGTTGATCGGGGCCTCGTAGCCCGGCACCAGGCGCTTGTAGGAGTTCACCGTCGGGTTGGTGAACGCCAGCAGCGACGGAGCGTGGTGCAGGATGCCGCCGATGTAGTGGCGCGCCAGATCCGACAGACCGGCGTAGCCCGACTCGTCGTGGAACAGCGGCTTGCCGTCCTTCCACAGCGACTGGTGGGCGTGCATGCCCGAACCGTTGTCGCCGAAGAGCGGCTTGGGCATGAAGGTGACGGTCTTGCCGTTCTTCCACGCCGTGTTCTTGATGATGTACTTGAAGAGCAGTACGTCGTCGGCGGCGGCCAGCAGCGTGTTGAACTTGTAGTTGATCTCGGCCTGACCGGCAGTGCCGACCTCGTGGTGGCCGCGCTCGAGGGTGAACCCGGCGTTTTGCAGGTTGGTCGCCATCTCGTCGCGCAGGTCGACGTAGTGGTCGTAAGGCGCGACGGGGAAGTAGCCCCCCTTCGGGCGGACCTTGTAGCCGAGGTTGGGGCTGCCGTCGGCTTCGAACGGCTCGCCGGTGTTCCACCAGCCCGACTCGGAGTCGACCTCGTAGGAGGTGCCGTTGATCTTCGAGTCGAAGGTCACCGAGTCGAAGATGTAGAACTCGGCCTCGGCGCCGAAGAAGCAGGTGTCGGCGATACCGGTGCTGGCCAGGTAGTTCTCCGCCTTGCGGGCCACGTTGCGCGGGTCGCGCGAGTAGGCCTCGCGGGTGAACGGATCGTGCACGAAGAAGCTGAGGTTGAGCGTCTTGGCGTGCCGGAACGGATCGATGCGCGCGGTGTCGGGATCCGGAAGCAGCATCATGTCGGATTCGTGGATCGACTGGAAGCCGCGTACCGACGAACCGTCGAACGCCAAACCGTCCTCGAAGACGCTGGCGTCGAACGCCGAGGCGGGGATCGAGAAGTGCTGGACGACGCCGGGCAGATCGCAGAAGCGAATGTCGACGTACTCGACGTTCTCGTCCTTGATCAGCTTGAAGATGTCGTCTGCAGTCTTTTCTGGCACTGAGAATTCTCCTTTGACTGGTGATCCGCCGTTCGACGCTAGGGACACCATATTGCGCGCCGGTCAATGCCATGTTGCGCCGACGTTACGTGGTGGTGCCGCGGGCCCACCCTATGCTGGTTTCATGGCCCGCACCTTTGGTTCCTGGCTCTCCGGACCGCCGCCGTCCGAGGCCGGCGACGTCAGCCAGGGGCCC
This sequence comes from Mycobacterium sp. NPDC006124, assembly GCF_040614235.1. Classification (NCBI taxonomy): domain Bacteria; kingdom Bacillati; phylum Actinomycetota; class Actinomycetes; order Mycobacteriales; family Mycobacteriaceae; genus Mycobacterium; species Mycobacterium sp. NPDC006124. The sequence goes on along the minus strand of NZ_JBEXUA010000004.1, from coordinate 29,843 downwards.
AACGACTACGCCGGTCAACGCCTCGGCCTGCCGCCGTCGGGATCCGGCTCGCTCGTCGGTACCGGACGCCGGGTCCTGGCCGTCACACTCGACTGGCTGATCGCGATGGGGCTGGGCTCCCTGGTGGGGACGCTGGACCGCAGTGGCACGCTCGCCGACCACCGGGCCCTGGTCCTGGAGGTGATCTGGGTGGTGCTCGGAATCGTCTCGGTCCGGTTGTTCAGCTTCACGCCGGGCCAATTGGCGCTGGGCCTGCAGGTGGTCTCGGTCGACCATCGCCAGCACGTGGGCATCGGGCGCTCGGCGGCGAGGGTGCTGCTGGTCGCCCTGGTGATTCCCGCCCTGTTCACCGATGCCGACGGCCGCGGATTCCAGGACCGGTTGACCGCAACGGCGGTCGTCCGGCGCTAGGCCTCGTGCCTGACCTTGCCGTTCATCATCGTCATCGTGACGTTGGCCGCGTGGATGTCGTGGGCGTCTATCTCGAAGACGTTGCGGTCCAGGACGATCAGATCGGCGAGTTTGCCCACCTCCAGCGAGCCGATCTGGTCGTCGAGCCGGATCTGGTAGGCCGCGCCCATCGTATTGGCGTGCACCGCCTGTTCGACGGTCAGCTTCTGGTCGGCGGGCGCGAGCACGGGTGCGTCCGGATCGCCGATCAGCTGGCGGGTCACGCCGATCTGGATGGAGTCCAGCGGCTTGTAGGTCGAGAAGTAGCCTGCGGCGGGCCAGTCGGTGCCCAGTGAGATCCGGCCGCCGCGGCCCAGGATCTCCTGTGGGCGGTAGAGCAGCTCCTTGCGCGGGGAGCCGTAGCGGGCGCCCATGTTCGTCACGGTGTCCGGATCGGCCGACATCCAGTTCGCCGAGAACTGGGCGATGACGCCGAGCTCACCGAACCGTGGGTTGTCCGAATCCTCGACGTAGACGAGGTGCGCGATGGTGTGCCGGCGCTCGCGCGGCGGATTGGCCTTGACCGCCTCCTGCACGGCGTCCAATGCCACCCGCGCGGTGCGTTCGCCGCAGGCGTGCACGTGCAGGTCGAATCCCGCGGCGTCCACGTCGCGCACGATCTGGTGCCACTGCTGCTCGGTGAACGGCGAACCGCCGGTGCTGTCGGGCTTGTCGGCGTAGGGGTCCACCAGCCAGGCGGTGTAGCCGCCCTGGGTGCCGTCGCCCACGACCTTCACCACCGTGGCCCGGACGAGCTCGGTGTCGATCCGTTTGCGCAGCTCGGTCATCTTGGCCACCGTGTCGTCGACCGGCGGTCCCTTGACGGCGTAGGAGGCCACCACGCGGAACGGCAACTCGCCGCGCTTCTCCGCGTCGACGTACAACTCGAGGATCGCCGCCTGATCCTCGCCGATGGGCGGCACCCCGGCGTCGAACACGGACGTGATGCCGGCCGCCGCGGCCTTCGGCGTCCACGACGCCAGCAGCGTGGCCATCGTCTCGGGGGAGATGGGCTCGACCGCGTTGACTATGGACAGCTCGGCGACGACCTCGAGGACGTACCCGGTGGGGTCGCCGTTCGTGTCGCGGGCGTAGTAGCTGAACCCGGGGATGGGGTCGGGACTGTTTCGGTCGACCCCGGCGATCTGCAGCGCCTTCGAGTTGACCCACAGGCTGTGCCCGTCGATGGCGAAGAAGAAGGCGGGGCGGTCGGGCAGGATCCGGTCCAGGTCCCCGCGAGTGGGGCCCTCGGGGCCGAACATGTCGACGCGCCAACCGAATCCGCGCACCGGGCCCACCGGATTGTCCGCGGCGTACTTGGCGATGGCGGCGAGGGCGTCGGCTCCGGTCGGCAGTTGCAGGTCCAACCCCGAGGTCAGGAACGCGCCCATGAACGGGTGGATGTGAGCCTCGACGAATCCCGGTATCAACAACTTGCCGTTCAGGTCGACGACCTTGGTCGCCGGACCGGCCAGCGCCATCGCACCGGCCTCGTCGCCGACGTAGGTGATGGCGTTGCCCTTGACCGCCAGCCCGTGGGCCCAGGGATTCTTCTCGGCGACGGTGTAGATCGGACCGTTGTGGAACACGTAGTCGGCGTCGGCGGTCCCCGACGCCGGACTCGAGGACGGTGCCGACGACGTCGTCGACGACGACGACGGCGACGAGCAGGCGGTCATCGCCGTCGTCGCAGCGGCCACCGCGGCGACGGTCAGCACCGTCCGACGGGTGGCCTTGACCCCGCCGAACGCCGCGAAGTGCGGCGCAAACTCACAAGCAGTACACACCTTGGCCCCCCGAAGGCACTGACCGACTGGTCATTTCGTGCCGCTCAGGACGAGAGGCCCAGGAGGACGATATCGCGTCGGCGGAACTACTTGCGCCGAACGGTCCGCTGCACGCCACGCATCTTGGCGCCGGGAGGCAGCGGACCCTTCGGCATGGCCGAGGGACCCATCCGGGAGCCCAGCGCGGCCAGCCGCGACTCCAACGAATCCATCTGCTTGGCGGTGATGTTGGCCGGCAGCTTGGTCAGGTGACGCTCCAGCTTGGACAGCGGCACCTCGCCCTCGCCGTTGCCGACGACGAAGTCGTAGATCGGAACGTCGCCGATGAGCCGGGCCGTGCGCTTCTTCTCCTGGGCCAGCAGCGGCTTGACCCGCGTGGCCGATCCCTCGCCGACGAAGATCACGCCCGGCCGGCCGATCACGCGGTGCACGGCGTCGAAGTGTCCGGTCGCCGCGACGCCCGGGGTGACGCGCCACTTGCCGCGCAGGTTGTCCAACGCCCAGGCGGCGGCGCCGGTCTGTCCCTCGGCCTTGCGGTAGACCGACTTCTGCGCGCGGCGGCCGAAGATGATGAAGGCCACCAGGGCGCCGAGGACGATGCCCAGCGGGATCAGCGTGACGTAGGTGAACGTGTTGCCCACCAGCACGCCGACGAGCACCGCGATCGCGACGATCAGCACGAAGGCACCGATCATGTACGGCAGGAGCCGGGTGTCCTCCTTGCGCTGAATCTGGAAGGCCTGCCAGAGCTGACTGCGGCGCTCCTTGGATGCGGCCTTGCGGGCAGCCTTCGCCTCGGCCTTGGCGGCCTTGTCGACGCCGGGTTTGCGAGTCTTCGCCATCGGATCAGGATACGGGTGGACGCCAGCCCCGAATTAGGACGGGCTGGTCCGCGCCCGAGCCGCCTGGGCGTACAACTTGCCCGCCCGGTAGGAGGACCGCACCAACGGGCCTGCCAGCACGCCGGGGAAGCCGAGTTCCTCGGCGTACTTGCCGTGCTCGACGAATTCCTCGGGCTTGACCCACCGCTCCACCGGATGGTGGCGCGCCGTCGGCCGCAGGTACTGGGTGATGGTGATGATGTCGCAACCCGCCTCGTGCAGGTCGACCAGCGCCGTGCGAACCTCCTCCGGCGTCTCGCCCATGCCGAGGATCAGATTGCTCTTGGTGACCAGACCGTAGTCACGCGCCGCGGTGATCACCGAGAGGCTGCGCTCGTAGGAGAAGGCGGGACGGATGCGCTTGAAGATGCGCGGGACGGTTTCGACGTTGTGCGCCAACACTTCCGGGCGCGTCTCGAACACCGTCTCGAGCTGCTCGGGGATCGCGTTGAAGTCGGGGATCAGCAATTCCACGCCGGTGTTCGGGTTGAGCGCCTTGATCTGGCGGACCGTCTCGGCGTAGAGCCACGACCCGCCGTCGGGCAGGTCGTCGCGGGCCACGCCGGTGACCGTCGAGTATCGAAGACCCATCGCCTGGACGCTCTCGGCGACGCGACGGGGTTCGTCACGGTCGAGTTCCGAGGGCTTGCCGGTGTCGATCTGGCAGAAGTCGCAGCGCCGCGTGCACTGCTCGCCGCCGATGAGGAACGTGGCCTCGCGGTCTTCCCAGCACTCGTAGATGTTGGGGCAGCCCGCCTCTTCGCAGACGGTGTGCAGACCCTCGCGTTTGACCAACGCCTTGAGTTCCTTGTACTCCGGACCCATCTTCAGCTTGGTCTTGATCCACGGCGGCTTGCGCTCGATGGGGGTCTCGGCGTTGCGCACCTCGAGGCGCAGCAGCTTGCGGCCAGTCGGCGAGACGGGCAGTTTGGCGATCTCGGATGGTTCGACGGTCACTTCGTCAATGCTAGCGCTGCTCGACCGTCGAGGGCGTCCGGTACGGCCGTGGCCACCACGTCGGCGACCTCGTCGACGGTGACCCGCCGGCCGAGTTCGGCGGTCAGCGACGTGACCCCGGCATCGGAGATGCCGCACGGCACGATCGAGGCGTACGCCGACAGGTCGCAGTCGCAGTTGACGGCGAACCCGTGCAGCGTCGTCGCGCGGGCCACCCGGATGCCGATGGCCGCCACCTTGCGGGCGGGTCGCGTCGCGGTCTGCGGCACCCACACGCCCGACCGACCCTCGACCCGGCCGGTCTCCAGCCCGAAGCTCGCGCACACCGCGATCAGCGCGTCCTCCAGGCGGCGGACGAACTTCACCACGTCCAACGGTTGCGCCAAGCCGACGATCGGATAGCCGACCAACTGACCCGGGCCGTGCCAGGTGATCTTCCCGCCGCGGTCGGTGTCGACCACCGGGACCTCCGACGAGACGGGACGTTCGTGCGGCTCGGTACGCCGGCCCGCGGTGAAGACCGCGGGATGCTCGAGCAGCAGCAGCGCGTCGGGGCCGCCGGCCATCCGCGCCGCGGCCTGCTCACGCTGCATCTCCCAGGCGTCGATGTAGTCGACCGAGCCGAGCCGTCGCACCTCGACCTCGGTGTCCGCCGACCGAACCGATGTTGCACCCACGCCTTGAACCGTACGCGCGTCAGGACGACTTGGGCTCGGTGACGTAGGCCATGGCCTCGCCGATGGTGTGGTGGTGGAATTCGAAGCCGGCTCGCTCGAGCGCCGCGGGAATGGCGCGTTGTCCACCCAGAAGTCCCTCGTCGGCCAACTCGCCGAGCACGGCCCGTAAGGCGAACGCGGGCACCGCCATTGGCGTGGGTCGGTTGAGCGCCCGACCGAGCGCGGCGGTGAACTCGGCGTTGGTGACGGGCGCGGGCCCGGTGCCGTTGACCGGTCCGGCGAGGTCGTCGTGTTCGACGGCGAACGTCAGCGCCCGCACCTCGTCCTCGAGGCTGATCCACGGCATGTACTGCCGGCCGTTGCCCAGCCGCGCGCCGAGCCCCAGGGCGAAGAGGGGCTTGAGTTTGGCGAGCATGCCACCCGAGGGGGACAGCACCAACCCCGTCCGCATCAGGACCACGCGCACTCCCGCGGCGGCGGCCGTCGCCGTCGCGGACTCCCAGTCCCGGCACAGGCCGGCGAGGAAGCCCTGACCCGCGGGGGTGGATTCGTCGACGACCCGGTCCCGCGCGTCGCCGTAGTAGCCGACGGCGCTGGAGTTGATCAGTACGGGTACGCCGGACTCGACGACGGCGCGGGACAACACCTCGGTGGGGCCGATGCGGCTGTCGCGCAGGCTCTGCTTGAACGCGCCCGACCACCGCTTGCCGGCGACGCTGACGCCGCACATGTTCACCACGGCATCGGCGCCGCGCAGCGCAGTCGCGTCGAAGTCACCGGTGTCGGGGTCCCAGAACACCTCGTCCGCGGCCGACGGCGGACGCCGCACCAACCGCAACACGCGGTTGTCCGCGGCGCGCAGCGCCGACGTCAGGGCCGAACCGATCAGCCCCGAGGAACCCGCGATCGCGATGACGGCATTTCGCACGAGGCCTACAGTCCGAGGTCGGCCTCGAACGCGCCCTCCTCGAGGCGCCGTTTGACCGTCGTCAGGAAGCGGCCGGCGTCGGCGCCGTCCACGAGCCGGTGGTCGTAGGTCAGCGGCAGGTAGCACACCGACCGGACGCCGATCGACTCGTTGCCGTTCTCGTCGACCACCACGCGCGGACGCTTGACGATGGCGCCGGTGCCCAGCATCGCCGCCTGCGGCGGGACCAGGATCGGCGTGTCGAACAGCGCGCCCTGGCTGCCGATGTTGGTGATCGTGAACGTGCCGCCGGACAGCTCGTCGGGCTTCAGGTTGCCCGAGCGCGCCCGTGCCGCGATGTCGGCGATCGCCCGCGCGATGCCGCCGAGGGACAGATCGCCCGCGTTCTTGACCACGGGTGAGAGCAGGCCCTGTTCGGTGTCGACGGCGAAGCCGAGGTGCTCGGCGTCGTAGTAGGTGATCTCCTTGGAGTCCTCGTCGTAGCTGGCGTTGACGTTGGGGTGCGCCTTGAGGGCGTCGATCACCGCGATCGCGAAGAACGGCAGGTAGGTGAGATTGACGCCCTCACGTTCGGCGAAGGTCGCCTTGGCGCGCGCCCGCAGCGCCACGATCTTGGTCAGGTCGACCTCGTGGGTTTGCGTCAATTGTGCTGTCGTCTGCAGGGATTCGCGCGTCTTCTTGGCGGTGATCTGCCGGATGCGGTTGGCCTTCTGCGTGGTGCCGCGCAGGTGCGCCAGCGCCGGTGCGGGTGCGGACGAGGCGGCCGGCTTGGCCGCGGGCGCGCTCTGCGGCGCCGCGCTCGGCTCGGGAGCCTTCTTGGCCTCCGCGGCCGCGAGCACGTCCTGCTTGCGGATGCGTCCGCCGACTCCGGTGCCCTTGACCGACGACAGGTCGACGCCGTTCTCGCTGGCCAGCTTGCGGACCAGGGGAGTGACGTAGGGGCTGCCGTCGGTGGCGGGTGCCTCGGCGGCGGGAGCGGCCTTCGTCTCCGGCTTGGGCTCGGGCTTGGGTTCGGGCTTGGGTTCGGGCTTGGGCTCGGGCTTCGGTTCCGGCTTGGGTTCCGGCTCGGCTTCCTCGGCCTTCGGCGCGGGCTCGGGTTCTGGCTCCGGCTCGGGTTCCTTCGTCTCCGGCGCGGCGTCGGCGTCGGCGTCGGGATCCGTCTGCTCTTCGCGCGAGCGCTCATCGCCGATCTTGGCCAATTCGCCACCGACGGCGACGGTGTCGTCCTCTTCGGCGGTGATGGACAGCAGGGTGCCGGCGACCGGCGAGGGAATCTCGGTGTCGACCTTGTCGGTGGAGACCTCGACCAAGGCGTCGTCGACCTCGACGCTGTCGCCGACCTTCTTGAGCCACCGGGTGACGGTGCCCTCGGTGACGGACTCACCCAGTTCGGGCATCACGACCGAGGTGGACTTGCCGCCACCGCCACCGCTGCTCGGCTTCGGCTCGGACGGGGTCTCCTCCTTCGCCTCGGGCTCGGGCTCAGGTTCAGGTTCGGGCTCGGACTTCTCCTCGGCGGCCGGGGCGTCGTCACCACCACCCTCGTCGGCGTCGCCGATCGTGGCCAGGTCACCGCCGACCTCCACGGTGTCGTCCTCGTTGGCGATGATCTTCGTCAGCACGCCGGCAGCCGGCGAGGGAATCTCGGTGTCGACCTTGTCGGTGGACACCTCCAGCAAGGGCTCGTCGACCTCGACGGTGTCGCCTTCTTGCTTCAGCCATCTCGTGACGGTCCCCTCGGTGACGCTCTCACCGAGTGCGGGCATCTGGACGGTGATGGCCATGTGATGTGACTCCTCGAACGGTCGCTCGTAACGGTCGAAAATGCTCGACGCCCATCCTGTCACGTCCGAGGCCGGTGGTCGTCGCAGACCGGTCGAGTTGCTCCTCTGGCACCATTGAAGCGTCGGCCGAAGGGAGTGAGATCCAGTTGGGACTGTTCGATGCGTTCCGCCGCGGCTCCAAGGGCGACTCCGGGGCGCGGGACCCCGCAGCCGATCTGAAGTACCTCAAGCAGTGGGTTGCCGAGCATCACGGCGTCGAGGCGTTCGTCGAACCCAAGACCGCCGTCACCGAGGTAACCGTGGTCCTGGTGGCCGCCGACGGTGAGTGGACCCGGCGTCGGGCCGGCGGCGACAAGGGCGCCCGCCGGCTCAGCGACAAGCTCGACATCCCGGTCTACGACGTGCAGAAGGTCGGCTATCCGCAGCGCATGCGCGACTTCGACGCCCGCCGCCGCATCGAACGCAAACGTGAGCTCAGGCGGGAACTCGAGGACTGACGGAGCGGCGTCAGAGCGCGGAGTCGCCACCGTCGACGACCAGTTCGACGCCCGCGACGAACGTCGCGTCGAAGGCCAGGAATGCCACCGCGGGTGCGAACTCGTCCGGGTGGCCGAAACGCCCCATCGGGTTGCTCGCGGTGAACGCGGCCTTGATCTCGGCGGCCCGCTCCGGCACCTCCTTCTCCAACTTGCCGGTGTCGATCGAGCCGGGGCTGACGGCGTTCACTCGGATGCCGCGCGGCAGCAGCTCCCGGCTCAGCGTGCGGGCCATCGACCGCAGCGCTGCCTTGCTCGCCGAATACACGCTGAGCGCGTCCCACCCCGTCTGGTTCGCCGTGGACGTCGTCAGCACCACGCCGCTGCCCTCGGCCAGCAGCGGCACCATCTTCTGGATCGTGAAGAACGGGCCCTTCGTGTTGATCGCGAACACGTCGTCGAACGTCTGCTCGGTCACCGCCTCGAAGGGGTCGAAGCTGCCGATGCCCGCGTTGACCACCAGGGCGTCCACCGTCCCGAACTCGGCGCGCACCCGCTCGGTGAGCGCGTCGATCTGCGCCACCGAGCTGGTGTCGCTGCGTACGGTGACCGCGCCCACGCCCAGTCGCCGCCCTGCGTCGTCCAGCGTCTCCTGGGTCCGTCCCGTGACGAGGACCCGCGCTCCCTCGTTCACGAGGTGGCGGGCAGCGGCCAGTCCGAGGCCGCTGCTTCCACCGGTGATCACTACCTTCTTGCCGTCGTATCTACCCATGCCAAGAGCCTTCGGCAGATCGGCGGGGGTGTCCAAGACCCGTTCGGCACCCCGTCATGCCGAAACGGCATGGCGGGGCGTGGAATACCCGACGTCGACGGCCCGGTTGAACCCAGCCATGGTGACGCGCCGGTGAACGACCACGGGATCGACCTCGAGCTGCGTCTGGTGCGCTATTTCACCGTCGTGGCCGAGCAGCTGAACTTCGGGCGGGCGGCGGCCGAACTGCACCTGGCGCAACCGGCCCTCAGCCGTCAGGTTCGGCGTCTGGAGAACCGGCTCGGCGTGCCGCTGTTCGACCGCACGCCCCGCGGCGTGCTGCTCACCGACGCCGGTCGGGCGTTCCTTCCCGAGGCCCGCGCCCTGCTGCGCGCCGCGCACCGGGCTACGCTCACCGCCCGCGCTCACGCGCCGACCGGCAACGTGGTGGTCGGTTACGTCGAGGATCTGGTCGTCACCCCGGCGGTCCGCGAATTGCGACGCCGCCACCCGCAGGCAACGATCGCGACCCGTCACCTCGAATGCCACGACGAAGTCGTGCTCGCCGCGGGCCTGGTCGACGTCCTGGTCGCCCGCGCGCCACTGCCGCATCCGGCCGACGACGTGGCCGTCACCGTGCTCTACGAGGAGCCGCGGATGCTGGTACTCCCGGCTGACCACCACCTCGCCGGTCGGTCGTCGGTGTCACTGCGGGACTTCGCCGGCGGTGTGCCCGTCTACTGCGCCCACGGTGCGCCGCGCTCGATCTATCCGACGGACGACGGGTCGTCGGAGGCTGGCCCCGTCGTCGAGAGCTTCGAGGACAGAATCGAATTGGTCGCCAGCGGCCGGGCCGTTGCGGTGGTCCCGGTCGGTGACCGCCGCAGCTCGTTGCGGGCCGATCTGGCGTCCGTGCCGATCGAGGACGTCCCCGCCAGCGAGGTCGTCGTGGTCAGCCGGATCGGCGAGGCGAACCCGCTGGTCGCCGACTTCGTTCACGCCGCCAAGGCCCATCTGGCGCCCGTGGCGGCGTAGGTCGTCAGCCGTTCTTGGCTAACCCTTCTCCGCGATGTCCTCCAGGACGGCGAACATCGTCCGCGTCGGCACCCCGGTGCCGCCCTTCCCGGTGTAGCCCCACGGGCCGCCGGTGTTGTACGCCGGTGCGGCGACGTCGACGTGGGCCCACTGCACGCCCTCGGCGACGAACTCGCGCAGGTAGACCCCCGCGACCAGCATGCCGGCGTAGCGCGAGCCGCTGACGTTCGCGAGGTCGGCGACGGTCGACTTGAGATCGTCCTTGAGCTCGTCGGGCAGCGGCATCGCCCACCCGTTCTCGCCCACGGCCTGCGACAGCGCGGCCACTCGGTCGCGGAACTCGTCGTTGCCCATCACCCCGGGGGTGCGGGCGCCCAGCGCGACGGTCTGCGCGCCGGTCAGCGTGGAGGTCTCGATGAGATAGTCCGGGCCGTCCTCGCACGCGCGCACGATGGCGTCGGCCAGGATCAGCCGGCCCTCGGCGTCGGTGTTGAGCACCTCGACGGTGATCCCGCCGTACTGGGTGAGCACGTCACCCGGACGCTGGGCGGTCGCCGACGGCATGTTCTCGGCCATCGGCACCGTCGCGACGACGTCGATCGGCAGGTTCTGCTTGGCGGCCAGCACGACCGTCGCGATGACCGCGGCCGCTCCGCCCATGTCGGAGGTCATGTGGTGCATGTTCGCCGCCGGCTTGATGGAGATGCCGCCGGTGTCGAAGGTGATGCCCTTGCCGACCAGCGCCACCTTCTTGGCCTTGCGACCCTTGCCTCCGGCGTGGGTGAGCCGGACCAGCCGCGGCGGCCGCGACGAGCCCTTGCCGACGCCGACGATGCCGCCGTAGCCGCCCTTCTCCAGCGCTTTCTCGTCGAGCACTTCGACCTTCAAGCCGACCGACTCGCCCAAAGCCCTTGCGCGTTTGGCGAATTCGTCGGGGAACAGGTGGCTCGGCGGGGTGTTGACCAGGTCGCGCGCCGTGGCGACCGCGGTCGCGACGTCGGTGCCGCGAACGGCGTCGGCCTTGGCGCCCTTCGCCGTCGATAGCGCGGTGATCTTCGCCAAACGCGGTTCCTTGGCGGCGGTCTTCGCGCTGCGGAAGTCGCTGAAGCGGTAGGCGCCGAGGATCAAGCCCTCGACCGCGGCCGCCACGTCGACCTCCGAGAGCGTGGTCACGACGCTCTCCACGCCGCTCAGGGTGCGCGCGGCGACGCCGGCGGCGCGCCGGATCACGTCGGCGGCGTACACGTCGCGGCTCTTGCCGAGCCCGACGGTCAACACGCTGGCCACCGGCAGCGACGGCACCACCACCCGTGTCGTCTGCTCGCTGCCACCCTTGGCGCCCAGAGCGGTCAGGGCGGCCTCGATCTCGCCGACGGCCTTGGCGTCGAGGAACGGATTGGGCAGGACCCGGGCCCGGTCGTCGTCGCCGGTGACGACGGGCACGATCAACACCGCAGAGCCGACGCCGCGCTTGGGCAGGCTGGTGGCGACGGTGACGGTGGGGGACTGGTAGCCAGGTGCAGTGGTCACGAAGGTCACCCTAGTGGCGGGCGGGAGCGGAGCGGGCGGGGGATTAATGTGATTGGCCGTGAGTGACAACCTGCTGAAGGGTCCGCTGGAGGACCGCCACCGCGAGCTGGGGGCGAGCTTCGCCGAATTCGGAGGTTGGCTGATGCCGGTGTCCTACGCCGGCACCGTCAGCGAGCACAACGCCACCCGCAGCGCCGTCGGCCTCTTCGACGTCAGCCACCTCGGCAAGGCCCTGGTGGTCGGGCCGGGCGCCGCGGAGTACGTCAACTCCGCGTTCACCAACGACCTGCGCCGCATCGGTGCCGGTAAGGCGCAATACACGTTGTGCTGCAACGACTCCGGCGGCGTGATCGACGATCTGATCGCCTACTACGTCTCCGACGACGAGGTGTTCCTGGTGCCCAACGCCTCGAACACCGCCGCCGTCGTGGCGGCCCTCGAGGCCAAGGCGCCGGCCGGGCTGACCATCACCGACGAACACCGCAACTTCGCCGTGCTCGCCGTGCAGGGCCCGAAGTCCGGCGAGGTGCTCGCCGCGCTGGGATTGCCGACCGACATGGACTACATGGGGTATGCCGACGCCGAGTTCCGCGGCGTGCCCGTGAGGGTCTGCCGCACGGGGTACACCGGCGAACACGGCTATGAACTGCTGCCCGAGTGGGACCGGGTCGGCGTCGTCTTCGACGCGCTGGTCGAGGCGGTCGAGGCGGCCGGCGGCGAACCGGCCGGGCTCGGCGCCCGCGACACGCTGCGCACCGAGATGGGCTACCCGCTGCACGGCCACGAACTGTCCCTGGACATCTCGCCGCTGCAGGCCCGCTGCGGGTGGGCGATCGGCTGGAAGAAGGACGCGTTCTGGGGCCGGGACGCGCTGCTGGCCGAGAAGGAGACCGGCCCGCGCCGCGTGCTTCGCGGACTCAAGGCGCTGGGCCGCGGCGTGCTCCGGGCCGACATGACCGTTCTCGACGGCGACCGCCCGGTGGGCGTCACCACGTCGGGAACCTTCTCTCCGACACTGAAACTCGGCATCGCGCTGGCCCTGGTCGACGCCGACGCCGGCATCGCCGACGGCCAGCGGGTCGCGGTCGACGTCCGGGGCCGCGCACTCGAGTGCGAGGTCGTCGCGCCACCGTTCGTAGAGGCCAAAACTCGCTAGCCACGGGTTATACAATCGCCACATGACTGACGGTTCCCTCGACTTCACGCTTGCCCGCAACGCGAACCCGGCAAGTGACGAGGTAAGGACCGCAATCCTGGCCGACCCCGGCTTCGGCCGCCACTTCACCGACCACATGGTGACGGTCGAGTACGACGAAGCGAACGGCTGGCACGACGCCAAGGTGTTGCCCTACGGTCCGATCCAACTGGATCCGTCCGCAGTCGTGCTGCACTACGCCCAGGAAGTCTTCGAGGGGCTCAAGGCCTACCGGTGGAGCGACGGGTCCATCGTCTCGTTCCGGCCCGAGGAGAACGCCGCGCGACTGCGCAGCTCCTGCCGCAGAATCGCCGTCCCCGAGCTACCCGACGAGGTGTTCCTGGAGTCGCTGCGGCAGCTGATCGCCGTCGACGGTGACTGGGTGCCCGCCGCCGGCGGTGAGGAGTCGCTCTACCTGCGGCCCTTCATCTTCGCCACCGAGCCGGGGTTGGGTGTGCGACCGGCCGTGCAGTACCGGTACATGGTGATCGGGTCACCGGCGGGGGCGTACTTCACCGGCGGCCTCAAGCCGGTGTCGGTGTGGCTGTCGACGGAGTACGTCAGGGCCAGCCCGGGCGGTACCGGCGCGGCCAAGACCGGCGGCAACTACGCGGCGTCACTGCTCGCGCAGGCGGAGGCGGCCGAACACGGCTGTGACCAGGTGGTGTGGCTGGACGCCATCGAACGCCGCTACGTCGAGGAAATGGGTGGCATGAACCTGTTCTTCGTCTTCGGCAGCGGCGGCACGGCGCGCCTCGTCACCCCCGAACTCAACGGTTCCCTCCTGCCAGGAATCACGCGAAAGTCGTTGCTGCAGTTGGCAACCGATGCGGGTTACTCCGTCGAGGAGCGCAAGATCGACGTCGACGAGTGGCAGAAGAAGGCTGCCGCGGGGGAGATCACCGAGGTCTTCGCCTGCGGCACCGCCGCGGTGATCACCCCGGTCTCGCACGTGAAGTCCGGCGACGGGGAGTTCACCATCGCCGACGGCGAACCGGGCGAGGTCACGATGGCACTGCGAGATACCCTCACCGGCATCCAGCGCGGCACCTTCGCCGACACCCACCATTGGATGACCCGGCTCGGCTGATCAGCCGGCGGCCGACCGCCGGCCCCGGCGGCGTGGGGCCTCGTCGAGCTTGGCCTCCATCGCCAGGCGCACGACCTGCTGCGCCAGGGCGTCGCTGACGAAGTACACCTGGCGACGTCCGTCGCGGCGGGCGTCGACGAAACCGGCGAGTTTGAGCTTGCCGAGGTGATGGCTGACGGTGGCCATGGACTGACCGGTCTCCTCGGCGAGGGTGCCCACGTCGCGTTCGCCGAGGGACAGCAACCACACGAGGTGCAGGCGTACGGTCGCCGAGAGCATGGCGAACATCCCCGCAGTGTCCTGAATCAGCCGTTCCGAGACACCGTCTTCGGACGGCTGGCCGACGGGCACGGGCGCTCCTCTCAGTCGACGCATTGACAGGGTCCCGCAACGTGGACGGTTCGACAAGCCTTTGATCGTCCTGAGCGCCGAATGAGGATCGGGCATGGCATCACCGGCACTGGAGGCCACCCCGCCGTGGTCCGGCGATGCCGCCGAGCGGTCGCGGCTGGCCGCCCTGGCGTACGCGCCGGCGTTCGTGGCCTACCAGTCCTTGTCGAGTTCCCCGTCCGGCCTCACCGAGGCCTCCGCGGCACGAATGGCAGTTCAGCACGGCGCGAACCGACCGGGCCGGTACGTCGACGATCGCGCGAGCACGCGCGTCCGCGACGCGGCAGGCAGCCCGTTCGTGGCGCTGCTCGCCGTGTTCGCCGCAGTGTTGGTGGCCGTCGGCGACGTCGAGGGAGCCGTCACGGTCGCCGTGGTCGTGACGGCCACGGTGGTGCTTCGGCTGTGGCAGCGAACGCGCGCGGTCCGGGCCGTGCGCGGTCTGCGCCGCCGGGTGTCGGCCACCGTGACCGTCCGCCGCCGCGCCGGCGACGGCCACCCCGGGACCCTGCGCGAGGTTCCGGTCGAGGATCTGGTCCCCGGTGACGTCGTCGTGCTGGGTGCGGGCGACCTGGTGCCCGCCGATCTGCGGATCCTCGCGTCGTCCGGCTTGACGGTCGACCAGTCGGTGGTCAGCGGTGAGTCCCGGCCGGTGCCCAAGGGTGCGCCCGCCGAGGCGGAACCGCGGGGCGACGTCGGGTTCGACACCGCGTCGCTGTGCTTCACGGGCACCACCGTCGTCACGGGCACCGCGACGGCGCTGGCGATCGCGACCGGCACCTCGACCCTGCACGACGCCCTGACGCGCACGGCGGTCAGCCTGCGACCCCGGTCGAGCTTCGACGTGGGCGTCCGCACGGTTGGCCTGGTGTTGATCCGGTTCATGCTGGTGATGGCCCCGATCGTCTTCGCGGTCAACGGCTGGGTCCGCGGCGATTGGCACCAGGCGGCCCTCTTCGCGATCGCGGTGGCGATCGGTCTGACCCCGGAGATGCTGCCGGTGATCGTGACGGCGAACCTCGCCAGGGGGGCGGCCACGCTCGCTGGGCACGGCGTCGTGGTCAACCGCCTCGAGGCGATCCAGGATCTGGGGGCGATGGACGTGCTGTGCGTCGACGAGACCGGCACCCTGACCGAGGACCGGGTCGCCTACGCGCACGGCCTGGACCCCCGCGGCGTCGTCGACCGCTCGGTCGAAGAGCTTGCGCATCTGGCGGTCTCGCTGCAGACCTACCCGCACGACGCGCTCGACGAGGCGATCGTGGAGCGGCTGGCGGACCGGGAGGCGGCGCCGTTCACCGGCGAGGTGGACGAGATCGTCTTCGACCACGTCCGGCGGATGGCGACGGTCGTCGTGCGCCGGCGGGCCGGTCGGGACACGATGATCACCCGCGGCGACCCCGCCGCGGTGCTGGCCCGCTGCGACCGCGTGCGGCTCGGCGACCAGGTCGTCGACCTCGACGACGACCTGGCTGCGGCGGCCGTCACGGTGGTGCGCGACTGCGGCGCCCGGGGCATGCGCACGCTGGCGGTGGCGACCCGGGACGTCGCCGCTCGGCTGGGCGGATACACCGCGCGCGACGAGCACGACATGGTCCTGGTCGGATTCCTCGGCTTCGTCGACCCGGTGAAGCTCGCCACGCCGGTGGAATCCGCGCGGTCTGGTGCGCTTCATGCTCGCGGGTCGTCGAGGTGTGGCGCCCCGGCCGGGTGAGGTTGAGTGGCAACGCGATCGACCTGCGCAGTTTCGAACGACGCCCCGGCGAGGTGCTGCTGCGGGCCGACGTCCTGGGACACCGCCTCATCGACGTGGCAGCTGCCGAGCTGGTGCGCGCCTACGACGTCGAGTTGGAGTACACCGGTCGCGGATGGGCGCCGACGCGTCTCGACATCCGGCGCCGGCCCCGGTTCTTCGGTCTGTTTGGCGCCAACGGTACTGCCGCCGTGCGAGATTGGCGATGCTTCGAACCGCTGATCGGTGACGGGCGGTCGGTCGCGGTGCGCCGGGTCGCGGGCCGGGTCGGTGCGCTCAAGCCCGCCCAGATCGCCGATCTGCTCGAGGACGCCGACCGTGCCGAGGGCGGCGAGATCCTCGAGCGCGTCCGTAGCAATCCCGGACTGGAGGCCGACGTGTTCTCCGAACTCGACTCCGACAAGGCCAGTCGACTGCTCGACGACATGCCCGACGCCGACGTCGCCGGACTGCTCGGACGGATGCGCGCCGACGATGCCGCCGACGCGATCGTCGACCTGCGACAGTCCCGCCGACTGCGGGTCCTCGAGCTGATGCCCGCCCCGCAGCGCACCAAGGTGACGACCCTGATGGGGTTCAACCCGCAGAGCGCCGGCGGGCTGATGAACACCGAGGTGGCGACCTGCGCCGCCACCGCCACCGCGGGGGAGGCACTCGCCGTCGTCGCGACCGCGACCTCGCTGCCGGCCGAGGCGCTGTTGAAGGTGCACGTCGTCGACGAGGGCGCGCACCTGGTCGGCGTGGTGTCGGTGATCGCCCTGCTGCAGAGCAGTCCCGCGACAGCCGTTGCCGCGCTGATGGATTCGGACCCGACGCGGGTCTCCGCCGACGTCGACCTGGCCGACCTCGCCTTGCTGATGGCGGACTACGACCTGTACCTGGTGCCCGTCGTCGACGACGAGGACCGCGTATTGGGTGTCGTGACCGTCGACGACGTGCTGCAGGCGACGATTCCCGAGGACTGGCGGCGACGCGAACCGGCAGCACGGCCCGTCCGGACCGTTCGGTACCTGCCATGACCGCCGATCCCCGCCTGCGCACGGCGGTATTGGACAGCGCCCACCTCGGTGACATCGAGGGCGCCTTCGGTCGCATCGCGGTCGACGGCCCCGACCGGCCCCGCACGCTGAAGGTGCGACTGGCGACGATGCTCGCGATCGTGGGCCCGGGTCTCATCGTGATGGTCGGCGACAACGACGCAGGCGGGGTGTCCACCTACGCCCAGGCCGGACAGGACTACGGATACAGCCTGCTGTGGGTCCTGCTGCTGCTGATCCCGGTGCTGGTGGTCAACCAGGAGATGGTCGTCCGCCTTGGCGCGGTCACCGGTGTAGGGCACGCCCGGCTGATCAACGAACGGTTCGGCCGGGGCTGGGGCTGGTTCTCCGTCGGTGACCTGTTCGTCCTGAACTTCCTGACCATCGTCACCGAGTTCATCGGAATCGGCCTGGCCGCAGATTACTTCGGGATCTCGCAGTACGTCGTGGTCCCCACCGCGGCGGTCGCGCTCGTGGTGATCATGGCTTCGGGCAGCTTCCGCCGGTGGGAACGGGCCATGTTCGCATTCATCGCCATCACCCTGCTGCAGGTACCCATGGTGCTGATGTCGCACCCCGACATCGGCCGCGCGGCACGGGATTTCGTGGTGCCCGGCATCCATGGCGGGGTGACCTCGGATGCGGTGCTGCTGATCATCGCCATCGTCGGCACGACCGTGGCCCCCTGGCAGCTGTTCTTTCAGCAGTCCAACATCGTCGACAAGCGCATCACACCACGGTTCATCGGCTACGAACGCGTCGACACCGTGCTCGGCGCGTTCGTCGTGGTGCTGGGCGCCGCGGCATTGGTCATGACCGGCGACTGGGCCGCCCGATCCACCGGCACCGTGGGCGCCTTCACCGACGCCGGCGAGGTCGCCCGACTGCTCGGCCACGGTGACCACCTGCTGGGGTCGATCTTCGCGATCGTGCTGCTGGACGCCTCCATCGTCGGCGCAGCGGCGGTGACACTGGCCACCAGTTATGCGTTCGGCGACGTGTTCGGGGTCAAGCACTCGCTGCACCGCAGCTTCGGCGACGCCAAACGCTTCTACCTCTCCTACACCGCCATGGTGGTGCTCGCCGCGGGGGTCGTGCTCATCCCCGGCGCACCGCTGGGTGTCATCACAACCGCGGTGCAGGCCTTGGCCGGACTGCTCCTGCCCAGTGCCAGCGTCTTCCTGCTGCTGCTGTGCAACGACCGAGAAGTGCTGGGGCCGTGGGTCAATCGGCGGTGGCTCAACGTGGTGGCGGTCGCCATCGTCGCCGTCCTGCTGGTGCTGTCGGGAATCCTGATGACCACCACCGTCCTTCCGGACCTCGACGTCGTCCGAACCGCCGAATACCTGAGCGCGGCCCTGGCCGTCGTCGCCATGGTGGCGGGGGCGATGACGCTGCGCCGGACCACTTGCGGGCGAGGCGCCCAGACGCCCAGCCCGGCGCCGATCCGCGGCGTCGACCGCTCGTCGTGGCGCATGCCGCCGCTGACGTTGTTGCGACCCGTGACGTGGTCGACCGGCACCCGCGTCGGCATGTTGGCGCTGCGCGGCTACCTGCTACTGGGCGCGCTGCTGCTGATCGTCAAGGCGGTGCAGCTTGGGCGCAGTTAGCGCACGGCCAACCCAAGCGCGGTCAGCGTCGTCGTCAGCTCCACGCAGGCGCCGAGCACGTCACCGGTGATGCCTCCGAACCGCCGCACGCAATGCGCCACCAGCACCGCGGTCACCGACAGTGCGACCACGACCGCGACCGGACCCTGCCACGGCCGGTCGGTCGCGACCGTCGACACCGCGGCGAGCACCACCACCCACGCCGCGGCCACCCAGCCCGGCTGGGAGCCCGCCACCAGTGCGGCCAGCGTGCCACCGGGGGCCGCGGGCACGCCGCGTCGGCATGCCGTCACCACCGCCACCCGGCCCGCCGTCACCGCTACCACGATCGCCACCGGGTCGAGCATCGTGAACACGAGGCCCTGCACCACGATCGCCACGACGATCGCGGCGACGCCGAACGGCCCTGCCGGGCCGTCGCGCATGACGGCCAACGCCCGCTCCGGCGGCCCGTAACACCCCAATCCGTCGACGGTGTCGGCGAATCCGTCGACGTGCAGACCTCGCGTCCCGAGCAACAGGACCGCCACCACCGCCATCCCGGTCAGCGGATTCGTCTCCCCGAAGGCGTTCCCCGCCAGCCATGCCGCAGCGGCCGCCACCGCCCCGAGCGCCACCCCGACCACCGGCAGCGCGGTCAGAGCACCCCGACCGAAGGGCTGCCGCGTGCGAACCGGTACGACCGTACCGAACGCGAATGCCGATGCGACGGAACCGATCACGTCGCCGGTCGCTCCTTGACCGTCAGCGGCTGCCCGGCGACCACCAGGACCACGTGGTCACACGCCGCGGCGAGACGCTGGTTGAGCAGACCCAAGGCGTCGGCGAACAGCCGGCCCGACGCGGTGGCCGGCACCACCGTCAAACCCACCTCCGGGCTGACCAGCGCCAGCGGGCCGCGGAACGCGACGACGGCGGCGACCAGGTCGTCGACGTCGGAGGTGATGGCCCCACCGGTCCACGCGCCACGGCGGTCCATCACACCGACCACCCAACCCCCGACGTCGTCGACCAGGGTGGGTACCTCTGGGTCGGCGCGCAAGACCGTTGCCACGTCGGAACTCTCGACCGTCGACCATCGGTCGTCACGGCGGCGCCGGTGGGTGTCGACCCTGGCCGCCCACTCGGGGTCGTCGGAGACGGCTCCGGTCGCCAGATAGCGAAGGGGCCCGGCCGCGGCGGCCTGGGCAAGGGTGGTCTCGGCCCACTGCGACTTGCCGGAACGGATCCCGCCGAGCGCGAGGACTCGCACGAACTAGGCGACCGTGGCGCCGCGCTCGACCTGGGGACGCGGTGCCCGCATGCGGCGCAACTGAGACGCCCGACTCGCGGCGTAGAATCCCAGCTTCCAGCCGCTCTCGGTGTTGTCGGGGAACTTCGCGTCGACGGCCTTGTTCACCTTGCGACCGATCAGCAGTCCGTCGGCCACCATGACCAGCACCAGCCCGAGCATGACGAATTGCACGTAGTACTGGATCTGTACCGACGGCAGCGACAGCATCACGAACACCAGCGCGAGCGCGGCGGGCATGAAGAGGCCGAGCAGGTTGCGGCGGGCGTCCACGACGTCGCGGACGTAGCGGCGCAGCGGGCCCTTGTCCCGGGGCAGCAGGTACGCGTCCTCGCCCGACATCATCTTCTCGCGGCGCTCGGCGAGCGCGGCACGGCGCACCAGCTTGTCGGCCTTGCGCTCTTCCTTGGACATCGTCTGCTTGACGGCCTTCTTGCGCTTGCGCGCCTCGGCCGACGTCATCGGTGCGGGGGCGACCGGTCCGCGGCTGCGGGTCTGGTTGCGCTTGGGGGTGGGCCGCCCCTTGGGGGCAGTGGCCCGCGCCCGCGATTCCTGGGCGGCCTCCTGCTCGGCCACGGACATCCCGGAGGTGTCGTCCTCGTCGGATGGGGAACTGTCCTTCTTGCGACCCAGCAGTTTCACACCTCCCAGGTTACTGACGATCCCGCCGTCATCAACACAGGCCTCGACCTGCCGCGGCGGACCGCTGCGCCTTACCCTTCCGGGGTGGCCACCCCCGACCTACGCGTCCTGATCGCCCCCGACTGCTACGGCGACAGCCTTACCGCGGTCGACGCCGCCGAGGCCATCGCCGCCGGTTGGGGGAGATCCCGGCCGGGGGACCGGCTGACCCTCGCCCCACAGTCCGACGGCGGACCTGGCTTCGTCGACGTACTCGCCAACCGATTCGGTGGGCGTCGCTCGACACGGGTCAGCGGTCCACTGTCGGCCGAGGTCGACGCCGACTGGGTGTTCGACGCCGACGCGACGACCGCCTACGTCGAGTGTGCGCAGGCCTGCGGGCTGGCGATCCTCGGCGGCCCGCCCACCGTGCACACCGCCGTCGAGGCGCACAGCCGCGGCGTCGGCCAATTGCTCGATGCCGCGCTGGCCGCCGGGGCCACGCGCGTCGTCGTGGGCCTGGGTGGCAGTGCCTGCACCGACGGCGGGCGCGGTCTGGTCGACGCGCTCGGCGGCCTCGAGGCGGCCACGACACGACTGGCCGGGATCGACCTGGTCGCGGCCACCGACGTCGAGCATCCGCTGCTCGGACCGAGGGGAGCGGCCCACGTCTTCGGACCGCAGAAGGGCGCCGACGCCGCCACCGTCGACCTGCTCGAGGAGAGGCTCACCGCCTGGGCCGCCGACCTCGAGGCCGGCACCGGGCGTGACGTGCGCGACGCACCCGGTGCCGGGGCGGCCGGCGGGCTCGGCGCGGTGCTGCTGGCCCTCGGTGGCCGCCGGGAGTCCGGCGCCGCCGTCATCGCCGAGCACACCGACCTCGCCGGCGACGTCGCCGCCGCCGACGTGATCGTCACCGGGGAGGGCCGATTCGACGACCAGTCGTTGCACGGCAAGGTGGTCAGCGCCCTGGCCGCGGGTGCCGGGCACGCCCAGGTGTTGGTGCTGGCCGGCCAGGTGACCCTCGACGACGCCGCCCTGGCGGGAGCCGGCATCGCCGCCGCGCACTCGATCTCCGACTTCGCGGGCTCGGTTCAGGTCGCCATCGACGACGCCGCGCGGCAGCTCACCGGGCTGGCCGAGCAGACGGCGTCACGCTGGGCGGTCGCCGAGGGTCGGGAATAGCGCTCCGGCAAGGTACCGTTGAGATATCCGACGCATGACAATCTCCTCGAAGAAGATTGGCACTAGGGAGTAGGAATGACTGTTCAGGACGAGTCGACCACGACTACCACCGCCGCCCACGGCGCGATCCTCACCGACGCTGCCGCAGCCAAGGCCAAGTCCCTGCTGGACCAGGAGGGCCGTGACGACCTGAATCTGCGCATCGCGGTCCAGCCCGGTGGCTGCGCGGGCCTGCGCTACGAGCTCGCGTTCGACGACCGCTCGCTCGACGGCGATCTGAACGTCGACTTCGGGGGCGTCACGCTGACCGTCGACCGGATGAGCGCTCCGTACCTTCAGGGTGCGACGATCGACTTCGTCGACAGCATCGAGAAGACGGGCTTCACCATCGACAACCCCAACGCCGGCGGATCCTGCGCCTGCGGAGACTCCTTCAACTGAGTTTCGGCCGCGCGGCGCCGGTCAGAACTGACCGGCGTTGCGGGGCAAGTACGAACACACCAGGATGTCGCGATCCTGGATCAACAGCTGCGCGATACCCTGGCGTTCCACCTCGCCCTGGCCGCGACCGGCCGGCGTGGCCCGCATCGTGAACAGCACCTGCGACTGAGTGGGCGACCACGTCACGATCTTGTCGATCGAGGCCACCTTGACCTGCGAGTACTGCCGCCGGAACGCATCGCTGGTGAGGTTGGCCAACGTCATGTCCGAGCGCCGGTCGGTGACCGCGTCGAAGAACCCGCACGAATTGTTCCGGGCCACCGTCTCGTCGTCGCCGTTGGTCAACGCGTCCAGATACCCCTGGATCGCCGTCGTCGCCGAGGCGTTGGTCACCGTCGCAGTCTCCCCACCGCTGCGCCCGAGGAACAGGACCGCCGCGACGACGATTGCCGCCACCAGCGCGAGGACCACCAGGCCGACCAGCACCAGGCGACCACGTCGCCGCGGTGAGGGATAGTCGACCGGCGGCGGCAACGTCCCCGGGTAGGCCGATGGCACGGCACCCGGGTACGGCGGCGGACTGGCGGAAGGCTGGTAGCCAGCGGGCGGAAACGGCTGCTGGGGCTGCGATTCCGGGTACGGGGACTCGGGGTACGGAAAGGGGCCGGCCATGACGTTGTTAGGCTAGCGCACCGACCTGCTGATGAGTCTCGGGCAGCGCGTGCAACCAACTGAAGGGCAATGCTTCGTGACGATTGTGGTGACCGGATCCATTGCGACCGACCATCTGATGAAGTTCCCCGGCAAGTTCTCCGAACAGCTGCTGCCCGAACACCTGCAGAAGGTGTCCCTGAGCTTCCTGGTCGACGACCTCGTCCTGCACCGTGGCGGGGTGGCCGGAAACATGGCCTTCGCCATCGGCGTGCTCGGCGGCGACGTCGCCCTCGTCGGTGCGGCCGGCAAGGACTTCGACGAGTACCGCGCCTGGCTCGACGAGCACGGCGTCGACTGCTCCAACGTGCTGATCTCCGAGAGCGCGTACACCGCCCGCTTCGTCTGCACCACCGACGAGGACATGGCCCAAATCGCCTCGTTCTACCCGGGGGCGATGTCGGAGTCGCGCAACATCAAGCTCGCCGACGTGGCCAAGGAGGTCGGTGAGATCGACCTCGTCATCGTGGGCGCCAACGACCCCGACGCGATGTTCCTGCACACCGAGGAATGCCGGGCGTTGGGCCTGCCCTTCGCCGCCGACCCGTCCCAGCAGCTGGCCCGCCTCTCCGGCGACGAGATCCGCAAGCTGATCGACGGCGCGACCTACCTGTTCACCAACGACTACGAGTGGGATCTGCTGCTGCAGAAGTCGGGGTGGAGCGAGGCCGAGGTGATGAACCAGATCGGTCTGCGCGTCACCACGCTCGGCCCCAAGGGCGTCGACCTGGTGTCCGGTGGCAGTTCAGGCGGCACCACCATCCACGTCGACGTGGTGCCCGAGACCCATCAGGCCGATCCGACCGGCATCGGCGACGCGTTCCGGGCCGGCTTCCTCACCGGCCGAGCCGCCGGACTGAGCCTGGAGCGCTCGGCGCAGCTGGCCTCATTGGTCGCCGTGCTGGTGCTGGAGGCGACCGGACCGCAGGAGTGGACCTGGGACCGCGACGCCGCGATCGCGCGGCTCACCGAGGCCTACGGCCCCGAGGCCGGCCAGGAGATCGGCGCGACGCTGGCCTGAGCGCCTACAGCTGCACCGGGTAGGTGGGCTCGGCGATGTCGGGCACCACGCTGCGTTCCACGAAGATCGCGTGCCACAGCATGAAGATCAACACCGTCCACAACCGTCGGCTGTGATCCGCCGCGCCGGTCCGGTGCTCGTCGAGCATGCGGCGCACGTCGGCGAGGTCGACGAGGTGCCCGGCCTGTGACGCGCCGACCGTCGCGTTCGCCCAGTCGAGCAACTCACCCGACCGCAACCAGTGCCGGATCGGCACCGGGAAGCCGAGCTTCGCGCGGTTGAGCACGTGGGCGGGCACGATCGGTTCCAGCGCCCGCCGCAACGCGTACTTCGTGGTGGTCCTGGTGATCTTCTGGTCGAACGGCAGGCGCGAGGCCACCGCGAACACCTCGGGATCGAGGAACGGCACGCGCAGTTCCAGCGAGTTGGCCATCGTCATCTTGTCGGCCTTGACCAGGATGTCGCCGCGCAGCCAGGTGAACAGGTCGACGTACTGCATGCGGGCCACCGGATCCCAGCCCCGTGACTCGTCGTAGAGGGGAGCGGTCACGTCGGTGTGCGTCCACTCCGGCCGAAAGCCCGGCAGCACCGCGCGCAACTGGGCGTCGGAGAAGCTCCTGGCGTTGCCGTAGTACCGCTCCTCGAGCCTCAACGACCCGCGATGCAGCAGGCTCTTGCCCCGCATGCCCTCGGGCAACGGACGAGACGCCCGGCCCAGCGTGCGGCGCAACCGGCCGGGGACGTAGTCGAACGCCTTCAGCGACAAGGGCTCCCGGTAGATCGTGTACCCGCCGAACAACTCGTCGGCGCCTTCGCCGGACAGCACCACCTTGACGTGCTTGCGGGCCTCGCGGGCGATGAAGAACAGCGGCACCAGTGCGGGATCGGCCACCGGCTCGTCGAGGTACCAGACGATCTCGGGCAACGCGGCGACGAACTCGGCCTGGCTGACCACCTTGGCGACGTGCCGGGCGCCGATCGCCTCCGCCGAGGCCACGGCGACGTCGATCTCGGAGAAACCCTCCCGCTCGAATCCGGTGGTGAACGTGATCAAGCGCGGGTTGTGCCGAATCGCCAGGGCCGCGATGGCCGTCGAGTCGATGCCGCCGGAGAGGAACGCGCCCACCGTGACATCGGCACGCATGTGCTTGGCCACCGAGTCCTCCAGGACCGCGGTGATCTCGTCGTACCGGCTCTTCTCCTGGCCCGCGACGAACGGCACCGCCGCGAACCGGGGCACGAAGTACCGCGTCACCTCGGGCTCGTGGCCGGGACGGATCCGGGCGTAGCTGCCCGACTCCAGCCGGCGCACGCCGCGGTGCAACGTCTCGGGCTCGGGCACGTACTGCAGCACCGTGTAGTGCTGCACGGCCCGGTCGTCGACGCCGAGGTCGACGCCGGCCACCGGGGCGAGGTCCAGCAGCGACTTCTTCTCGCTGCCCACGATCGTGCCGCCGTCACCGGTCGCCATGAACAGAGGCTTGATTCCGAACGGGTCGCGAGCGCAGAACAGCACGCCGTCGACCGCGTCCCACAGCGCGAAGGCGAACATGCCGCGCAACCGGTTCAGCGCTTCGGTGCCCCAGTGGTGATAGGCGGCGATGATCGCCTCGCCGTCACCGTCGGTGGCGAACTCGGCGCCGTGTCGCGCCGAGAGCTCCTCGCGAAGTTCGAGGTAGTTGTAGATCTCCCCGTTGAACACCAGCCGGTAGCGGCCGGGCTGCTCGGGTGGCCCCCAGCTCAGCGGCTGATGGCTGTGGGCGATGTCGATGATGGACAACCGGTTGAAGCCCAGCACCACCGTGGGATCCGCCGCGTCGTCAGCCCAGGTACCCGGCTCGTCTGGCCCGCGGTGACGCATGAGGTGGGTGGCGCCGGACACCGCGTCGACCAGCCCGGGGGCCGGGTCTGCGGACGGGTTGCGTAGATAGGCCAGCAGTCCGCACATCGCGCCAGTATGCCGAACCGCGGAGGGTCACGGAACCGACACCCCGGTCGCTTCGCTCCCGGCCGCCGGCGTGGTCTACGCTGCGTAGTATTCGCCTGGTTTCACCCACTTCTAGGAGGCACCGACGTGACCGCACGTAGGTTCCGGTTGGTGGCGTTGTCGGTAGTTCTCGGTGGGACTGCGCTCCTGCTCAGCGGCTGCAGCTGGTCTGAGGCAATCGGTCTCGGCTGGCCCAACGGCATCACCCCCGAGGCCAAGCTCAACCGAGAGCTGTGGATCGCCTGCGTCATCGCAGCGCTGGTCGTCGGCGCCATCGTGTACGTGATGCTGTTCTGGACGAGCGTCTTCCATCGCAAGAAGAAGACCGACACCGACATGCCGCGGCAGTTCGGCTACAACATGCCGCTGGAACTCGTGTTGACCGTCGTGCCGTTCCTCATCATCTCGGTGCTCTTCTACTTCACCGTCGTGGTGCAGGAGAAGATGCTGCACAAGGATCCCAACCCCGAGGTCGTCATCGACGTCACCGCCTTCCAGTGGAACTGGAAGTTCGGGTACCAGAAGATCGCGTTCAAGGACGGCACGCTCAGCTACGACGGCGCCGACGCCCAGCGCAAGGCCGCCATGGTGTCCAAGCCCGAGGGCGTCGACGAGCACGGCGAGGAACTCGTCGGCCCGATCAAGGGGCTCAACCCCGAAGACCGCACCTACCTCAACTTCGACAAGGTCGAGACCACCGGCACCAGCAACGAGATCCCGATCCTGGTGCTGCCCAAGGGCAAGCGCGTCGAGTTCCAAATCGCCTCGGCCGACGTCATCCACGGCTTCTGGGTGCCGGAATTCCTCTTCAAGCGCGACGTGATGCCGGACCCCAAGGCCAACAACTCCGACAACGTGTTCCAGGTCAGCGAGATCCAGGAGACGGGCGCATTCGTCGGGCGCTGCACCGAGATGTGCGGCACGTACCACTCGATGATGAACTTCGAAGTGCGCGTCGTGGAGCCCAACGTGTTCAAGGCCTACCTGCAGTACCGCATCGACCACCCCAACGGAACCAACGCCGACGCGCTCGGAGCGGTGGGGCTGCCCGAATTGGCGGTCACCACGCACCCGTTCGAGTCGCGCCGCGGCGAGCAGGTTCCGATGGCGAGCAAGTAGGGACGACGACTCATGCACATCGAAGCGAGACTGTTCGAGTTCCTCACCGCGTTCTTCGCGGTCTGCGCCGTCGGCTACGGCGTCCTGACCGGGATCTACGCCAACGGCGGCATCGAATGGGCGGGCACCACGGCGCTCGTTCTGACCACTGGACTGTCGCTCATCATCGGCACCTTCTTCCGGTTCGTCGCCCGACGGCTCGACACGCGTCCCGAGGACTACGAAGACGCCGAGATCTCCGACGGCGCAGGGGAGTTGGGCTTCTACAGCCCCAGCAGCTGGTGGCCCCTGCTGATCGCGCTGTCGGCATCGGTGACGGCCGTGTCGATCGCGCTGTGGTTGCCATGGATGATCGTCGCCGGCGTGTGCATGGTGCTGGCGGCCGCCGCGGGTCTGGTCTTCGAGTACTACACCGGTCCCGAGAAGCACTGATCCCGCCCAGCGCAAGGTCACGATAGAGGGCTCATTCGCCCATGGGTCGTGCCACCGAAGCCGTCGGGGGGCCGTGTTCGGTAAGGTTGCCGAGGCACGACGACCAGTCACGACCCCGACGCTGACGTCGCGCCACCCGGGCAGTCGAAAAGGACAGGCGTAGATGAGCGGGCCGAATCCCCCAGAGCCGGATTCTCCAGGATCGAAGTCACTGGGGCCGGATGAACCGGCTCGGGAATCGCCGAAGACGGGCGAAACCGAGATCTACTCCCGGGCGTACTCCGCGCCCGAATCCGAACAGTTCACCAGCGCACCCTATGTGCCGCCGGACTCCGCCCTCTACGACTACGACGCGTACGACGCGAAGTCCGAGGACGACGAGGCAACCCCGCCGCGCTGGCCCTGGGTGGTCGGCGTGGTCGCCATCGTGGCGGCGATCTCCCTGGTCGTCTCGGTGGCCGTGCTGGTGACGCGGACCGACAGCGAGACGCTGGCCACCCCGGAGACCAGCACGACGACCTCGGTGCCCCCGGTGCAGGACGAGATCACCACGACGACGCCACCGCCGCCTCCTCCGCCGTCGACCACCGAAGAGCCGCCACCGCCCCCGCCCGAGACGATCACCGTCACCCAGGAGCCGCCACCGCCGCCACCAGCGGCGACCGAGGCGCCGCCCCCACCGCCACCGGCCGAGACCGCACCGCCGCCGGCGACCTCCGCCGCTCCAGCGGGCCCGCGCTTCATCACCTACACCGTGACGGGCACCAAGGCGCCGCTGGATCGCATCTCGGTGACCTACACCGACGCTTCCGGGCGGCAGCGCACCCAGCAGAACGTCTACATTCCGTGGTCGCTGACGGTGACGCCGATCTCGATGTCGGAATTCGGGTCGGTGCAGGCGTCGAGCCTGCTTCGCCTGAGCAAGCTCAACTGTCAGATCACCACGAGCGACGGCCAGACCATCGCCTCCCAACAGAACAATGATTGGCAGACGAGCTGCTGATGACCACTGACATGGAGGGCGGGGCGATCGCGTCGCCGCGCTTGCGCCCCGGCACACCCGACCGCACCGACCGCATCCTGGTCGCCGCGGCAGTCGCGCTGTGGCTGATCGCCCTGGGAGCCGGGGTGGCGGCCGTCGTCGCCCTCGTCGCCCTCGGCAGCGCCCACAGCGGTGGAAGCGAGAAGTCCGACACGCCCTGGCTGCTCTACGCCGTCATCGGGGTGTCGGCATTGGTGATCCTCGGCGCAATTCCGTTGTTGCTCAAGGCGAGACAGTCGGCGGGGGTGACCGTCCCGGCGCGCGCCGAGGGCTCCGGTGAGGCCGTGGCCCGTGAGACGCCGTCGGTGTCGCAGCGGTTGCAACCCTTTGGCGCGCCGGTATTGCGCCGATACTCCACGCCGCCAGCCGGGCACCGGGTGGGTTTTCCGACCGCGGCCGTGGAGCAGATCTGGTTGCGCTGCACGGCGTCCCTGGCGGCCGCAATGGGCGCTGCCGCAACGGGAGTCGGTGTGGCCACCTATCTGATGGCCTCCGAACACGACACGGCGTCCTGGATGGTCTACGCCGTCGCAGGCGTGATCACGGTGGGCATGATCGCCGTGCCGTGGATCTTCCTACGTCAATTGCACGCCGTACTCGCCTCGGCCAGCTGACCGATAGCTCACGCCGTGGAGTAGGGGAGTGGGCTGGGCACGGCCTGCGGACAGCCGAGCGTGTGGGTCGGGCAGCGAAGTGCGGTGAGGACGTGTACGAACTGCACGTTCGGCGACGAACATGTGTGTCCCACAAACGAACACCGCCCCCCGACGATCGTCGGGGGGCGGTGTTCGTTCGTGCCGAGCGGATCGGTCAGTGGTCTCCGTTGGAACCGTGACCGTTGGAACCGTTGCTGCCGTTGCCGTTTCCGTTGGTGTGTTGGCGTGCCTTGAGGGCGGTCATGGCGCGGTGTTCGGAGGCGTTGGCGGCCTCGACCAGGGCGGCCTGTTCACCTTCGGGGTCGGGGTAGAGGAAGTTGCCCGTCCCGGGTGCCCCCGCCGAGCCCAGCTTGTTCATCCGCTTGGGCAGCGGTGCGCCCTGATACTGCAACGGGATCGGGTGACCGTGCTCGTCGACCGGTCCCAACGGCTGATGCAACTCCACGTAGGCCCCGTGCGGGAGCCGCTTGAGGATGCCGGTCTCGATGCCGTGCTCGAGGACCGCCCGGTCACTGCGCTGCAAGCTGATCGCCCACCGGTAGGTGATGTAGTACACGATCGCCGGCAACACCACCATCCCGATCCGCCCGATCCACGTCGTCGCGTTCAACGAGATGTGGAACTTCAACGAGATGATGTCGTTCATCGCACTGAAGGTCAGCACGATGTACAACGCGATCGCCATCGCACCGATCGCGGTACGCACCGGGGCATCGCGCGGACGCTGCAACAAGTTGTGATGGGCGGTGTCCTTGGAGAACCGCTTCTCCAGGAACGGATAGATCGTCAACAGGATGAACACCAACCCCATCAACAACGCCACCGCCACCGCCGCGGGCACCGTGTGCCCCCACGGGTAGAGCTCCCACGGCGGCCAGATCCGGGCCAACCCGTCAGTCCACATCATGTAGAAATCGGGCTGGGACCCCGCCGAGATCTGCGAGGGCTTGTACGGGCCGAGCTGCCAGATCGGGTTGATCTGCAACAACCCACCCATCAACCCCAACAC